>DATEGT010000179.1:0-3335 GCA_035280025.1 Burkholderiales bacterium | reverse complement strand
GAGCACCAGGAGCAGCGTCGTCGTGTCGAGCAGGCAGCCGAGCACGAGGAACACCAGGTTCGCGACGACGATGAAGCCCAGCGGTCCCATGTGGAGCGAGGCGAACCATGCGGCGACGCGCTCCGGGACCTGCTCGGTCGCGAGCACGTAGTTCAGCAGGAAGGCGCCGCAGATGATGACGCTGACCACGGCGGTCGAGCGCGCGCTGTCGGCGAGCACGGACACCAGGCCTTTCCAGTCGAGCACGCGATAGACGGCGAGCGCGAGCACCAGGGCGTAGAGCGCCGCCACCGCGGCGGCTTCCGTCGGCGTGAACGCGCCGGAGTAGATGCCTCCGAGCAGCACCACCGGCATGAGCAGGGGCAGGAGGGTCCGGACGAATATCCGCGGGATCTCGCGCAGGGGAACCGGCGCTTCCTCGGGAAAATTCCGCTTGCGCCCGACCCACGCGATCACCAGCATCATGGAAGCGGCCATGAGCAGCCCCGGGACGATGCCGCCGATGAAGAGCGCGCCCACCGAGGCTCCGGAGACGAGCGCGTACAACACCATCGGGATCGAGGGCGGGATGATCGGGCCGATCGTCGCGGAGGCCGCGCTCACCGCGACGGCGAAGGGACGCGAGTACTTTCCGTCCTTGCACATCATCTCGATCTCGACCATGCCGGGCCCGACCGCGTCGGCGATCGCGCTGCCGCTCATGCCGGAGAAGATCACGCTCGCGAGCACGTTGACGTGGGCGAGGCCGCCGCGGAACCGCCCCATGAGCGCGTGCGCGAGCCCGTAGATGCGCTCGGAGAGCGACCCGACGTTCATCACGTTGGCGGCGAAGATGAACATCGGCACGGCGATCAGGACGAAGCTGCCGAAGAGGCTGTTCAGGATCTGCTCGGCGGCGAGGCCCATATCGCGGCCGGTCGCCCCCAGGTAGGCTATGCAGCCCGCGATCATCGCGAGGCCGATCGGCGCGCGCAGCAGCGCGATGCCGACGAACGCCGCGATCATCAGCCAGAAGGCGGCGCTCATGGCCGCGGGCGGACGATCCCGGCGAGGCAGCGCAGCGCGACCATCGCGACCGCGGCGAGGAAGATCGAGTAGACGATCCCGAACGGGAGGTCGAGCACCGGCGTGCGCTCGCGCAGCATGAAGCGCAGGTAGTCGGCGACGCCGGGCAGCGCCCACAGGAACAGACCGCCGAGCGCGGCGAGCCCGAGCGCGTACAGCGCCCGGCGCACCCGCGGCGCGAAGCGCGGCACGATGAAATCGACCGCGACGTGGGCGGCGAGCGGCACCGAGAACGCGCATCCCCAGAAGATCACCCAGACGTAGGCGATCGTCGCCAGCTCCTCGGTCCAGGCGGCGGGCTTGTCGAACACGAAGCGGAAGACCACCTGGAAGACGAGGGCGAGGAACATCGCCGCGAACAGCGCGGCCCCGATCCGGTCGGCCCAGCGCGCGAGGCGCGCGGCGAGGCTACTTGACGGCGTTGATGCGCTCAAGCAGGCCCCGGGGCCACTTCTGCGCGTACTCGGACTTCAGGTACGCGGCCTGCACCGTCTTCCTGAACGAGTCGACGTCGGGCGTCGTGATCGCGATGCCCTGGGCGCGGAAGAAATCGAGCAGCTCGCTCTCCTCGCGCTCGCGGTTGTCGTCGTTGAACTTCGCCGCCCTGGCGGCCGCCGCCTTCACCGCCGCCCGGTCCGCGGGCGCGAGCGCGGTCCAGGTCTTCTCCGCGACGGCGAGCTGCAGCGAGTCGACGAGGTGCCCGGTCAGCACGATCTCCCGGGTCACCTCGTAGAACTTGGCCGACCTGAGCGTCGGCAGCGGGTTGTCCTGGCCGTCGATGGTCCCCGTTTTCAGCCCCAGATAGACCTCGGGGAAGGCGAGCGGCGTCGGGCTCGCGCCGAGAGCCTGGCCGAGGAACAGCCATTCCTTCGAGGCGGGCATGCGCAGCTTCACCCCCGCGAGATCCGCGGGCGTCCTCACCGCCCTGGGCTCGCGCAGTCCCAGCTCGCGAGTCCCCAGGTATGCGACCTGCAGCAGCTCGATGCCCATCCCGGAGGCGACCCGCTTGCGCACTTCCTCGCCGATCGGCCCGCCCCACACCTTCCGGAGGTGCGCCGGATCGCGGATGAGATATCCCGCGGTGAAGATCGAGTACTCGGGAAGCTGGCGCGCGATGTCCTGCATCGAGAGCAGCGCCATCTCGAGGTTGCCGCGCTGCATGGCGACCACCTCGGCGCCCTGCCTGAAGAGCGTCCCGGAGTGGTGAACCTGAACGTCGAAGCGGCGCGGCGCGGCCTTCTCGAGATCGTCCTTGAAGACGTAGAGCATCTTGACGTGCCAGTCGTCCGGCACCGCGGGCGTGGAGATGCGCAGCAGGGTCTGGGCCGCAGCCGGTTCCGCGAAGAGCGCCAGAAGCAGGCAGAGACCGAAAGTGAGCGCGCGCGCCATGGCCGCGAATCCTAGCATCGAATCGCCGCCGTGGCCTTTTGCCGCCGAGGCGGGCGTCGCGTGCAGTAGAATGCCGCATCGCGAATCACCGAATGCGCCATGCCGGTCAGGAAGATACTCATCGTCGACGACTCCGCCACCAACCGCCACGGCTTGAGCGAGATGCTCGCACGGCACGGCTACCAGTGCACCCTCGCCTCGAGCGGCAAGGAGGCGATCGAGAAGGCGAAAGCCGAGAAGCCCGACATGATCCTGATGGACGTGGTCATGCCCGACATGGACGGCTTCCAGGCCACCCGCGCGATCACCCGCGACGAGGCGACGAAGCACATCCCCGTCATCCTCTGCACCAGCAAGAATCTCGAGACCGACCGGATCTGGGGCGTGCGCCAGGGCGCGAAGGACTACATCCTCAAGCCGGTGAACGAGAAGGACCTGCTGTCCAAGATCACCAAGCTGCGCTAGGGGCTCCGGAGTGGACGTCGGGCCGGTCTTGGGCGATCATCGCGCAATCCGCACCATAGCGGAGAAAGGGAGACTCAAAATGACCGCAAGAGGAACGATCCAGGCTGCAATCGCGTTCGCGCTCGCCGCATTGTTCGTCGTCCCGGCCGTCTCGGGCGCGGCGGATATCAGGCCGGTATTCGTCGCCGGCTACGACACCGGCGGGGACAAGCTCGTGACCGTGACCTTCACCAACGGCGACACGGAGTCCATCCGGGCCAACGAGGGTCTCTACGTCGGCGGCGGGATCTCGGTGATGAACGACGACAAGAACATCGAGTTCGTGGGCACGGTGAACTACAAGTACCAGCGGGTTTCGGCGGACAACGGCGACATCACCTGGACGCGGGTGCCGATCGATGCGCTGCTGTTCTACC
>DATEGT010000178.1:0-12119 GCA_035280025.1 Burkholderiales bacterium | reverse complement strand
AGAGCCTTCCACCCTGTCGCTGCTGTACGTGCGCTCGGCCGACGGCAAGATGGTTCCGCTCGACACCTTCGTGAAGATGACCACTAGCCTGGGACCGCTCTCGGTCAACCACAACGGACAGATTCCCTCGGTCACCATCTCCTTCAACGTCGCTCCGGGTGCATCGCTGGGCAAGGCGCTGGATCAAGTCAAGACGCTGGCAGCCAACACCCTTCCCTCGACCATCACCACTGCCTTCGGGGGCGCGGCAGAGCAGTTCCAATCCTCGATGGGAAGCCTGGGGATGCTGCTGGGGATGGCGATCCTGGTCATCTACCTGGTGCTGGGAATCCTCTACGAGAGCTTTATTCATCCGCTCACGATTCTTTCCGGCCTGCCGACCGCGGGGTTGGGCGCGCTGCTCACGCTGATGGCGTTCGGCATCGAACTCAACATGTACGCATTCGTCGGCATCATCATGCTGGTCGGCATCGTGAAGAAGAACGCGATCATGATGATCGACTTTGCGATCGAGGCGCAGCGCAAGGAAGGCAAATCGCCGGAGGAAGCGATCTTTCAGGCGGGGCTGGTCCGCTTCCGCCCGATCATGATGACCACGATGGCCGCGCTCATGGGCAGCCTTCCGATCGCGATCGGATTCGGCGCGGGAGGCGGGGCGCGCATGCCTCTGGGGCTGGCCGTGGTGGGCGGCTTGGTGCTCTCGCAGTTCCTGACGCTCTACATCACGCCGGTCGTGTTCCTGTACTTCGAACGCCTCCAGCAGCGGTTCGCGCTCCGGCGCGCTGCCCACACCGCCCGGACCAGCCCCGCCCTGCCGACTAGGGGTTGAGCTGCTTGTAGACCACTTCGGCGACCTGAAGAAGCTGGTCCCTCTTCATCTCGCCGGAAAGCGCGTACCCGAAGTTCCCGTCGACCCAGTAGAAGACGGAGATCCGGCCTTCTTGGCTGAATCGGAAAGCGGTGTCGCGCGGCTCTCCTCGCTGCCTGGAAACGTAGAGCGTCAGGCGCTGGCCGCGCGCGTCCTGGTACATGAAGTGCGCAACCGGCCCTTGCGGACCCGAAAGCAACCGTCCGCCGACGAGCTCGAACCCCAGCGGAGCGAGCTTGGGAGCCTTGAGGGTAGTTCCCAGCCTTTTCGACAGCCACCCTACCAAGTGATCCTCATCCTGCGCGGTCACCTCTACCGGATGGCGTACCTCGGGCGCATAGACCACGTGCGCCGTGGCCGCGAGCCGCGCCAAGGACACTGGAACCACCTGCGGGGTGATGAACGCCCCCCGGACGAGCCACCCGAGCCCGATCCCGAGCGCGAACAGCACCGCCGCGACCGCATGGCGGCGCCACGCGCGAGGGTGCACGGCGAGAAGGGCCGAGGGGACGGGTTCTTCGAGTACCGGGCTGTACAGCGAGCGCAGCAACGTGTTCTGCTCGGCGTACGCCCGCACCCGGTCGGCGTCCTCTGGGTGGACGCGAAGCCAGGCGTCCACCTCCGCCGACTGCTCGGCGGAGAGCCCGCCGTCGACGTAGCGATGCAATTCGATTTCCGAGACCGGCTTCATTTCACGACTTTCAGGGGCACCACAGTCTGGCCGCCGAGAAGCTGTCGCATGCGTTCCCGCGCCCGTGAAAGGCGTGACATGACCGTCCCGATGGGAATGTCCAGGGCGCGGCTGACTTGCTCATAGGTGAGCTGCTCGACAGCAACCAGCAAGACGACCTCGCGCTGCTCGGCCGAAAGCGAACGCAGGGCGCGGTCGACGTCCTGCAGTTCGAGCTGCTCGCCCTGGGTCGCGCGAACCGCAACCGCAGGCAACTCGTCCATGGCCTGCTCGATTTCGTAGCGGCGCCGCCTCGCCTGATTGACGAACACGTTATGCATGATCGTGAACAGCCACGCCCTCAGGTCGCTTCCGGGACGCCAGAGGTAGAACTTGTTCCAGGCGCGCTCCAGCGTGTCCTGCACCAAGTCGTCTGCGACATAGCGATCACCGACGAGCGCTCGGGCGTAGCGGCGCAACCTGGGTATGTGCTCGATGATGAGCCTGCGATCCATGCAGGGCGCATTCTAGCCCGCGCCAAATTTTCCCGGGGACGGCCCTCCCGTCCCGGGTCTGCACACACGCGACCTGGTACCAATTCACTATTCCCCTCTCCGCAGGACCATATCCGCGCGATACAAACGCGCGCCGCGGAAGATTTATTCCAGACCGGTTCGTGCCGGCCAGCCTGCAGGAAAGCGAAAGGGGGCGGCGAGAGCGGAGGAAACGATCTCAGCGCAGGCCGGAAATATAGTCGGCCACCGCGCGAATTTCCGGGTCGCTCATCTTCGCGGCGATCGACTGCATCACCTTGTTTGCGTCGTTCCTCCGGTCGCTGGCCCGGAACGCCTTGAGTTGAGCTTCTACGTACTCGGGATACTGACCCGCAAGGCGCGGATATTGCGCGGGCAATCCAGCGCCGGCTGCTCCATGGCACGCCGCGCACGCGGGAAGGCCTTTGGCGATATCGCCCCCACGCCAGATCTTTCGGCCCAAGGCAACTGTCTCAGGGTGTCTCGCGGTCCCTGGCTTGGGCGTTTGCGCGCCGAAGTACGCGGCGACGTCGCGCACGTCGTCAGTCGAGAGCCCGGCAGCCATGCCGCCCATAATGGGGTTTTCCCGCTCGGCCTTCCTGCCCTGAACCGATTTGAAATTGCCGAGCTGCTTCTCGATGTATTCGGGAATCTGACCCGCCAGCTTCGGATTAGCCGGCGTCGGGCTGTTGCCGTCTGCGCCGTGGCACGCCGCGCAGACCTTGCCGGCGATGCTTCTCCCCTTGGCCGGATCGGCTTTGGAGGCGGGCTCTGCCCCGGCGAGCGGCGTGGCGCAAATCAGAAGACCTACCAGCGCCCATGCTCGCCTCATGCCCGTTTCCCTCCGCGAATCTTCGCTCAAAAGGCTGATATTCTAGCAAATTTGTCCCAGACCCCATGTCGTTTTTCAGCAGCGCGACCTTCCTGAAAAGCGTTGCCTCGCTCGAGCAGGCGCCGGCAAGTGCCGCCGAGATCGCCTTTGCGGGCCGCTCGAACACGGGCAAGTCGAGCGCCATCAACGCCCTCATCGGGCGCCGCATGGCTCAGGTCAGCAAGACCCCGGGACGGACTAGGCTCATCAACTACTACGCGCTCGGCGCGGAACGCTTCATCGTCGATCTTCCCGGCTACGGCTATGCCAAGGTCCCCGAAGCGGTGCGCAGCCCCTGGGAAAAGCTCCTAGGCGGCTACCTGAAGGCGCGTTTTCCGCTCCGCGGCCTAGTGGTGGTCATGGACGTGCGTCATCCCGTGACCGAGCTCGATCGCAGGCTCCTGGCCTGGTTTCGCCCCACGAAAAAGCCCGTGCACGTGCTCCTGACCAAAGCGGATAAACTCTCGCGCGAGGCGGCGACGAGAGTATTGCGGCAGGTAGAAATCGACGTCGCAGCACTCCTTCCCGGCGCTTCCGTGCAGCTGTTCTCGGGCCTGAGGAAGACGGGCATCGAAGAGGCCGCAGCGGCGCTTCGACCATGGCTGGAGCCGAAATGAAAACCCCCGGCAGGACCGGGGGTCTGGAAATAAAAGCCCCCGGGCCAAAAGGGGAAATCAGCCCGGGGCAAAATGCCTTAAGGTTTAAGGCACCCCGCTCAGGGAGGAGAAGCGGGAGACGGCCGAAGCCGTCTAATGCATAGGAGTGCCGGCGAACAGAAAGGTTCCCGGAGGGCCGCGATCGGGCGATAAGCGTTTGATCCACTTAGTAAGAAGGAGTCGTCATGCAGGTGTACGGCAGCTTTCCCGCAGTGCGGATGCGACGCATGCGGCGCGATGACTTCTCGCGCAGGCTGATGCGCGAGCATGTGCTCACCGCAAACGATCTCATCTATCCGGTCTTCGTGATCGATGGCAGGCACCGGACCCAGGCGATACCGTCGATGCCGGGGGTCTACCGGTATACGGCCGACAAGCTGCTTGCCGTTGCCGAGCGGTGCCTAAAGCTCGGAGTGCCGGCGATGGCGCTATTTCCCGCGATCGAGCCCGCCCTGAAGACGCCGGACGGCAAGGAAGCGACCAATCCCGAGGGACTCGTGCCCCGGGTAATCTGCCTCCTGAAGAAGAAGTTCCCGGAACTGGGCGTCATAACCGATGTCGCGCTCGATCCCTACACCAGCCACGGCCAGGACGGCTTGATCGACGACGACGGTTACATCGTCAACGACGAGACTCTCGCCGTGCTCGAGCGACAGGCACTGATCCAGGCGCAGGCCGGCGTCGACATCGTTGCGCCTTCGGACATGATGGACGGCCGCATCGGCCGCATCCGCGCCACCCTCGAGCAGAATCAATTCATCCACACGCGCATCATGGCGTACTCCGCTAAGTACGCGTCGGGTTTTTACGGCCCGTTTCGCGACGCGGTCGGTTCGGCGGCCAGCCTCGGCAAGGGAAACAAGCTCACCTACCAGATGGATCCGTCGAACAGCGACGAGGCGTTGTGGGAAGTCGGGCTCGACCTGCAGGAAGGTGCCGATATGGTGATGGTCAAGCCTGGTATGCCTTACCTCGACATCGTGAGGCGCGTGAAGGACGAGTACAAGGCGCCGACCTATGTCTATCAGGTAAGCGGCGAATATTCGATGCTGAAGGCGGCGTTCAAGAATCGCTGGCTCGCCGAGAAGCAGTGCGCAATGGAAGCGCTGCTCGCGTTCAAGCGCGCCGGAGCGGACGGCATTCTGACGTATTTCGCGCTCGACGCGGCGGGTTGGATCAAGGCGGCGAGCTGAGGGCGGATTTCCGCGCTCAGAGGCGGGCGTCCGCCGCGAGGTCGAGTGACTGGATGAATTTCTCCGGCGGCTGATACCCGATCACGCGCACGCTCTCGATCTCCCGGCCGTTCGCGTCGAAGAAGACGATACCCGGCGGACCGAACAGTCGAAAGCGCTTGAGCAGCGCCTTGTCGTTGGGCGTGTTCGCCGTGACGTCGGCGCGCAACAGCACCATCTGCCCGAGGCGCGCCTTGACCTTCGGATCGCTGAACGTGAAGCGCTCCATTTCCTTGCACGACACGCACCAGTCCGCGTAGAAATCGAGCATGGCGACCTTGCCGGCCGTCTTGAGTCGCGAGTTCAGGTCGGCGGTCGTCGTGATGGCCTCGAAGGGCAACGCCGTTTCCTGCGCGCCAGCAAAGACGCCGGCCAGGGGCCGCAGAGGATCTCGCGCGCCCGAGAACGCTCCGATCCCCTGAGCGGCGCCCGCGAAGAGCGCGAGCAGGCCCGCCGCCTTCCCCAGACGCTCCCATCCCGAAGCATCCTTTCCAAGCGACTCGAGGGCGCCCAGGAACACCCCGGATCCAATCAGGAGCACGGCCCAGAGCAGCATCTGCACGGCGACCGGGATGACCGGGATGATGATCCACACGGCGACGCCGAGGAGGATGACCCCGAAGAACCGCTTCACCCCGCTCATCCAGGCTCCGGCTCTCGGCAGGAGCACACCTCCCGAAACGCCGACCAGCACCAGCGGCACGCCCATGCCCAGCGCCATGGAGAAAAGGGCGGCCCCGCCGAGCACGGCGTCGCGGGTTTGTCCGATGTAGAGCAAGGCGCCGGCGAGCGGCGCCGCCACGCATGGGGAAACGATCGCGGCCGACAGCGCTCCCATCAGCACCACCGCGCTCCAGCTCCCCCCTCCCAGCCGGTTGCTCGCTTTGCTGAGCCGCGACTGCCAGCCCGAAGGCAGCTGCAGCTCGTAGAGGCCGAACATCGAGAGCGCGAGCAGGACGAACACTCCGGAGAAAGCCCCGAGCACCCAGGCGTTCTGCAAGGCCGAGGAGAAGAGGTTTCCCGAGAACGCCGCCGCGATGCCGATGCCGGTATACGTGACCGCCATGCCGAAGACGTAGGCGAGCGAGATCAGGCCCGCGCGCCGGCGGGTTACTTCCCGGCCTTCGCCGACGATGATCCCTGAAAGGATCGGAATCATCGGCAGGACGCACGGCGTGAAAGTCAGGAGCAGTCCGGCGACGAAAAACACCAGCACCACCGCCCAGAGCCGCCCGGCTTCGAGCACGCCGGCAAAGCGCAAGTCGTCGCCGGCGATCGCCCTGGGCGCGGGGACGGAAGAGAGCGGATCGTCTTTACGGAAGATCGAAGAGGGGGGGCCGCCCAGCGCGGCGAGGCGAATGTCGGCGGTCTGCACCTGCGGGACGTAGCACACCCCGATATCGGCGCAGCCCTGGGAGGTCACCGCGAGCCGCATCCGGTCGGCGCCTCCCGCGGCGAGCGGCAGCAGGATGCGGACCTCCCGGCGAAAGGTAACCTGCTTGCCGAAGAACTTGTCCTCGTGGATCTCGCCCTCCGGGAACCGCGGCGACCCGAGCAGCACCGAGGCGGGCTCGACGGCGAAGCGGAAGCGCTCGCGGTAGAGGTAGTAGCCGTCCGCGATCCGGTAGCGGACCTCCACCGTGCCCGAGTCGAGCGCCTGCGCGGAGAAGCGGAATGCCTTGTCCGGCTCGAGCAATTCATCCCCGCTCGCGGCCTGAGCCGCAGGCGCGATTACGAGAAGCAGTGCGAAGAGCAATCGGGGGATGCGCATGTGCTAGGCGGGCTTTGTTTCCGAATCGACCCACTCGAGATAGGCGGGCAGACCTCCCGCCAATGGGACCGCGATGATCTCCGGAAGTTCGTAGGGATGCCCGGCTCGGATCTCGGCTTCGAGCGCAGGGTAGCGCTCGCGCGTCGTCTTGATCAGCACCGGGAATTCCTCCGCATCCTCGGTCTTGCCTCGCCAGCGGTAGACCGATCGGCATGGCGAAAGAACGTTCACGCAGGCGGCGAGCCGTTTCGCCACGAGCGTGCGGGCGAGCTTGCCGGCGCTGTCGCGGTCCGGCAGATTGGTGATCACCAGGCAGGCGTCCGCGGGATTCACGCGGCGACCCCGGTCGACGCCAATCCCTCGACGACCGTCGGGTAGCGCAGGCGCACGCCGAGATCGGCTTTCATACGCTCGTTCGACAGGCGCCGCGATTCGCCCATGAACGAGAGCACCTCCGCGGGAACCATGCGCGTCGCTTCGGCCCGCGATACGCGAGGCGGCCGACGCAGGCCCGCGCAGTCGGCCACGAGGTCCAGCCAGTCGGCCATCTTGATCTTGCTGTCGTCGCTCGCGTTATAGGCCCCGGACGCCCGCTCGCAGCAGAGCGCCGCCGCGACGACCGCAGCGAGATCGTCGGCGTGAATGTGGCTGGTGTAGACATCCTCGTCGGCGCGCAAAACGGGGGTGCCCCGCGCCAGGCGTTCGAGCGGCAGCCGGTCCCGCGCGTAGATTCCGGGAACGCGCAGGATCACGGTCTGAACGCCCTCGCGCGCGCCCCAGCCGGAGACTGCCTGCTCGGCGTCGAGCCGCCGCCTGCCGCGCGCAGTGAGCGGGCGCGGGACTCGAGTTTCGTCGACACGCTCGCCTGCGCAGTCTCCGTAGACCCCGCTCGTGGAGAGATACACGAATCGCCGTGGTAACATGACGCCGCTTTTCGCGGCCCCCGAAAGCGCTGCAATCAGATTGTGCGTCCGGGAATCCCGCGAACCGACCTGCGCGGGCGGGGCGAGGTGCGCGACGCGTTGAGCGCGGCCGGCGAGCGGGCCGAGCGATGCGGGAGCGTCGAGATCGCCCACCAGCTGCTCGACGCCGGAAGCGGCGAGCCGGGGGTCGAGCGAGCGCACCAGCGCGCACAGCCGGTACTTCGTCCCGAGCAGCGGCAGGGCGCGGCGGGCGATGTCGCCGCAACCGACAATGAGCAGAGTTTCCACGAGGGAATTTTACCCCGCACCGAGATGACGCATCAGGTGACGATTCGCAATACCGGCCATCAGTTCCAGGTGCAGGATGGGGTCAGCATCCTCCAGGGAGCTCTGGATGCCGGTCTCGTGCTCCCCTACGGCTGCCGCGACGGGGCTTGCGGCAGTTGCAAAGGCAAGCTCGTCGAGGGCCGGATCGACTACGGTCGCTACGCGGAGAAGGCGCTCCCTCTGGACGAGCGCGATCGCGGCCATGCGCTGTTCTGCCAGGCGAAGCCCCTGTCCGACGTGGTGATCGAGGCGCGCGAGGTGCGCAAGGCGGGCGACATCCAGATCAGGAAGCTCCCCGCACGCGTGCACAAGCTCGAGCGCGCGGCGGACGACGCCATGATCGTATACCTGAAGCTGCCGGCGAACGAGCGCCTGATGTTTCTGCCGGGACAGTACATAGACATCCTGCTCAAGGACGGATCGCGGCGGAGCTTCTCGATGGCCAACGCGCCGCACGACGACGAATTCGTCCAGCTGCACGTGCGGCACGTTCCAGGCGGCGCGTTCACCGACCACGTGTTCAAGACGATGAAAGAGCGCGACATCCTGCGCTTCGAAGGGCCGTTCGGCACCTTCTTCCTGCGCGAGGAATCCGAGAAGCCGATTGTC
The DNA here is from genome assembly GCA_035280025.1 of Burkholderiales bacterium. Lineage (GTDB taxonomy): Bacteria > Pseudomonadota > Gammaproteobacteria > Burkholderiales > SG8-39 > VBDM01. The sequence goes on along the minus strand of DATEGT010000178.1, from coordinate 3,659 downwards.
TTCGTCGCCTCGGGGACGGGGTTCGCCCCGATCAAGGCGGTGATCGACGCCGCGCTGCGAAAGGGTTCATCGCGGCCGATGACCCTCTACTGGGGGGCGCGCCGGCCGAAGGATCTCTATCTCGACGCGCTTCCGGAGCGCTGGGCCGCGGAGCATCCGCGCTTCAAGTACGTGCCGGTAGTCTCCGACGCGCTCGCCGAGGACCGCTGGACCGGACGCACCGGATTCGTGCACCGCGCGGTGATGGAGGACCTCCCGGACCTTTCGGGCGCGCAGGTCTACGCGTGCGGAGTTCCGATCATGGTCGACTCGGCGCGCCGCGACTTCATCGGCAAATGCGGATTGCCCGAGGGCGAGTTCTTCTCCGACTCGTTTACCACCGCGGCCGACAAGGCGGCCTGAACTAGGTAGCCGTCTCGCCGAGGTAGGCCTCGCGAACGCGAGGATCGGCCAGCAGCGCTCTCGGCTCGCCGGAAAGCGCGATCTCGCCGCTCTCCATCACGTAGGCCCGGTGCGCCAGGGCGAGCGCGCCCTGCGCGTTCTGCTCGACGAGCAGGACGGTGACGCCGGCGCGGTTGATGTCCCTTATCACTTCCAGGATCCGCCGCGCCGCGATCGGCGCGAGCCCCATGCTCGGCTCGTCGAGCGCGAGCAGCGCGGGACGGCTCATCAGGGCGCGGCCGATGGCGAGCATCTGCTGCTCGCCCCCGGACAGCGTTCCGGCGGTCTGATGGCGCCGTTCGGCGAGACGCGGGAAGATCTCGAATACGCGCTTGCGGTCGGACGCGGCCTCGGAGCCGGGTCGCGCGTAGGCGCCCATCGCTAGATTCTCGTCGACGGAGAGACGCGAGAACACGCCGCGCCCTTCGGGAACCATGACCAGCCCCGCGCGGGCGCGCCTGAACGCGGGAACGCCCGCGAGGTCGCGGCCGCCGAAACGGACCGATCCCGACGCCGCGGGCAGCACGCCGGCGATCGCGCGCAACGTGGACGATTTCCCCGCGCCGTTGGCGCCGATCAGGCAAACGAGCTCTCCCTCGCCGACGTCGAGGTCGATCCCGTTCACCGCGCGGATGCCGCCGTAGCGCACTTCCAGGCCGCGGATCTCGAGCCGAGTCATCCCGTCTCCGCCGGGGCGCTGCCCAGATAGGCCTCCACCACTTTCGGATCGCGCTGCACCTCGGCTGGAGCGCCCTCAGCGATGTGCCGCCCGTAATCGAGGACGGCCACGCGGTCGCACACGCTCATCACCAGGCGCATGTCGTGCTCGATGAGAAGGATGGTCGTGCCGTCGCCGCGGATGCGCTCGAGCAGGCAGCGCAGCGCCGTGGTCTCCGAGGCGTTCATGCCGGCCGCGGGCTCGTCGAGCGCGAGAAGCACCGGGTCGGTCGCGAGCGCCCGCGCGATCTCGAGCCTGCGCTGGTCGCCGTACGGCAGGCTGCCCGCCGCCTCGTTCGCCCGAGCCCGCAGGCCGACGTACTCGAGCAGCTCTCCCGCGCGGCGCTCTATCCCCGCCTCCTCGGCGCGCGTCGACGCATCGCGCAGCACGGCCCCCAGTACGCCGGCGCGCGTGCGGACATGGCGGCCGATCATGACGTTCTCGAGCGCCGACAAGTTGGCGAACAGGCGGATGTTCTGGAACGTCCGCCCTATTCCCCGCGCGGCCACGCGGTCGGGCTTCAATCCGGCGATGTCGCGCCCTTCCAGCGCGAAGGAGCCGCGGTCGAGCGGGGCGAGGCCGGTGAGGAGGTTGAAGAGCGTCGTCTTGCCCGCGCCGTTGGGACCGATCAGGCCGAAGATCTGGCCGCGCGAGATGGAGAAGCTGACGTCCGAGAGCGCTTCGATTCCGCCGAAGTGCTTGCTGACGTTCCTCGCTTCGAGCAGCGCGCTCACCCGGTCTTCCCCGTCGTCGGTCCGTCGCGCGCCGCAAGCTCCCTCTTCCTCACCGCCGAAGGCCAGAGACCGCCCGGACGCAGCGCCATGACGAGGACGAGTGCGAAGCCGAAGATCAGCATCCGGATCACCTCCGGCTCGACCAGGGTGCGGCCGAAGAGCTGCCGCTCCACGGGCTCGACCGTGAAGCGCAGGAACTCCGGAACGAAAGACAGGAGCAGCGCGCCGAGGATCACGCCCCAGACGTTGCCCATGCCGCCGAGCACGACCATCGAGACCACCATGATCGACTCGACCAGCACGAAGCTCTCTGGCGAGACGAAACCCTGGATCGCGGAGAACATGCCGCCCGCCACGCCGCCGAAGGTCGCGCCCATCGCGAAGGCGAGCAGCTTGAGGCGCGTGGTATCTATGCCCATCGCGCGGGCGGCGACCTCGTCCTCGCGGATCGCCTCCCACGCGCGCCCGATGCGCGAGTTCTGCAGCCGCAGGCAGATGAACACCACGGCGAGCAGCACGAGCAGCAGGAAGTAGTAGTACTTGATCGGACCGCTGAAATCGAGGCCGAGGAAGTGGTCGGACTTCGAGAAATCGATCCCGTCGAGCCGCAATGGATCGATGCGCGCGATGCCCTGCGGCCCGTTCGTGATATTCACGGGCCGCGACAGGTTGTTGAGGAAGATCCGCACGATCTCGCCGAAGCCGAGCGTCACGATCGCGAGGTAATCGCCGCGGAGCTTCAAGGTCGGAGCCCCGATCAGGACTCCGAAGAGCGCCGCCACGGCGGCGCCGATGGGCAGGATCGCCCAGAACGGCCAGTGGATGCCGAAGTGCGGCGAGGCGAGGAGCGCATACGCGTACGCCCCCACCGCGTAGAAGGCGATGTAGCCGAGGTCGAGCAGGCCGGCGAACCCGACCACGATGTTCAGGCCCACCGCCAGAAGGGCGTACAGGATCGCGAGGTTGGTGATTCTCACCCACGTGGTGCCGGCCGCCGCGAGCGCGAACGGGAGCGCGAGCAGCGCGACCGCGACGGCAACGACGCCGACCCAGGGCGCCGCGGGATGCCGCTTGAGGTTGGCGATCGCGCCCGGCATCTACGCCCTGTCCGCCACGCGCTCGCCGAGCAGGCCCGAAGGCCGCAGCACCAGGACGGCGATCAGGACGATGAAGGCGAACACGTCCTGGTAGTTGGAGCCGAACACGTTGCCGGTGAGGTCGCCGATGTAGCCCGCACCCAGCGCCTCGACGACGCCGAGGAGCACGCCCCCGAGCATGGCTCCCGGGATATTGCCGATGCCGCCGAGCACCGCCGCGCAGAACGCCTTCAGGCCGAGCTGCGAGCCCATGGTGTAGTGCGCGATACCGTAGTACTGCGCCACCATGACCCCCGCGACCGCGGCGAGCGCCGCGCCGATGACGAAGGTCAGCGCGACGATGCGGTTGGTGTCAATGCCCATCAGGCCAGCGACCTGGGGGTCGTGCGCGGTGGCGCGCATCGCCGTGCCGAGCCGGGTGCGGTACACCAGCGCCGCGAGCGCCGCCATCATCAGCAGCGAGATCGCGAGGATGCCGATCTGCACGTTGGTGATGGTCGCTCCCGCGATCGGGTACGACTCCACCCTGATGATCTGGGGAAACGCGAGCGGGTTGCGGCTCCAGACCAGCATCGCGAGATGCTGCAGGATGATCGAGATGCCGATCGCGGTGATCAGCGGCGCGAGGCGCGGCGCGCCGCGCAACGGCCGGTACGCCACGCGCTCCAT
>DATEGT010000177.1:0-8029 GCA_035280025.1 Burkholderiales bacterium | reverse complement strand
GTGCGAGTCGTAGAAGGCCGAATGCAGCGGATCGGGGGTCAGCGTCGCAGCGTTGTCCTCGTAGAGCTTGACCAGGGCGCGCACCAGATCGCCGGCGTCGGCGTGTCGCGCCGCGTATACATCCGCCTCGAATTCATGATGGCGCGAGTAAAGGCTCGCGAGCGGCTTCAGGAAAAACATGAACGAAGGCGCGATCATGAAAAAAAGAATCAGCGCCGTTGCGCTGCCGGAGGAGTCCACTCCCAGCGACGCGGCGAACCAGGGCCGGGGCATGAGCCACCCCAGGATCCAAAGGAGCACGAGGCTGAGCGCGGATCCGACGAGCATGCGCTTCCAGACGTGGTGCCGCGAGAAATGCCCCAGCTCGTGAGCGAGCACCGCTTCGACTTCGCCCGGAGCGAGCCTCGAGACCAGGGTGTCGAAGAGCACGATGCGCTTGGCCGAGCCGAAACCGGTGAAGTAGGCGTTGCCGTGGCTCGAGCGCCTGGAGCCGTCCATGACCATCAGGCCGCGCGCACGGAAGCCGCACTTGGCGAGCAGGGCCTCGATGCGGCCGCGCAGGTCGGCATCGGCCAGGGGCGAGAATTTGTTGAACAGGGGCGCGATCAACGTAGGGTAGATCGCGGCGACCAGCAGGCTGAACGCCACCCAGACGAGCCACACCGCGAGCCACCAGAAAGCTCCGATCCTCGCCATCAGCCATAGCACGACGAAGACCAGCGGGATTCCGAGCACGATTCCCAGCGCCGCCCCCTTGATCATGTCGAGGACGAACAGGCGGAGGGTCGTGCGGTTGAACCCGAAGCGCGCCTCGATCACGAAAGTCCGGTAGAGGCCGAAGGGCAGGTCGGCGGCGCTCGAAATCGCGACCACCGAGGCGATCAGGGCGATCCCGTGCGCGAAGCCGCCCGGCTGGAACGCGCGACCCCAAAGGCCCGCGAGGAGCTGCAGTCCGCCGCCGAAAGTGAACGCGAGCGTAAGCGCGGCGGCGGCCAGGGTCTCGACCGCGCCGGCGCGCGCCTTGGCGACGTTGTAGTCGGCCGCCTTCCGGTGCGCATCGAGCAGGATCCGTCCGGCAAACTCGGCAGGGACCGCGTTGCGGTTCGCCGCGATGTGCCGGATGTTGCGGCTTGAGAGCCACAGGCGCGCCGCGGTGGCGAGCCCGAGCGCCGCGAGGAAAACGAGGCTGAACCAGTGCATTGAACGGTAGTCGATGTGCGACAATCGCATTTTACACAGAGAGCTCACGAACGGCGCCATGGCGCAGGACCAGAACAATCTCCTCTGGCTGGACATGGAGATGACCGGACTCGATCCTGACGGCGACCGCATCATCGAGATTGCGATCGTCGTCACCGATGCGCAGCTGAACACCGTGTCGCAGGCGCCGGTGCTCGTGGTGCACCAGGCCGACGCGGTTCTCGAGTCGATGGACGACTGGAACAAGAGCACGCATGCGCGCTCGGGGCTCATAGACAAGGTGAAGGCCTCGACGCTCACCGAGCGCACCGCCGAGGAACAGCTGCTCGCCTTTGTCACGCAGCATGTCCCCGCCAAGACCTCGCCCATGTGCGGCAACTCGATCTGCCAGGATCGGCGTTTCCTCGCGCGCCACATGCCGCGCCTCGAGGCGCACTTCCATTACCGCAACCTCGACGTCAGCACCCTGAAGGAGCTGGTCAAGCGCTGGAAACCGGAGATCGCCAAGGGTTTGGTCAAGCAGGGTAAGCACGAAGCGCTCGCCGACATCCACGAATCGATCGGCGAGCTCAAGTACTACCGCGAGCACTTCCTGAAGGCCTAGGGCTCGACGACCTTCCCCGGGTTCATCAGGTTCTCCGGATCGAGGGCGCGTTTCAGGCTCGCCATCAGGCCGACGGCCTCGCCCAGCTCCTTCCGCAGCGAGCGCATCTTGCCGAAGCCGATGCCGTGCTCCCCGGTGCAGGTCCCCTCCATGGCGAGCGCACGGTCGACGATGCGCTCGTTGAACCGCCGCGCCTCCTCGAGGTCCGCCTCGCTGTCGGGCCGGACGAGGATCTCGCAATGGAAATTGCCGTCACCGACGTGGCCGAAGAGCGGAATCGGCATCGACGCGCGCGCGATGTCGGCGGACGTCTCGACGATGCATTCGGTCAGCCGCGATATGGGGACGCACACGTCGGTGGACACCGCTCGCGAGCCGGGGCGCAGCTGCAGGCAGGCGAAATACGCCTGGTGCCTGGCGGTCCACAGCCGGTTGCGTTCCTCGGGCTTGGTGGTCCACTCGAAGTCCATCCCGCCGTTGTCGCGCGCGATGTCCTGCACCAGCTTGGCCTGTTCCTCGACGCTCGCGTGCGTACCGTGGAACTCGAGGAACAGCGTCGGCTGCTCGCGGTAGCTCGTCTTCGAGTAGGCGTTGATCGCCTTCATGGTGGTGGCGCAGAGCGCCTCGCTGCGCGCTATCGGAATCCCGGCCTGCAGGGTCTGGATCACCGTGCTCACCGCGCCGGCGATATCGGGGAAGGAGCAGACCGCCGCCGACACCGCCTCCGGAAGGGGATAGAGGCGCACGGTGAGCTCGGTGATGACTCCCAGGGTGCCTTCCGATCCGACGAAAAGACGCGTCAGCTCGTAGCCCGCGGCCGACTTGCGCGAGCGGCGCGAGGTCGTGATGACGCGCCCGTCGGCGAGCACCACGGTCATCGTCAGCACGTTCTCGCGCATGGTGCCGTAGCGCACGGCGTTCGTGCCCGACGCGCGAGTCGCGGCCATGCCGCCCAGGGTGGCGTCCGCCCCCGGATCGACGGGGAAGAAGAGCCCGGTGTGCCGGATGTGCTCGTTCAGCTGCTTTCGCGTCACCCCCGCCTGCACCACCGCGTCGAGATCGGCCTCGTGCACGGCGAGCACCCTGTTCATGCGGGAAAGATCGACGCAGACTCCGCCGCGGATGGCGAGCACGTGCCCCTCGAGCGAGGTCCCGACGCCGAAGGGAATCACCGGCGTCCTGCGGCGCCGGCAAAGCTCCACGACGGCGCGCACTTCCTCGGTGGATTCGGGGAATACGACGGCGTCGGGAGGAGCGAAGGGGAAGTAGGACTCGTCCTTGCCGTGGTGCTCCCGCACTCCGCGCGAGTCCGTCGCGCGCTCGCCCAGCAGGCCGCGCAATTCGTCCAGCAGCCCGGGATCGAGCTCGCGGGGTTTGTTCACCGGCCCGCCCGGGTGCCTAGCCCAGCTCGATCTTGCCGTCGAAGCGCACCGAGAGCTTGAGCCCGGGCACTTCGAGCGTGACCGAAGCCGGGAACTTCTCGCCGCCCTTGATCGCGCCGCCCGCACGCGCCCTGGCGACCGCCTGCTCGATCTCGCGCTGCGAGCTGACGCCGACCATCTTCAGGAATTTCCGTATGCTGAGATTGAATGCGTCTTCGTCCATGGGCTCTCCGTTTTCGCCAGCGTAAATCCCGCCGCGGCGGCAGTCAATCGCGCCTTCGCAGCCGCTCGATCAGCGCCCGCGTGGATGAATCGAGATCGCCGGCGCTCCGTCCCTCGAGGAGCCGCGGCGCGAGCGTGCGCGCGAGGGCCTTGCCGTGCTCGACGCCCCACTGGTCGAAGCTGTTCAGGTTCCAGATCACGCCCTCGACGAAGACCTTGTGCTCGTACATCGCGATGAGTCCGCCCAGCTCGCGGGGCGCCAGCCGATCGAGAAGCAGGGTGCTCGAGGGCCGGTTGCCGGGGAGCGCCCGGTGCGGCGCGCCCGGCGCCGGGTTGCCGAACGCAAGCGCGGCGGCCTGCGCGAGCGCGTTGGTGGCGAGCGCCGCCTGAGCGGCCGAGGGATTCGCCTCTCCGGCGACGATGAAGTCCACCGGGATCAGGCGCGTGCCCTGGTGCAGGAGCTGATGGAACGAGTGCTGGCTCGGCGTCCCCGGGGCGCCCCACACCACGGGAGCGGTGTCGTAGTCGACCTCGTTCCCGTCGCGATCGACGCGCTTCCCGTTCGACTCCATCTCGAGCTGCTGGAGATAGGCGGGCAGATCCCGCAGGTCCTCGCTGTAGGGGATCACGGCGCGGGTCTGGGCGCCGAAGAAGTTCACGTACCAGATCTCGAGCAGCGCGAGGAGCACGGGCAGGTTCCGCTCGAGCGGCTCCGTCCTGAAATGTGCGTCCATCGCGCGCGCGCCGCTGAGCAGGTCCTCGAAGGCGTCCATGCCGGCCGCCAGGGCGACGGGCAACCCGACCGCGGACCACAGCGAATACCGCCCGCCGACCCAATCCCACAGGGGAAACACGCGCCCGGGCGCGACGCCGAACGCGGCCGCGCCGGCGGCGTTCGCGGTCGCCGCCGCGAAATGGGCCGAAAGATCCGCGGATTTCCCGAGCCCGGCCTCGAGCCACGCCCGGGCGCGCGCCGCGTTCTCCAGCGTCTCGGCGGTCGAGAAGGTCTTGGAGGCGACGATGAACAGCGTCTTGCCGGGCGACAGGCCGCCGAGCGTCGCGTCCAGGTCGGCCGGATCGATATTCGAGACGAAATGAAGCCTGGGGCGGTCCTTGCGGAAGCGCCGCAGCGCGCGCGTGAGCATGCGCGGCCCGAGGTCGGATCCGCCGATGCCGATGTTGACGACATCGGCGATCCGCGCTTCGCCGTGCAGCCCGCGCACGAAGCGGCGCATGCGCGCCAGCGTTTCCCGCACCTCGGCCACGGGATCACCGGCGCGCAGCGCGACGTGCAGCGCCGCGCGGTTTTCGGTGCTGTTGATCGCCTCGCCGGCGAACATTCTCGCCGTCCATTCCGGCACCCGCGCCTGCGCGGCGAGGGCGGCCAGCAGCCGCATCGCCTCGGCGTCGATGCGGTGCTTGGAGTAGTCGAGCAGGATGCCGCCGGCCTCCGCGCTGAAGCGTTTTGCGCGCGAGCCGTCCGCTTCGAACAGCGCGGCGAGGGTCGTCGCGGCGATCTTGTTCCGGTGCGCGGCAAGCGCCTGCCACGCCGCCGAGCGGGTGAGCTTGCTCACGGCTGCCGCTGGTAGAGGCGGTAGCGCTCGTGGTCGCGCGGCCGCCGCCCTTCCCACAGGAATTTCCACCCCGGCCCGAGGCTGTCGGAATCGCCCAGGTGGGCCTGCACCAGGAGGAGGGGGCACCCGGTATCGCCCGCATTTTCGACGCGCCGCGTGACGATTCCGACGCGGTAGTCGAATATCGCGCGCTGCGCCTCGCCCAGGCCGCGGCTCTCGATGCAGCGCGTTCCCTCGGGGATGTTCTTCTTCAGGGCGAGAGCCACCTGCCGGTAGCTCTTGCCGTAGTCGATCCAGGGGAGGATCAGCGTCATCGCCAGCGCCCACAGCAGCGTGATGCCCGCCGCCCAGAAGGTCACGCTGCGGAAAGGCGCGGTGCGCTCGCTCTTCACGATCAGGGCGATCCACGCCGCGGTGCACGCGAGCGCGACGGTGAACGCAATCCAGGAGAAGTGCTGCACGTGCCCGGGCTCCAGCCGCGTGAAGTTGCGCGCGATGGCGTTGGGAAACCCGGTCGTCATGGCGAACCATCCCAGCCACGTGAGCACGCCGAAGAACCCGGCGCAGATCACGCCGAACCAGGCGAGGCCGTTGGCAGCGCCGCGGCGCAGGGTGGGGACCCCGGCGCCGGCGAGCAGCGACAGCGGGAGCAGGAGCGGCAGCGCATAGATCTCGTGGGGATCCGCGAGCAGCGCCAGCACCGCAAGGGACGCGGCGACCGCGAACACGAGCATGCGCGTCCCTGCTCCGTAGCTGCGGCGGCGGGCTTCCCAAAGGGTCCAGACGGCGAGCGGCCACGCCGGCCAGGTCGCCCAGGCGAGGATCGGGCCCCAGAGGCCGAGCGCGGCCGTCGGCGGAACGACGAACAGTCCCGCGCTCTCTTCGCGCCACGCGGTCAGGAAGCCGGGCAGCGCGTTCTCGGAGAGCGCGAGCCAGCCGCCGAAGAGCAGGAGGAACAGGAGCAGGGCCTGCGCCAGCGCCGGCACGTACTCGCGCCGGCGCCAGGCCGAGGAGGCGACCGGTGCGAGCAGCGCGACGCCGAGGGGCGCGATCACCGCGGGGATGCCCTTGCTCAGGGCGGCGACGGCGAGCCCGAGGCCGAGGAGCCATCCGCCGAGGTGCGGCCTTTTCCTGGTCATCGCGATGCCGTACCAGGCGAGGGCCTGTCCGGCGAGCATGCTGATCTCGCCGAGCGTCTCGTGGGCGTGCACCAGCAGGCCGAGAGAGCCGAGCAGCGCGAGCACTGCGCCCATCGCTTCGGGTTTGCCGTAGAGCTCGCGCCCGGTGAGGTGCACCAAGGCGAAGACCACCGCCATCACCAGGCCGCTCGCCAGGCGCGCGCCGTCGTGGGGCGCGAGCACCAGCCCGAACAGCTTCGCCGTCAGCGCGGCGATCCAGTAGTGAAAGGGCCCGTCCTCCCAGTACGGCTCTCCCGCAAGGTGCGGAACCAGCCACCGGCCGTGCTCGAGCATCTGATGCACGATGCCGATGCCGATCGCGTCCTCGGTCTTCCACAGGTCGTGGACGACGAGGCCGGGGAGCAGGTAGGCGAGCAGCAGCAGCGAAAGGAGCGCCGGCGAGAGGGGCAGCGCGATCCGGGAGTTCATTCGCCCCCCGGCGCGCGCCGAATGAAAAAAGGCAGCCGAAGCTGCCTTTTCCCCGAGCACCGGCTCGACACGCTTACGCAGACGCGGCTTTGGCGGGCTTCGCCGGCGGTTTCTTGGTGTACTTCTGGCGGAACTTCTCGACCCGGCCGGCGGTGTCGACGATCTTCTGCTTGCCCGTGTAGAACGGATGGCACGAAGAGCACACCTCGACGTGCAGCTCCTTGCCGAGGGTCGAGCGCGTCGTGAAGGTGTTTCCGCAGCTGCAGATGACCTTGATTTCCTTGTATTCGGGGTGGATCTTCTCTTTCATGGCATCGGTCCTCGTGGGGGCGGAATTATCCCTGAAATCATCCGCCCGGGCAAACTACCCGCGCCTCATCGAGTCGAAGAAATCGCCGTTGTTCTTGGTCGCGCGGATCTTGTCGACCAGGAATTCGGCGGCTTCCAGGTCGTCCATCGGGTAGAGGAGCTTCCTCAGCACCCAGACCTTCTGCAGGATCGGCGCCTCGATCAGCAGCTCCTCGCGGCGCGTGCCCGAGCGGTTGACGTTGATCGCCGGGAAGATGCGCTTCTCGTGCATCCGGCGGTCAAGGTGGATCTCCATGTTGCCGGTGCCCTTGAATTCCTCGTAGATCACGTCGTCCATCCGCGATCCGGTGTCGATGAGCGCGGTGGCGATGATCGTGAGCGAGCCGCCTTCCTCGATGTTGCGCGCCGCGCCGAAGAAGCGCTTCGGCTTCTGCAGCGCGTTCGCGTCCACGCCGCCGGTCAGCACCTTGCCCGAGGCGGGCACCACGGTGTTGTAGGCGCGCGCGAGACGGGTGATGGAGTCGAGCAGGATCACCACGTCCTTCTTGTGCTCGACCAGTCGCTTCGCCTTCTCGATGACCATCTCGGCGACCTGCACGTGCCGGCTCGCCGGCTCGTCGAACGTCGAGGCGACCACCTCGCCGCGCACGGTGCGCGACATCTCGGTGACTTCCTCGGGCCGCTCGTCGATCAGCAGCACGATCAGGGTGATGTCGGGATAGTTGGAAGTGAGGGCGTGCGCGATGTGCTGCAGCATCACGGTCTTGCCGGCCTTGGGCGGGCTGACGATGAGGCCGCGCTGGCCCTTGCCGACGGGCGCGACGATGTCCAGCACGCGCCCGGTGACGTTCTCCTCGGCCTTGATGTCGCGCTCGAGCTTGAACAGCTTGTCCGGGTGCAGCGGCGTGAGGTTCTCGAAGAGAATCTTGTTCTTCGCCGCCTCGGGCGGCTGGCCGTTGACCTTGTCGACCTTGACCAGCGCGAAGTAGCGCTCGCCGTCCTTGGGCGTGCGGATCTCGCCCTCGATGGTGTCGCCGGTGTGCAGGTTGAAGCGGCGGATCTGGGAGGGGCTGATGTAGATGTCCTCCGGCCCCGCCAGGTAGTTGTGGTCGGGGCTGCGCAGGAAGCCGA
>DATEGT010000176.1:0-8435 GCA_035280025.1 Burkholderiales bacterium | reverse complement strand
CCGAGCTCCAGGATCTCGCCCTCGAGCGACACGCCCTCGCCGTAGAGGATGTCGAACAGCGCCTCGCGGAAGGGCGGCGCGACCTTGTTCTTCACCACCTTCACGCGGGTCTCCGAGCCGATCACCTCGTCGCCTTTCTTGATCGAGCCGATGCGGCGGATGTCGAGGCGGCACGACGCGTAGAACTTGAGCGCGTTGCCGCCGGTGGTCGTCTCCGGGTTGCCGAACATCACGCCGATCTTCATGCGGATCTGGTTGATGAAGATCACCAGGGTATTGGTGCGCTTGATGTTGGCAGTGAGCTTCCTGAGCGCCTGGCTCATGAGGCGCGCCTGCAGGCCCATCTGCGGCTCGCCCATCTCGCCCTCGATCTCGGCTTTGGGGGTCAGCGCCGCGACCGAGTCGATGACGATCACGTCGACCGAGCCGGAGCGCACCAGCATGTCGGCGATCTCCAGCGCCTGCTCGCCGGTGTCCGGCTGGGAGATCAGCAGGTCCTCGATCTTCACGCCGAGCTTCTTGGCGTACTGGGGATCGAGCGCGTTCTCGGCGTCGATGAACGCGGCGGTGCCGCCCAGTTTCTGCACCTGGGCGATCACCGAAAGCGTGAGCGTCGTCTTGCCCGAGGATTCCGGCCCGTAGATCTCGACGACACGCCCGCGCGGCAGCCCGCCCACGCCGAGCGCGATGTCGAGGCCGAGAGAGCCCGTGGAAACCACCTGGACGTCCTGCGATGCCTGGGAATCCATCTTCATGATGGATCCCTTGCCGAACTGCTTTTCGATCTGAGCCAGAGCAGCCTGCAGCGCCTTGGCCTTGGCTTCTTCCATGACCTTCCCTTCGTTGACCATTCGATTATCTCCTATGTTCGCATCGAAGCGTCTTGTGCGTTGAAGCGGGCGCCCGCCGCCGTCATCTTCGCCCGCCGTTTCAGCGTCCAACGCCCATAGCGAGAAGCCGGTTGACCTGGATTTTTATACAGGTTGGGCGGAAATGCAAGCCCTCGCGCCAAATCAGGCACTTGGGACTAGAATTCCCCCATGGCCTGGGAAGTGCTCAACCCCGACGCGCTGCGCAAGGCTCCCCTGGTCCAGGAGCCCTACCCCTATCTCGTCGTCGACAACCTCATTCGGCCCGAGGTGCTGCCGGAGGTGGTCGAGAGCTTCCCCTACGTCCCCAAGCGCGGCAGCTTTCCGCCCGAGGCCGTCTCCTATTCGGGGCGCTTCGCCAAGCTGATGGACGAGATGCACGGCCCCGAGCTGCGCGGGCTGGTCGGAGAGCGCCTCGGCATGGACCTCGCCGGCCGGCCGCCGATGCTCACGATCCGCGGGCGCACCGGGCCGAAGGACGGGCGCATCCACACCGACTCGAAGTCCAAGCTGGTCACGGTCCTGCTCTACCTCAACCGCGGCTGGAGCGCGCCGCAGGGGCGGCTGCGCCTGCTGTACAACGACCACGACCTCACCCGCTACGCGGCCGAGATCGCGCCCGACGCGGGACGTTGCCTGATCTTCAAGGTCACGCCCAACTGCTGGCACGGGCACGAGCCTTTCGACGGCGAGCGGCGAACCATCCAGCTGAACTACGTCACCTCCGAGGAAGCGCGCGACCACGACCTGCGGCGCCACCGCTTCAGCGCGTTCCTGAAAGGCCTGTTCTCGAAAGCAGATGCAAAGAGCCCTGCTCATTAAGCTGACATCGCTGGGCGATCTGATCCATGCGCTGCCCGCTCTGAGCGACGCCCAGGACGCGAAGGCCCACATCGAGTTCGACTGGGTCATCGACGAGAACTTCCAGGAGATCGCCACCTGGCACCCTGCGGTGAAGGGCGTGATCACCACCAATCACCGCGAGTGGCGCGGCGCGGTGACGAGCGCCGAGACCCACGGATCGATCGGAAAGACGATCGAGCAGATCCGCTCACGGCCGTACGATCTGGTGATCGACGGGCAGGGCAACTTCAAGACCGCCCTGCTCTCGCTCTTCTCCAAGGGCCCGCGGGCCGGCTTCGACGCGGCTTCGGTCCGCGAATGGGTGGCCCACCTCGCCTATCAGCGACGCTACGCCGCGCCGAAGGCTATGCATGCGATCGAGCGCCTGCGGCGGCTGTTCGCCGCCGCGCTCGACTACCCGCTCCCCTCCTCGGCGCCCGATTTCCGCATCCGGCGGGAGCGGTTCGCCAAGCCGGGAATCGATCTCTCCGGCGACTACCTGGTTTTCGTTCACAACGCGAGCTGGAAGACCAAGCTCTGGCCGGAGCGGCACTGGATCGATCTCGTCGGGAAGTGCACGCGGGCCGGATTCCGCGTGCTGCTGCCCTGGGGCGACAGCGGGGAGGAGGCCAGAGCGAAGCGGCTCGCCGTCGCCCCAGGAGCCCAGGTTCTGCCGCGGCTCGGTCTCTCCGAGATCGGCTACGTGCTCGCGCGCGCAAAAGCCTGCGTGTGCATGGACACCGGCCTCTCCCATCTCGCGGCGGCGCTCGACGTTCCCGCGATCACGCTCTACGGGGCGACCGACTCGGGGCTCATCGGCGCTTCGGGAGCGTCGCAGCTGCACCTGAAATCCGACCGCTTCTGCTCGCCCTGCCAGGCCAAGACCTGCCGCTACAGCTCGGGCGACAATCCCTGCCTGGAGCAGATCGCCCCGGATCGCGTGTACGGCGAGCTGCTGCGCCTCACAGGACCGGCGCTCAGGCCAGTCCCAGTCTCACCGGTATCCGCCTCGGGCCGAAGGGCTTCCTGAACTCCTCGAAGCGCCCGGGAACCGGTGCGCCGCACCGGCCGCACTTCCCGTCCGGCGCGACGCGGTAATCGAGGATGCTGTACCAGTCGCGCACGATCAGCCCGCTCCCGCAGGCCGGGCAGAAGGTGCTGCCGCCCTCGGTGTCGTGAACGTTGCCTGTATACACGTAGCGCAGCCCGTGCCCCAGGGCTATCTTCCGCGCCCGCGTCAGCGTCGCCGCCGGCGTCGGCGGCACGTCGGTCATCTTGTAGTCGGGGTGGAAGGCGGTGAAATGCAGCGGAACGTCGGGACCGAGCTCTTTCGCGATCCAGCGGCACTCGGCGTCGATCTCTGAGTCCGAATCGTTCCTGCCGGGAATGAGCAGCGTGGTGATCTCGAACCAGACGTCGGTTTCGTGCTTCAGGTAGGCGAGCGTGTCCAGCACGTCCTTGAGGTGGGCGCTGCAGGTGCGGAAGTAGAAATCCTCGGTGAAGGCCTTCAGGTCGACGTTGGCCGCGTCCATCTTCGCGTAGAAATCGCGCCGCGGCGCGTCGTGCATGTAGCCCGCGGTCACCGCGACCGACTTTACGCCGGCCTCGCGGCAGCAGTCGGCGATGTCCATCGCGTATTCGGCGAAGATCACCGGGTCGTTGTAGGTGAAGGCGACGCTCTTGCAGCCGCGATCGAGCGCCGCGCGGGCGAGACGCTCCGGACTCGCCGAGTCGGCGAGCGTGTCGACGTCGCGCGACTTGGAGATATCCCAGTTCTGGCAGAACTTGCACGCGAGATTGCAGCCCGCCGTGCCGAAGGACAGGATGCTCGAGCCGGGATAGAAGTGGTTGAGAGGCTTCTTCTCCACCGGATCGATGCAGAAGCCCGAGGAGCGGCCGTAGGTGGTGAGCACCATGCGGTCGTTCTCCCTCATGCGCACGAAGCAGGCCCCGCGCTGGCCTTCGTGCAGCCTGCAGTCTCGCGGGCACAGATCGCACTGCAGCCTGCCGTCCTCCAGGAGGTGCCACCATCGCCCGATGTAGGGCCGATCGACGACTGCGCTCATGCGGTCACGTCCGCTTCGCGCCACTTGAGCACGCGGTAGCGCTTCACCGTACAGCGCCGCAGGTCGGCGTCCGCCGCGATCCCGGCCTTCATCTTGAGGCGTGCGATGAACTGCGCGGGGTCAGGCAGGTCCTCCCAGACCTGGGGAAGGAAAGTGCCGCGCCTGCCCTCCCCGGGCTGCTCGAGGATCACGCCGTCGGTTCCCGGGCGAAGCCTGGCGAGGAGATCGTCGCGGTCGGCGAAGGCGAGCGTCTTCGGCGTCGACAGCAGCGACACCTCGATTTCCGTGTGCGCGAGCTCGTCGAGACCGAGCGGCTTGAAGCGGCTGTCCTCGAAGGCGGCGGCACGCGCGTTGGCGGCCACGTCCTCGGCCAGGGATCGCTGCGCCTCGAGCGCTCCCACGCAGCCGCGCAGCTCCTCCCCTTGCGTCAGCGTGACGAAGGTCGCTCGAGATTCGCGGAGCCAGGGCGCGCTCGCCGGCGGGCCCCCGCGGCCGGCGCCGAGCGCATCCGCGATCGACGCGCGCGCGATGCGCAACAGCATCCTTCCGTGCTCCGCCCCGTAAGCCGCGTCGGCTCCGCCGAGGGCGAACGAGGCGTAGCCGACGACGCGGCTCCTGTCGCCGGCGGTGTCGCCCGAGTTGCGGCAATCGAGGAGCCTGGGCGCGACGGCCCTGCCCTTTGCCGCGATCAGCAGTCCGGAGATCGGCGTCGCGCCGCAGGCCTGCTCGTGGGACAGGCTCCAGTCGAAGCCGAGAACCGCCTGGACGGTAGCGCGGTCGATTTCGCGCGCGCTGTCGTAGGCGTGATAGTGGGAGAGGTCCGAGCTGATCACGACCAGCGTCTCCGGGCCGCCCCACAGGCGGTCGAGGACCTCGGCGACCTCTTGCGGCGCGACGTCGCCGACGACCAGCGGCACGAGCGAGAAATCCCCCAGCACCTTCTGGAGGAACGGCAGCTGCACCTCGAGCGCATGCTCGTCGGCGTGCGTCGCCGCCGACTCGACTACCTGCGGGAGATCGCGGATCGCTCGCACGCCCTCGGCGTCGAGGGGGATGCGCCCGAGCGGAGTCGCGAAGATGCCCGCGCGCGGCAGCGCCAGGCCGCGCACCGGAACACGGTGGCAGGGACCGAGCAACACGACCCGCTCCACAACGCCGCGCGCGGGACGCAGCAGGTCGTACGCGCTCGCCGCGACCGGCCCTGAGTAGATATAGCCGGCGTGGGGAACGATCAGCGCCTTGGGGAATCCGGGAGCCTGGGGCTCTTCCGCCGTCCGGTCGAGGTGCGCCGCGATCTCGTCGGCGAGCTCGCGCGGATCCCGGGGGTAGAACATGCCCGCCACGGCGGCCGGCCGAACGTGGTCATTGCGGAGCAGGTCCATGCTGAAATATAGGCCAAATGGAAGGCAGACCCAAGGCCGCGCGGACTGCCTAGCGCCGCTTCGCGGTCCAGGGCCCGCGGACGCCCTTGGAGCTCACTTCGCCGGCCATGGTGTCCCCGGAGGCGGTGCCCTCGAACGCCATCATCTTCCCGTTGTAGAGCAGCCTGAAGCTGACGTTCTCGCCGAGCACCCTCATGTCCCTCAGGTAGTCCTCGGATTTGCCGTCGCTCGCGAGTCCCCCTGTGAAGTGGAGCTCCTGGTTCACCTCGAGCGAGAGGGGCGCGCGGGCGAGCGCTCTGGGCAGCGACAGCTCCCACTGGCCACCGATGCGCGCCGGAACGACGTAGTAATACAGGTGCGTCGTGGTCATGCCGCTGATGAACTCCTTCTCCGGGACTTCCATGGTGAAGTCCTTCTCCGGCGGCCAGGGAAGGAGCGGGTAGTCGTGCGACACGATGCGCGTCCCCGGGCGCCAGCTCGGCTCGAAACCGCGGCACCAGGCGCGTGACGTACTGCGGCAGCAGGTACAGCGTGATCACGGTCGCTTCCCGGATGTCGGTCTCGAACAGATCGCCCCGGACGAACTTCACCCGATCGGCCACCCCTTCGTTCTCGGCGCTCGCTTTCGCCAGCGCGACCAGCTCGGGCTTGAGCTCGATTCCCACTCCGCGCGCCTCGAAGCGCTTGGCGGCCGTGATCACGAGACGCCCGTCGCCGGAACCGAGGTCGTAGACCACGTCGCCGGGACGGATGTCGGCGAGCTTCAGCATCTCGTCGACGATCACCCAGGGGGTGGGGACGTAGGGACCGGCGTCGTTGTCCTTCTTCCCGGGGTCCTGCCCCGCGGCGGGCAGCGCGGCGCAGAGCACCGAGGCGGCGGCGACGCGGCGCAGGAAGGCCGCCATGCCTCCTGCACTTGTTTCAAGAGGTAAGTCCGCTTGCGGGTACCGGAGGGCTGCGATTAACATGCGGTGCATTTTCGACTAGGGAGTCTACACATGAAATCTCGGTTCCTCCTCGCCGCGCTGGCGCTGTCCGGCGCTCTGCTCCCGCTTTCGGCCCCCCGCGCGACCGGCCTCGCCACCTGCGACTCCGGCGCCCGTGAAAGCTGGCAACCGCAGGAAAAGCTCACCGCGCTCCTCAAGCAGAAGGGCTGGCAGGTGCGCCGGATCAAGGAGGATGGCGGCTGCTACGAAGTCTACGCGCTGAACGAGAAGGGGGAGCGGGTCGAGGCGTATTTCCACCCGCGCAGCCTGGCTCCGGTTCCGACCGGCTCCAAGGATCACAAGGGTTGAGCGCCGAAGTCCGCGTCTGGGATCCGCTGCTGCGGATCGCGCACTGGACGCTCGTCGCGAGCATCCTCGCGGCCTGGGTCACCGCCGAGCTGAAGCTCGAAGCGGCGAAGCCCGCTCACGAATGGACGGGCTATGCCGCGCTCGCGGTGATCGCGCTGCGCATCGCCTGGGGCTGGGTCGGCCCGCGGTACGCCCGCTTCGGCCAGTTCCTGCGCTCGCCCGCGCGGACGTTTTCCTACGCGCGCGCCGTGATCGCACGCTCCGAGCCCCGCTATCTCGGCCACAATCCGCTCGGTGGATGGATGATCGTGGCGCTGCTTGCTGCGTCAGCCGCCGCGGGGTTGAGCGGTTGGCTATCGGTTACCGATCGCTTCTGGGGCGTGGAGTGGGTGCAAGAGTTGCACGAGGCCCTGGCCAACGCGCTCTTCGCGCTCGCCGGCGTGCACGTCGCCGGCGTCGCCTTCACGAGCCTGCGTCAGCGCGAGAACCTCTTGCTCTCCATGATCACCGGCCGCAAGCCCGCGGTCCGGCCCGGAGACGTGGACTGAGCTTATTCCAGCCTTTCCAGCAGGCCCTGCAGCGCGAACGCGACGCAGCGCCGGCGAATGCCCTCGCGGCCGCCGGCAAAGCGCCGCACGGCAGTTTGCACGCCGCCCTTCTTCCGCGCCCAGGCGAAGCACACCATGCCCACGGGCTTGTCCCGCGTTCCGCCGCCCGGACCCGCGACGCCGGTCACCGCGACCGCGACTTGCGCCCGGCTGCGCCGCAAGGCGCCCGAGGCCATCTCCCTCGCGGTCGCCTCGCTCACCGCTCCGTGGCTCGACAGCGTGGAGGCGCGGACGCCGAGCAGACCCTTCTTGGCCGCGTTCGAATAGGTCACGAAGCCGCGCTCGAACCACCCCGAACTGCCGGCGACGGCGGTGACCGCCTGAGCGATCCAGCCGCCGGTGCAGGATTCTGCGGTGGCGAGCATGAGCTTGCGCCGCTTCAGACGCGCGCCGAGACGCCGCGCCAGGGGCAGGAGCGCGTCGCGCGCCATCAGAAGAACAACCGCTTCACCGCCGAGACGAGCAGGAGCGTGTAGAACGCCGCGACGATGTCGTCGAACATCACCCCCAGGCCGCTTTTCATGGTGCGGTCGATGGTGCGGATGGGCGGCGGCTTGACCACGTCGAAGAAGCGGAATGCGAGGAACGCGAACAGCCACCACTCCCAGCCGGCGGGGACCATCAGCAGGATCAGCAGCATCGCCACGACTTCGTCCCAGTTCATCGCGCTGTGATCGGCGACGCCGAGGTCCCGGCCGGTGCGCCCGCAGGCCCAGACGCCGAGCGCGAAGAACGCGGCGATCACCGCGAAGAGCTCGGGCGCGTCGAGCCAGCGGTCTAGCAGCACGAAGATCGGGAACGCGAGCGCGGTTCCGAACGTGCCGGGCGCGACCGGGGCGAGACCGGTTCCGAAGCCGAGCGCGATGATGCGCGCCGGGTGGCCGAAGGTGAAGCGAGCGGTGGGATGCGTGATCATGCGAAGTGGTCGAAGCCTCCGCGCGGCGTAGGGATGATTCTGCCCCCGGCGCCGCGCAGACGCACCCCGGGCCGACCGGCGACGATCGAGCCGATCGCGGTGACGCGGACGCCGGATTTTCTTCCGGCCGCCGCGATTCCCGATCGCGCGGAGCGCGGCGCAGTGAACAGCAGCTCGTAGTCGTCGCCGCCGGCGAGCATGCAGCGCGTCGCGAGCGCCGTGTTCGGACAGCCCGCGATCGCCGGTGCGCGCGGCAAGTCCTCGATTCGCAGCTCGGCGGCGACGCCCGACGCGCTGGCGATGTGCCCGAGATCCGCGAGAAGGCCGTCCGAAACGTCGATCGCGCCGTGCGCCAGGCCGCGCAGCGCGCGCCCGAGCCTCACCCGCGGCTCCGGCGTGTGCAGGCGCGAGAGGCAGTCCGAGCGCGCGGCGCCGGCGAGCTTCACGCGGCCCCCG
>DATEGT010000175.1:0-9187 GCA_035280025.1 Burkholderiales bacterium | reverse complement strand
GTGGGCATCTGCGGGGGATTCACGACGTTTTCGACGTTCTCGCTGGACTCGTACGTCCTGCTGGAGCACGGCGAGTTGTGGGCGGCGGCCTTCTACATGATCGGATCGGTCGTCCTGTCCATCGCCGGGTTGTTCGCCGGGCTGCACCTGATCCGCGCCGCGATCTGACCGTCCTCAGGCAGCGTTGGACTTGGACGGCTCCCAGCGCTGCGCGGCTTCGTCGTCTGAGGTCCGCGCCTCGACCCATCGCGACCCTCCCGGCGTCTGCTCCTTCTTCCAGAACGGCGCCTTCGTCTTGAGGTAGTCCATGATGAACTCGCAGGCCGCGAAAGCGTCGCCGCGATGGGCTCCCACGACCACGACCAGCACGATCTGATCGCCCGGTTTCAGTTCGCCCACGCGGTGGACCACGAGGATGTCGATCACCTTCCAACGCTGCTCGGCCTCGCCGACGATCTTCCCGAGCGCCTTCTCGGTCATGCCCGGGTAGTGCTCGAGGGTCATCTTCGACACCGCGTCGCCGTCGTTCGCGTCCCGGCAAACGCCGATGAAGCTCGCCACGGCGCCCACCTTGGGGTTGCCGCGGCGCAGCGCCGCGATCTCCGCGCCTGCGTCGAAGTCCCCGGTCTGGATCCGCACCGCCATCTCAGCCCCCGGTCCGTTTCACGCTAACCTCCGGTTACGGGCGGGAAGAAGGCGACCTCGTCGCCCGGCTTCAGCGCCGTGTTCGGCTGCGCCATTTCCTGGTTGACCGCGACGCGCAGCGCCTTGCCCTGCGCGAGCGCGGACTGCCACGCGCCGCCGCGCGCCATGAGCTGCGAGCGCAGCGCCGCCACCGTCGACGCCGAGATCTCGAGCTCCTCGCCGGGGCTCCCCAGCTGCTCGCGCAGTCCCGCGAAATAGAGAATCTTCACCTTCATCGATACAGCTCCGAATACGGCATGAACTGGACCATGTCTCCCGCGCGGATGGCGTGATCTGCCGGGTTGTCCACCAGCCCGTCGGCCCAGGCCGTGGACGTGAGCACTGCTGAGTCCTGCGTGTGGTACAGGTCCAGGCCGCCGCGCGCATTCCATTTTACGCGCAGGAACTCGCGGCGGGCGTCGGGCTCGGGCCAGTCGAAGTCGGCGCGCGCCTGGATCGCGCGCGGGCGGACCTCGGCGACGCCCTGGGTCTTGAGCAGGAACGGCCGGACGAATATCAGAAAGGTGACGAAGCTCGAGACCGGGTTGCCGGGAAGCCCGATGAAGCTCGCCTTCCCGACGCGGCCGAACGCCAGCGGCCGCCCGGGCTTCATCGAGATGCGCCACATGAGCAGCTCACCCTCGGCTTCCACCGCGGGCTTGACGAAGTCGGCGTCCCCGACCGACACGCCGCCGCTGGTGACGATCACGTCGCACCCGGAGGCCGCGCGGCGCAGCACCTCGCGGGTCGCGTCGAGCGAATCCGGAACGATGCCGTAGTCGCGCACCTCGCAGTCGAAGGCGCGCGCGAGCCCGTTCAGCGTGAACCGGTTGGAGTTGTAGATGCGCCCCGGCGGCAGCGGATCGCCCGGCATCACCAGCTCGTCGCCCGTGAAGAACAACCCCAGGCGCACGCGCCGGTAGACCGGGAGCGAGGCGATGCCGACCGACGCCGCGAGCCCGGTGTCCTGCGGGCGCAGCCGGATGCCCACGGGAAGAATCGTGTCTCCCGCCCGGATGTCGCTGCCCACCCGCCGTATCCACTCGCCGGGCGCGGGTGGCTTCTTCACCGCGATCCGGTCGCCCTCGGCGGCGACGTGCTCCTGCATCACCACCGCGTCGGCGCCGGCCGGAATCGGCGCCCCGGTGAAGATGCGCGCCGCGGTGCCCGAGGCGAGCGGGCTGCCGACCGCCCCCGCGAGAATCTTCTGCGCGACCCTGAGCCTAGGCTCAGCCCCCTTCAGGTCGGCGAGGCGCACCGCGTAGCCGTCCATCGCGCTGTTGTCCAACGGCGGCACGTTCATCGTCGAGCGCTGCGGAGCGGCGAGCACGCGGCCGGCGGCCGACAGCGTCGGGACGGGCTCGGTCTCCGCGACAGGACGCGCCCCGGCGAGCAGGCGCTCCAGCGCCTCGTCCACGCTGAGCATGCCCTTGTTCATCGCAGTTGGTTGTGGCTCAGGATGAATTCCTCGATGCTCTGGTGATCGTTCAGATCGAAGCGCGGCAGCTTCGTGTCGAGCGGCGAATCCGAGGCGATCGCAATGATATGGGGATCGTCGGGATGCAGGAGAGGCTTGCCGTTCTCCTTGCGCCACACCTCGAGCTTGGGAAGGGGATGATGCTTGTGGCCTTCGACGAGCAGCAGATCGCAGGGCGAGACCCGCTCGATCTGCTCCTCCAGCGTCGGCTCGCGCTCCCCGCGCAGCTCGTGCATGATCACCCAGCGCTTGTTGGACACGACCATGACCTCGCTGCACCCCGCGGCGCGGTGCCGATAAGAATCCTTGCCCGGCTGGTCGACGTCGAAGCTGTGGTGCGCGTGCTTGATCATCGAGACCTTGAGCCCGCGCTTCACGAATCGCGGAACGAGCTGCTCGATCAGAGTGGTCTTGCCGCTGCCCGACCATCCGGCGAAACCGAAGATCTTCATACCCTCAATTGTATCAGGGCGTCATTCCCGGCTGGATATAGCGACCGACGGAGGCTCAGGACATTCGGGGCAGGTTCGTCCATCACCGGCTTATACCCCCGGCCGGTTGGCGTCGGGAAAGAACAGCTGCTCTCCGCCGATCTTGTATGCGGCGATTGCGCTCTGGCCCTCTGGGGAAATCACCCAGTCGACGAAGATCTGCCCGAGATCCTTCTTGACGTTCGGATGCTTCTGCGGATTGACCAGCATCACGCCGTACTGGTTGAACAGGCGCTTGTCGCCTTCGACCGCGATCGCCAGATCCCCTCTGTTCTTGAACGAGATCCAGGTGCCGCGATCGGAAAGGATGTAAGCGTTCATCGCCGCGGCTGTGTTGAGCGCGGGTCCCATGCCCTGCCCGGTGTCCCGGTACCAGGGTCCCTTCTCCTTCTCGATATCGATGCCCGCGGCCTTCCACAGCGCGAGCTCGGCGATGTGGGTGCCGCTGCGGTCGCCGCGCGAGACGAAGGGCGCCTGCGCCGCTTTCACTTTCCCGAGCGCATCGAGGATGTCACGTCCCCCTGCGACCTTCGCGGGATCCGACTTCGGGCCGATCAGCACGAAGTCGTTGTACATCACCGGGAAGCGCTTCACCCCCTGCCCCTCCGCCAGGAACTTCTCTTCCGCCGAGCGCGCGTGCACGAACACCACGTCGGCATCGCCTCGGCGTGCCAGGTCCAGCGCCTGTCCCGTACCGAGCGCGACCACGCGCACCTGGATGCCGGTCTTTTTCTGGAAGATCGGCAGCAGATATCCGAACAGGCCGGACTGCTCGGTCGAAGTCGTCGACGCGACGACGATGAATTTGTCCTGCGCCATCCCGGGAACCGCCGGGGCGAGCAAAGCGGCGAGCAGCAGTCTCCTCATCCTATCCACGGCAGCTCTCCTTTTATGAACGCAGCCGCCTGCGCGGACTGCGGTTTGGAAAAGAATTCCTCGACCGGCGCGCGCTCGACGAGCCGCCCGCGGTCGATGAACAGGATTTCGTCCCCCAAACGGCGCGCCTGGCCGAGGTTGTGCGTCGCCATGACGATCTTAGTGCCGGCGGCGTCGAAGGCGCGGATGACGGACTCCACCTCGCGGGTCGCGCTCGGATCGAGGCTCGCGGTGGGCTCGTCGAGGAACAGCACCTCGGGATGCAGCGCCCACGCCCGCGCGAGCGCGAGGCGTTGCTGCTCGCCTCCGGACAGCACGCGAGCGGGCCGGTGGGCGAGGTGCGCAAGGCCCACGCTTTCGAGCGCTTCGCGCACGAGCGTGCCGCGCTGCGGCTCGCGCACTCCCGCGATCTTCAGGGCGTAGGCGACATTGGCCCGCGCCGAGCGGCGGAGCATCACCGGACGCTGGAACACCATCGCCTGCTTGCGCGGCGCACCCGGCCGCTCCGGCGCGCTCCATTCCACCCGGCCCGACGTGGCGCTGAGCAGGCCGTGCATCAGGCGCATGAGCACGCTCTTTCCCGCTCCGTTCGCGCCGAGAATGACCGTGCTCCGACCCGCTTCGATCTCGAGCGAGATCCTTTCGATGATCGTCCGTGCGCCCGCCGCGAAGGACACGTCGTGGAGGCGCAGGGGGAGTAGGGCACCGCTCCTCATCCGTAGCACCTCTGCGCCAGCTCCTTGGTGAGATACGCCGCCGCGTTGACGGCGACCACGATCGAGATCAGGATGATTCCCAGTCCCAGCGCGAGCGGCAGATCGCCCTTGCTCGTCTCGAGGGCGATCGTCGTCGTCATGACACGCGTCACGCCGTCGATGTTTCCGCCGACGATCATCACCGCGCCGACCTCGGCTGCCGCCCGCCCGAAGCCGGCGAGGACGGTGGTGAGCAGGGAGAAGCGCGTGTCCCAGATGAGCGTCAGCGCCGCTTCCGCGCGGCCCGCGCCCAGCGAGCGCAGCTGCTCCTCGTACTCGTGCCATGCGTCCTCGATCGACTGGCGCGAGAGCGCCGCGATGATCGGCAGGATCAGCACGGTCTGCGCGATCACCATCGCCGAGGGCGTGAACAGGATTCCCAGCGAACCGAGAGGACCGGCGCGGGACAGCAGCAGGTAGACCAGCAGGCCCACGACGACCGGGGGCAGCCCCATCAATGCGTTCAGGAACACGATCAGCGTCTGGCGCCCGGGGAAACGGCCGACCGCGATGGCAGCGCCGAGCGGAAAGCCGAGCAACGCGGCGATCGCCACCGCAGTAAGGCTCACGCTCAAGCTGAGGAGAACGATCTCGACCAGCTTGGGGTCGAGGTCAACGAGCAGCCCTAGGGCTGTACCGAGAGCTTCGGACACGCTGCAAATGATATTGGCGGCGGGAGTTTGGTTGAAATATGAAATTATCTACATAACTGATTGTTATCGTGAGGTGAGCACATATTCGCATGAATATGCATGATCTGAAGAGAACGCCGATTACCCATGGAATTTGTTATATTTTCTCTGGATTCCACACCGCCTGCGAGATGGCATAACCTATGATCAAGATCCAGATCGAAGCTAAGTGGCGCATAGGAACTTCCGAGGCCGAGCTTGCCGACCCCCTGCTGTTTCGCCTGCTCGAGGCCGTCCAGGCTTCCGGTTCGCTCGCCAAAGCGTCCCAAGCGCTGGGATTCTCGTATCGCCACATCTGGGGTTCGCTGGGGAAATGGGAGAAAGCCTTAGGGCGGCCGCTTGTGCGTCTGGAGCGCGGCAGAGGCGCCAAGCTCACCGAATTCGGCGAGAAGCTGATGTGGGCCGAGCAGACGGGCCGCTCGCGCCTCGAACGGCAGATCGAGACGGTCCAGCGCGACCTCGAGCACGAGCTCTCGGCCGAGCTGCTTCGCGGTACGACGAACCTGGTGATGCACGCGAGCCACGATCTCGCGCTGGCACATGTGCGCGACCTGCTGCAGAAGAAACACGGCATCCAGCTCCAGCTGCAGTATCAGGGGAGCCTGGAAAGCCTGGACGCGTTGGCGCAGGGCCGCTGCGACGTCGCCGGCTTCCACCTCCCGGACGGGGGCCTGGAAACCGATTTTTTCTTTCACCGCCGCGCCTTCAAGGCGCGTGATCACACGCTCGTCCGCTGCGCCACCCGCACCCAGGGCCTGATGGTCGCCCTGGGCAACCCCAAGCGCATCCGCGGCCTGCCCGATCTGACGCGGCAGGACGTTCGGATGATCAACCGCCAGCCCGGCTCGGGCACGCGCATGGAGCTCGACCAGCTGCTGCGCGAGGCGGGGATCGATCCCGGCTCGGTCGCGGGTTACGACACCTCGGAGTTCACCCACCTCGCGGTGGCGGCAACCGTCGCCTCGGGCATGTGCGACGTCGGCTTCGGCATCGAGGCCGCTGCGGCGCAGTACAGGCTGGGGTTCATTCCTCTCCTGCGCGAGCGCTACTATCTCGCATGCCGCAGCGAGATCGTGAATGCCCGTCCGGTCGGCTCACTGATCGACGTGCTCAAGAGCGCGGAGTTCGCGGCGCTCGCCGGAGCGCTCGCCGGCTACGACTGGGCCGGAGTCGGCGAGATCCTGAGCGCAGAAGTCGTGCTCGGCGCAAGGAACGGCGCCGGCAATATTCTGCGCCCGGAGGCGAAATCCGCGCGCAACAGGTAGCTCCGGCAGGGCCGCTCAGGCAGGGCCGGAACGGGAAAGGGATACGGCCTTTACCAGCGCGTACGCGCTCATACCTTTCCTCAGCGCGAGCTGCTCCGCGGCCCGCCGCGTGACCCGGGACCGCAGCGTCGTCGCGCCTACCGCGATCGCGACATCGACGATGCCGTTGGCGCCCTGCGCGACGTCCGCGATCGTCCCTTCGAGCACGTTCTGGATGCTGATGCGCCGGGGACGCTCGAGCGCGACCGACACGTCGCGCGCGCGGATGCGCACGCGCACCGGCTCTCCGATCAGCGCGTCGACGTTGGTTGCGGTGAGCGTCCCGCCGTCGAAGGCGAGCGTGGCAAGATCGTGCTCGATGTCCTGCTCGACGACTTTCGCGTCGATCACCGCGCCGCCCTCGAACTTGCCTTCTCCAGGCCGCAGGTCCGGGCGGCCCATGACGTCCTCGGCCGGTCCGACGGCCCGGACGCTCCCGGAAGACATCAACACGACCGTGTTGGCGATCCGGACCACTTCCTCGACAGCGTGGCTTACGTAGACGATCGGCACCCGCACTTCGTCCCGGATCAGCTCGACGTATTGCAGCACCTCGCTCTTGCGGTGAGCATCGAGCGAGGCGAGCGGCTCGTCGAGGAGGAGCAGGCGCGGGCTGGAAAGCAGAGCCCGTCCTATCGCGACCCGCTGCTTCTCGCCGCCCGAAAGGTTGCCGGGCCGTCGATCGAGCAGATCGCGCAAGCCCAGCAGCTCGACCACACGGTCGAACTCGGATGCGGCCATGCCGCGCGAGAACAGGCCAGCGTAGTTGAGGTTCTGCCGCACGCTCAGGTGCGGAAACAGGCGACCTTCCTGAAACACGTACCCGACGCGCCGCTCCGGCGTCGGCACGTCGATGCCGCGCGCGGAATCGAACACCGTCTCGCCGGCGATGGCGATTCGCCCGCGATCCGGCCGCAGTATGCCGGCGATCGCGTTCACGACCGAGGTCTTGCCGGACCCCGAGCGGCCGAAGAGCGCCGTGACTCCCTCGCCCGCCTCGAACGACGCGTCGAGGCGGAAATCGCCCAGCGCGCGCTCAGCGTCGACCGAGAGCATCTTCGCCGGCGACCCGGCGCGCCGCGCGGCGCACCAGGACTTCGGAGAGGTACAGCGCCGCGAGCGACAGCAGCACCGCGATGAGGCTCAGGCGCATCGCTCCGGCGTCGCCCGTCGGCGTCTGAGTATACGTATAGATCGCCAGGGGCAGCGTGCGCGTCTCGCCGGGAATGTTCGACACGAAGGTGATGGTCGCGCCGAACTCGCCGAGGCTGCGCGCGAAGGACAGCAATCCCCCGGTGATGACGCCGGGAAGCGCTAGGGGCAGCGTCACCGTGAGGAACACGCCGATGCGCCCGGCGCCCAGCGTGCTCGCCGCGTCCTCGAGCTTGCGGTCCACAGTCTCGAACGAGAGGCGAATTGC
This sequence comes from Burkholderiales bacterium, assembly GCA_035280025.1. Lineage (GTDB taxonomy): Bacteria > Pseudomonadota > Gammaproteobacteria > Burkholderiales > SG8-39 > VBDM01. The sequence goes on along the minus strand of DATEGT010000175.1, from coordinate 1,488 downwards.
GCGCACCATCAGCGGGAAGCCCATGACGCCCGCCGCGAGCGCGGCGCCGGTCCAGCGGAAGGCGACGACGATGCCGAACCACTGATCGAGAATCTGCCCCAGCGGACCGCGTCTGCCGAAGAGCAGCAGCAGGAAAAACCCGACCACGACCGGTGGCAGCACCAGCGGCAGGTGCACGGCGGCGTCGAACAGCGTCTTCCCCGGAAAAGCCGCGCGCGCGAGGACGTAGGCGACGCCAATCGCGAGCGGCAGGCTGACGAGGACGCTCCAGAACGCGACGCGCAAGCTTAGCCGGAGGACTTCGAGTTCCTCGACGGTCAGGCTTGGCATCAAAACCCGTATTTCTTGAAGATCGCCCGGGCCTCGGGCCTGTTCAGCCAGCTGAGGAAAGCCGCGCCGGCAGGCTTGCCGCCCGCCATCAAGGCGACCGGGTAGATGATCGGCGGGTGTGTATTATCGGGAAAGGATCCCGCCACGCGGACCTTCGGATCCGCCACAGCGTCCGTGCTGTAGACGATCCCAAGGGGCGCCTCACCCCTCGAGACGAGGACGAGCGCAGCGCGTACGTTCTCCGCGGACGCGACCTTCGACTGCACTTCCTTCCAGACCCCGAGCGCCTCGAGCGACGCCTTGGCGTATTTTCCGGCCGGCACTGCATCCGGGTTCGCCATCGCGAGGCGGCCGTTTCCGAGCAGGGCCGCGAGCGGAAAGCCCGGCGCGATGTCGACCGACAGCTTGCTGTTCGCGGGCGCCACCAGCACCAGGCGGTTCCGCAGCAGATTTCGCCGCGTGTCGGGCTTGATGAGGTGCCGCTGCTCGAGATAGTTCATCCAGTCGAGATCGGCTGAGATGAAGAGGTCCGCCGGAGCCCCGGCCTCGATCTGCTTCGCGAGCGCCGAGCTCGCCGCGTAGGACACCACGACGCGGCCGCCGCCCTGCGCCTGATATGCTTTGACGTTCTCGTCGAGGGCATCCTTTAGGCTCGCCGCCGCGAATACGGTGACGATTTCGGCGCCCTGAGCCGGGAGCGCCGCGGCGAAGGCAAGCAGCAGGACACAGACGGATTTCACGCGCACCTCTAGGTCGAAGCGCTATGTCTACCGGAATATAACGTAGTTGAGAACACTTTGCCGAGGAGTAGTCGGCTATTCTGCGAGCAGCCCGAGGAGGGCCCGGGTGGCGGGTGAGGTGTGCTTCAGCGCGCGTCGCTCGATATCCCGGTACAGAGCCACCAGCTTGTGTCCGGTCGGCGAGAGCGCGGCTCCTCCCCCGTGCCTGCCTCCAGGCGCGGCCAGAACCACCGGCTTCGAAACCCGGTGATTGAGGTCGCTTACCAGCACCCAGGCACGGCGATAGGACATGCGAAGCTTGCGGGCGCCGCCGGAGATCGATCCGGTGTCGCGGATCGCCTCGAGCAGGGCGATCTTCCCGGGGCCGATGGCCCGGGTTCTGCCCTTTACCACGCGAAGATGGAACTCGGCTCGCGCC
>DATEGT010000174.1:0-3291 GCA_035280025.1 Burkholderiales bacterium | reverse complement strand
GCGCTGAGGACGGGCTTGGGCACCAGCGTCTTCGCCGTCTCGAACTTCGTGAGCAGCCGCTGCATGTTGTACTTGTAGTCCGGGCCCGCCTCGGAATAGATCGCGTAGGCGTTCTTGCTCGTTCCCCGCGTGAAGTAGCCGCCCTTGGTCGGGTGCGTCCCCGGGTAGGTGCGGAACGGGATGCCGTCGCCGTCCACGTCCAGGTAGCGCCCGAACTCCTTGCCCGCCTCGAGCATCTCGGCGGTCATCACCTTGCCGCGGTCGTACTTCCTCGCGTCGTCCCAGGCGAGCGGCTTGGTGAGGCGCTGGTTCATGCCGATGTCGAGGTCGGTCATGAGGAACACCGGCGTCTGCAGGCGCTCGGCGAGGTCCAGGCACTGCGCCGCCATCTCGAAGCACTCGTGCGGGTCCTCGGGAAAGAGCAGCACGTGCTTGGTGTCGCCGTGGGAGGCGTAGGCGCACTTGATCACGTCGGACTGCTGCGTGCGCGTCGGCATGCCGGTCGAGGGCCCGCCGCGCTGCACGTCGATGATGACGAGCGGGATCTCCGCGAAGTACGCGAGGCCGATGAACTCCTGCATGAGCGAGATCCCGGGCCCCGAGGTCGCGGTGAAGGCGCGCGCGCCGTTCCACCCCGCCCCGACCGCAATCCCGACCGAGGCGAGCTCGTCCTCGCCCTGCACGATCGCGAACCTGTTCCTCCCCGAGTCCTTGTCCACCCGAAGCCGGGAGCAATATCTCTGGAAAGCCTCCGCAAGTGAAGACGAGGGGGTGATCGGGTACCAGGCGCACACCGTCGCCCCGCCGTAGACGCAGCCGAGCGCCGCCGCCGCGTTTCCCTCCATGAAGATCTTGTCGCCGACCGCGTTCGCCTCCCCTTTGAGCGGACGCACGCGGATCCCGAGCGGGCAGCTCAGGTGCTCGAGCGCGTAGGTGCGGCCGAGCTGCAGCGCGTTCAGGTTGGGCTTCAGCAGCGCTTCCTTGCCCTTGTACTGCTCGCCGATCAGCTCGGCGATCACCAGGGGATCGATGCCGAGCAGCGCCGAGAGCGCGCCCACGTAGATGATGTTCTTGAAGAGCTGCCGCTGGCGCGCGTCCTGGTACGCCTGGTTGACGATCTCGGTGAGCGGCATGCCGATCACGTTGATGTCGTCGCGGAACTTCGCCTTCGGCAGCGGCTTGGTGTTGTCGTAGAACAGATACCCGCCCGGGTCGATCTCGCGCACGTCCTGGTCCCAGGTCTGCGGGTTCATCGCGACCATCAGGTCGACGCCGCCGCGGCGCCCGAGCCACCCGGACTCGGACACGCGCACCTCGTACCAGGTCGGCAGCCCCTGGATGTTCGAGGGGAAGATGTTCCGGGGGCTGACCGGCACGCCCATCCTGAGGATGGCCTTCGCGAACAGCTCGTTCGCCGAGGCCGAGCCCGAGCCGTTCACGTTGGCGAATTTCACGACGAAGGCGTTGACGGATTGGATGCTCTTCGTCGTCACGGGATCAGGCCGCTTTCTTCTGAGGGGTCCGGCAGCCGTGGCCGGCGTGCGTCAGGTCGAGCAGGAACTTCTGCATGTCCCAGGCGCCGGTGGGGCAGCGCTCGGCGCACAGGCCGCAGTGCAGGCACACGTCCTCGTCCTTCGCCATGATCCTGCCGGTCTTGAGCAGGCCGGAGACGTAGAGGTCCTGCGCCGGGTTCTTCGCCGGCGCGTTGAGGCGCGTGCGCAGGTCCGCCTCCTCGCCGTTCTGCGTGAAGGTGATGCAGTCCATCGGGCAGATGTCGACGCAGGCGTCGCACTCGATGCACAGCTTGTCGGCGAACACCGTCTGCACGTCGCAGTTCAGGCAGCGCTGCGCCTCCTTGAAGCCGGTCGCCGGGTCGAAGCCGAGCTCCACCTCGACCTTGATGTTCTTCAGCGTGATCGCCTTGTCCTTCCACGGCACCGCGTAGCGTGCATCCGGCGCGATCTGGTTGTCGTAGCTCCACTCGTGGATGCCCATCTTCTGGGAGCTGAGATTCACGATCGGATCGGGGCGTTCGCGGATATCCTCGCCGTGCAGCAGCTTGTCGATCGAGATCGCGGCGTCGTGGCCGTGCGCCACCGCCCAGATGATGTTCTTCGGCCCGAAGGCGGAGTCGCCGCCGAAGAACACGTTCTTCGCGGTCGACTGCATCGTGACCTTGTCTACCACCGGCATGCCGTGCCTGTCGAACTCGATGCCGCAGTCGCGCTCGATCCAGGGAAAGGCGTTCTCCTGCCCCACCGCGATCAGGACGTCGTCGCACTCGAAGCGCTGGTCGGGCTCGCCCGTCGGGACGAGCTTCCTTTGTCCCTTATTCGGACCTGAGTCGTCGCGCACTGCCTTGACCTTCTCGAAGGTCATGCCGGTCAATTTTCCGTTCTGGTGCTCGAAAGCCTTCGGGACCAGGTAGTTCAGGATCGGAATCCCCTCGTGCTGCGCGTCCTCCTTCTCCCAGGGGCTCGCCTTCATCTCCTCGAACCCCGAGCGCACGATCACCTTCACGTCCTCGCCGCCGAGGCGCTTCGACGACCGGCAGCAGTCCATGGCGGTGTTGCCGCCGCCCAGGACGATGACGCGCCTGCCGATCTTGTCGGTGTGGCCGAACGACACCGAGGACAGCCAGTCGATGCCGATGTGGATGTTCTTCGCCGCTTCCTTGCGTCCGGGGATGTCGAGGTCGCGGCCGCGGGGCGCGCCCGAGCCGACGAAGACCGCGTCGTAGTCTTCCGAGAGCAGCTTCTTCATGCTGCCGATCTTCACGCCGCCCTTGAACTCCACGCCGAGGTCGAGCACGTAGCCCACCTCCTCGTCGATCACTTCCATCGGCAGGCGGAAGCGCGGGATCTGCGACCAGATCATGCCCCCGGCGCGGGGATCCTGGTCGAACACCGTCACCTGATAGCCGAGCGGGGCGAGATCGCGCGCCACCGTCAAGGACGCCGGGCCGGCGCCGATGCAAGCGATCCGCTTGCCGTTCTTCTTCGCGGCGGCCCTGGGCATCTTCGCCTTCACGCCCGCGCCGTCCTTGTTGTCCGCGGCGACGCGCTTCAGCCGGCAGATCGCGACCGGCTCCGGCTTGACGCTGTTGTGCTCCTCGACGCGCCCGCGGCGGCAGGCGGGCTCGCAGGGGCGGTCGCAGGTGCGGCCGAGGATGCCGGGGAAGACGTTCGAGTGCCAGTTGACCATGTAGGCGTCGTCGTAACGCCCCGCGGCGATCAACCTGATGTATTCGGGAACCGGTGTATGGGCCGGGCAGGCCCACTGGCAATCGAC
>DATEGT010000173.1:0-4255 GCA_035280025.1 Burkholderiales bacterium | reverse complement strand
TCGATCGCGAAGAGGAATCTTCCTGCGGCATGTGCCCCGCAAATCCCCAGCGGTTCTCGATGCCGATGCCGCTTCGCAGTATGATGCGCGTTCCCCGCAAGAATCCAACCAAGGAGAGCACTTCATGACGATCAAGGCCGGCGACAAGCTGCCCGACGGCAAGCTGATGGAGTCCACCGAATTCGATTCCGGCACGCAGTGCGCGATGCCGCCGAAGGAAGTCAACGTCGGCGACGCGGCCAAGGGCAAGAAGATCGCCGTGTTCGGCCTGCCCGGCGCCTACACGCCGACCTGCTCGGCGAAGCACGTGCCGAGCTACGTGAAGAGCTACGACAAGCTCAAGGCGAAGAAGGTCGACGAGATCTGGTGTGTCGCGACCAACGACGCCTTCGTGATGGCGGCGTGGGGGCGCGACCAGAAAGCGAACGGCAAGATCCGCATGATGGGCGACGGCAGCGTGACCTGGACCAAGGCGCTCGGCCTGGAGCTCGACCTGACCGCGCGCAACATGGGCGTGCGCTCGCAGCGCTACTCGATGCTGGTCGAGAACGGCGTAGTGAAGAAGCTGAACGTCGAGGCACCGGGAAAGTACGAGGTGAGCGGCGCCGAGACGATGCTGTCGCAGCTCTGAAGCGCCGGGCCGGGTCGAGTCGCATGACCATCCATTCTTCCGGGAGGAGGTCGTTCCTGAAAACGATGAGCGCGCTGGGTGTCGCCGGCGCCGCGGGGCTGAAGCCCGGCGCCGCGGCCGCGTACGATCCGAAGGCGAAGTTCGATCTCCACGTGACGGAAGTCGAGTTCCGGCGCAACGCCAAGGGGCGCCAGCTCATGGCACGAATCTACGAGCCGCAGGGCAAGGGGCCGTTCCCCGCGGTGCTCGACCTGCACGGCGGCGCGTGGAATCGCAAGGACCGCCACGCCGAGGAGCCGATGGACCGCGCGATCGCGGCGAGCGGCGTGCTCGTCGTGGCGATCGACCTGACGATAGCGCCGGAGGCGCCCTACCCCGCGTGCGTGCAGGACGCGAACTACGGGGTGCGCTGGCTGAAATCGAAAGCGGCGCAGTGGAACGGCGACGCATCCCGGATCGGCATCTACGGCAGCTCGAGCGGCGGCCACGTCGCGGAGCTCCTCGCGCTGCGCCCGCGCGACCCGCGCTACAACGCGATCCCGCTCGAGGGCGGCGCGGGCGTCGATGCGACCGTCGCCTGGGTCGCGACCCGCTCGCCGATCAGCAACACCTTCGCCCGCTTCCTGAACGCCGAGGAGAAGCACCGGGACAGGATGGTGAAGAACAACAAGACATTCTTCGTGCCCTGGGAAACGATCCACGAATCCAACCCGCAGGAAATCCTCGAGCGCCACGAAAAAGTGACCCTCGTTCCGCTGCTCGTGATGCAGGGCGCCCTGGACGACAACGTGCTGCCGTCCGCGCAGGAGAAGTTCGTCGCGAGCTACAAGGCCGCGGGCGGTCCGGTCGAGTACCACCTGTTTCCGGACAGCGAGCACGAATGGGTCGCCAAGCCCGGGCTCCAGACCGACAAGGCGCGCGAGACGGTGAAGTCGTTCATCGCGCGGAACGTGGGGCGCGCCGCCGGAGGATAGGCGCTAGTACGGCTTGCCTCCGGGCTCGCCGCCTTCGGTGCGCGGCCCGTGCCCCGGTTCGCCCTCCTCGATCCAGGCGCGAAGCAGGGTATAGGTCACCGCCAGCACCATCGGCCCGACGAAGATCCCGATCAGTCCGAAGCCGATGAGGCCGCCGATCACGCCGGCGAAGATGAGCAGGAGCGGCAGGTCGGCGCCCTTCTTGATGAGAATCGGCCGCAGGAAGTTGTCCATGGTGCCGACGATCACCGTGACGACCAGCAGGAACGTGCCCCAGCCGGCGGAGCCGGTCCAGTAGAGCCAGATCACCGCGATCACCATCACGGGCGCGGCGCCGACCTGGGCCACCGCGAGCATGAACATCACCGCGGTCAGAACCGCCGCGAAGGGCACGCGGGCGATCGCCAGCCCTATGCCGCCGACCAGCGCCTGTACGAGCGCGGTGACCACCACGCCCAGAGCCACCCCGCGTATCGCCTGAGCCGAGAGCACCACCATGTGCTCGCCCCGGTGGCCCGCGAGGCGCAGGCCGAAGCGGCGCATCCAGATCGCGGCGTGCTCGCCTCCCGCGTACAGGACCGCGGCGATGATCACGGTCAGCAGGAACTGGACGAACACGACGCCGAAGCTCCCGATCTCGGAGACGAAACGCTTGCTCATCGCCCCCACGTACGGCGCGAGCTTCGCGGTGAGCGCCTCGATGCCCTCGGTCGCCACTTCCTGCCACAGCTCGCTCGCCTGGTCGCCGACGATCGGCAGGCCCGCGAGCCAGTGCGGAGGCGCGGGGACCTTGAATTCGCTCAGGTCCCTGATCCATTCGCCGATGGTGTTTGCGTTCACCACGATCGTCCGGATCGCCGCGGTCAGCGGCACGATCACCAGCACGAGCGGGATGATCGACATGATCGTCACCGCCAGCCAGCGCCGGTTTCCGACGGCCTTCTCGACCCGCAGCATCAGCGGCCAGGTCGCGATCACGATCATCGTCGCCCAGGCGAGCGCCCCGAGAAACGGCCACAGCACCCAGATGGAAGCGGCAAGGAGACCGACGAGCGAAGCCACGGCGAGTACGGTGAGCGTGAGATCGCGTCGGGTTTCGGCCATCGGATCGCCTCCGGTTTCCGCGGATGTTACCCGAGTTTGGCCGGGCGCCGCCGCCGCGACTCGAACAGGCACACGCCGCTCGCCACCGAGACGTTGAGGCTCGCCACGCTCCCGCGCATCGGGATGCGCGCGAGCAGGTCGCAACGCTCCCGCGTGAGCCGCCGCATGCCCTCGCCCTCGGCGCCCAGCACCCAGGCGATCGCCTCGGGCAGGTCGGATTCGTAGAGCGTCTTCGCGGCGCCTTCGTCGGCGCCGACGATCCAGATATTGCGCTCCTTGAGATCGTCCAGCGTGCGCGCCAGGTTGGTGACCATGTAGTAAGGCATCGACTCGGCGGCCCCGCTCGCGACCTTGGAGACGACGGCGCCGATGCCGGCCGCGCGGTCCTTGGGCGCGATCACCGCGTGGGCGCCCGCCGCGTCCGCGACCCGCAGGCACGCTCCCAGATTGTGCGGGTCGGTGACGCCGTCGAGGACGAGCAGAAGCGGCGGCTCCTTCAGCGAATCGAGAAGGTCTTCGAGGCCCTCGCGCGAAGGCTTGTCGAACACCATGGCGACCACGCCCTGGTGGCGGCCGCCGCCGTAGAAGCCGTCGAGGCGCTTGGCCGGGACGCGCATCAGCGCGACGCCGGCCTTTTCCGCGGCGAGCACGAGGTCTTTCGCGCGCGCGTCCTTGCGATTCTCGTCGAGATAGAGCTCGACGACGGACGAAGCGTCGGCACGAAGCCGCGCGAGCACCGCGTGAAATCCGAACACTGCGCGGGTCGGCTTCATGCCCGGCGCGCTAGCTCCGGGAGCGCCGGCGCAGCGTCTTCACGTGGCGGGGGCCGCTCGCGGAGTCGCCCGCGAGCACGAAATCGATGCGGCTCGTCTCCAGGTCCACGCGCGCGATCTTCACCCTGACGCGGTCGGCAAGGCGGAACTGCTTGCGGGTGCGCTCGCCCACCAGCTGATGCCGCGTGGCGTCGAACTGGAAGTAGTCCTGGCCGAGCTCGGAGATGTGCACCAGCCCCTCGACGTAGAAGTCGTCGAGGGCGACAAAGATGCCGAAGCCTGTCACCGCGGAGACCGAGCCCTCGAACTCCTCGCCGACCCGGTCGCGCATGTAGTAGCACTTGAGCCAGGATGCGACCTCGCGCGTCGCCTCGTCCGCGCGGCGCTCGGTCTGCGAGCAGTGCGCGCCGAGCTCGGCCCAGTTGCCCGGCTTGTAGCGCGCGCCGGAGAGCGCCGCCTTGATCGAGCGGTGCACCAGCAGGTCGGGGTAGCGCCGGATCGGAGAGGTGAAGTGCGTGTAGTGCTCGTAGGCCAGGCCGAAGTGCCCGACGTTGTCCGGGCTGTATTGCGCCTGCTGCAGGGAGCGCAGCAGCACCGTCTGCAGCAGCTGCACGTCGGGCCGCTTGCGCACGGTCTCGAGCAGCTTCGCATAATGCTTTGCCGTGGGCTTGTCGCCACCGGCGAGCTGCAGGCCGAATCCTTTCAGGAACTCGCGCAACGCCTTGAGCTTCACCGGGGTCGGCCCCTCGTGAACGCGGTACAAGGCCGGATGC
>DATEGT010000172.1:0-36041 GCA_035280025.1 Burkholderiales bacterium | reverse complement strand
CTGCGCTTCACCAGGTGCAGGAACATGTGGCGGCTCATCGCGAGCAGGGCGCAGTCGGTCTCGGCCACCGCGCTCGCGAGGCGCGGCTTGCGCTCGACGAGCGACATCTCGCCGAACACCCCGCCCGGCCCGACCTTCTCGACCACCGCCTCGCCGATCCTGATCTCGACGCGGCCCTCGAGGACCGCGTACAGCGCCACCCCGCGCTGGCCCTCGCGCATGATCTGCTTGCCCGCCGCGTAGCGGAAGCGCGCCGCGGGACCGACCACGTGCGCGAGGTCGGCGAGGAGCTGCGGCTCGAGCGCCGCCGCCTCGCGCCAGCCGCCGTCCCGCGGCAGCGCGGCCGGGCCGAGGCGCGCGATCGTGTCGCGGAGGCGCGCCGCCATCACGCCCATCAGCATGAGCGCGAACGCCGGATTCTTGCGGAGCGCCGCGGCGAACTGCGCGTCGTCCAGCCCGATCACCCGGCAGTCGAACATCGCGAGCGCCGTGGCGCTGCGCGCCGTTCCGCCGAGCGCGGCCATCTCGCCGAACACTTCCCCGGCGTGGATCGAAGCGACGTGCTCCTCTCCCGCGAACAGGCCGACTTCGCCCTCGACGAGCAGGTAGATCCGGTTGGGCATGAGCAGCAGCGGCATGCCCAAGCGGTTCTCGGAGAAGATGGTCGCGCCCTTGGCGAAGGACTGGGGCTTGCCCGCCGAGCCGAAGAACTCGAGCGCCGCCGCCGGATCGTAGGCGGAAGACCTCGCCGGCTCCCGGGAGCGGATCTTCGCCATCAGAGGTCGCGCCGCACCACGACCACGCGCGGCGGGCCGAAGACGAGATGGCTCGCCGCCCAGGAGACCAGGGCGTAGACGATCGCGCCGAAGAACGCCGACCAGAACCCGCCGACGGCGAAGCCCTTCACGAAGGAGGCGACGAACCAGAAGCAGAGCGCGTTGATCACGAACACGAACAGGCCGAGCGTCAGCACCGTCACGGGCAGCGTCAGCAGCACCAGCAGCGGCCGGATCAGCGAGTTCACCAGGCCGAGCGCGAGCGCCGCGACGAGCGCGGTCGCGAAGCTCTCGACCTGCACCGAAGGCACGAGGTAGGGCAGCGCCAGCAGCGCCAGCGCGTTGATCAGCCAGACGATGAGCAGGTTGCGCACCATGCGGTGCGCAGACTCTACTACGCCAGCGCCTTCTGCGCCTTCGGCTTCCTGCCGGGGGCGGCGGGCGGAACGTAGCCCGCGATCCGGCAGAGCAGACCTTCGATCTTCTTGCCCTCGACGAAGCGCGTCGAGTGGCAGGTCATGACCTCGCCCCGCGCGGACAGCTCGGACACGTGGCGCCGCACCGCATCGAGCGGCATCCCCGTGGCCAGGGCGATCTCGGAGTCGAGCTTCTCACCGCGGTCCTTCAGGAACTTCAGGATCTCTTGCAAGGTAGGTACTCGGAAAGGAATCGAAAAAGGAGGGGCATTATACGCGAAAACCCATGATCCTTCAAAGATTTCTTTCCAGGGCCGCGGCGGATCGCGGGCCCGTTCCGGGGCGCAGAACGCCCGCCGCGGACTAGAATTCCAGCGGAGTTTCAAGGAGGAAAGCCCATGAAGACGAATCCCGATCGCCGCAGGTTCCTCGCCGGAGCGGTCGCCGCCGGCGCCGCCACCGCCGCATCCTCGATGAGCACGCCGGCGGCGAAGGCCGCCGGGCGGGCCCGGGCGCCGCACGCGCCCTCGGCGCTGCCGCCCTCGATGCAGATCGCGGCGGCGGAGACCGGCACGCCGGCCGCACCTTCGACCTCCAGGATCGGCGGCGTTCCCGGCTCCGACTTCATGGTCGACGTCATCAAGACGCTCGACATCAAGTACCTCCCGGCGAACTGCGCGTCCTCGTACCGCGCCATCCACGAGTCGCTGATCAACTACGGCGGCAACAAGAGCCCCGAGTTCCTCACCTGCATGCACGAGGAATCCGCGGTCGGCATGGCCCACGGCTACTTCAAGGTGGCCGGCAAGCCGCTGCTCACGCTGTGCCACGGCACCGTGGGCCTGCAGCACGCGACCATGGGCATCTACAACGCCTGGTGCGACCGCGTCCCGGTGATCGTGATGGGCGGCAACGACATGGACGCCGCGCACCGGCCGCCGGGCGTGCCGACCTTCCACGCGGCGCAGGACATCAACGCGCTGGTGCGCGACTTCACCAAGTGGGACGACACCCCGGTGTCGCTGCAGCACTTCGCGCAGTCGTTCGTGCGCGCCTACAAGATCGCGATGACGCCGCCCTACGGGCCGGTGATGATCTCCCTCGACGCCGGCCTGCAGCAGGAGCCGATGAGGAATCACGGCGGCGAGAAGCCCTATATCCCGCGCTACGTGCCGACCGCGCCGCCGCAGGGCGACTCGGGCGCGGTGCGCGAGGCGGCGAAGCTCCTCGCCGGCGCGCAGAACCCCGTGATCGTCGCCGACCGCTGCGCGCGCACCGCGAACGGCGTGAAACTCCTGGTCGAGCTCGCGGAGCTGCTCCAGGCGCGCGTGATCGACCAGGCCGGGCGCATGAACTTCCCGCGCACGCACTATCTGTCCGCGCCGCCGAACGCGGTGAACGGCGCCGACGTGATCCTCGGCCTGGAGCTCTCCGACTTCTGGGGGACGGTGAACAGCTACACCGACAACGGCGAGAACGGCATCGGCGTGAACGGCACGCGCATCAAGCCCGGCACGAAGCTCATCGGCATCTCCTCGGTCGAGCTGAACACCAAGGCGAACTACCAGGACTTCCAGCGCTTCCAGGTGGTCGACGTGCCGATGGCGGGCGACGCCGAGGCGACGCTGCCGGCGCTGATCGAGGAAGTGAAGCGCGCGGGTCCGGACAGGGCCGCGATCGAGCGCCGCGCCGCGGCCGCGAAGAAGGCCTACGCGGAAGGCAAGGAGCGCCAGAGGCAGGCGGCGGCGGTCGCCTGGGACGCGAGCCCGGTGAGCACCGCGCGCCTGTGCATGGAAACCTATGCCGCGATCAGGCATCTCGACTGGTCGCTCGTCGCCTCCGAGGGCAACGTCAGCAACTGGCCGGCGAGGCTGTGGCCGATCGAGAAGCACCACCAGTGGCTGGGGCGCTCGGGCGGCTACGGCGTGGGCTACGGCGCGCCGGCGTCGGTGGGGGCCGCGCTCGCCAACCGCGACCTCGGCCGCTTCTCGGTGTCGATCCAGTCCGACGGCGACCTGATGTACGCGCCGGGCGTGCTGTGGACCGCGGCGCGCCACAAGATCCCGCTGCTCGCGGTGATGCACAACAACCGCGCGTATCACCAGGAGGTGATGCACGTGCAGCGCCTGTCGAACTTCCGCGACCGCGTCGCCAACACCGGCGCCGACCTCGGGCCGGTGGGCACGAGCATCATGAATCCGGACATCGAGTACCACAAGCTCGCCGAGTCGATGGGCTGGTGGGCGAAGGGGCCGATCAAGGACCCGGCGCAGCTCGGTCCGGCGCTGAAGGAGGCGGTGAAGATCGTGCAGGCCGGGCAGCCGGCGCTGCTCAACGTGTGGACGCAGCCGCGATGAGCAGGCTCGTGCTGATCGTCGCGGGTCTCGTCTTCGGCCAGGCGGCGCTCGCCGCGGGATCGGCGGAGAAGGGCAGGACCGCCTTCGTCCGGCACGGCTGCTGGGAGTGCCACGGCTTCCAGGGGCAGGGCGGAGTCACCGGCCCCCGGCTCGCGCCCAACCCCCTGCCGCTCGAGGCGATGTCGGTGTTCGTGCGCAACACGCGCGGCGCGATGCCGCCGTACCAGAAGGCGATCCTCTCGGACGCCGACCTCGCCGACATCCACGCCTGGCTGCAGTCGCTGCCGAAGGCGCCGGACTACAAGAGCATCCCGCTCCTGAATCCCTAGCTCGGGCGCGGCGCCGGGGAGCGAAGGCGTCGCGTACAATCCGGGCATGAAGACCGCCCTGCGCGCCGCCCTCGCCGCGGCAATCGCGATCGCCGCCGCGCTTCCGGCCGGCGCGCAGGACGGCAAGCGCAATTTCGCCGAGCTCTACGCGCTCCTCGAGAAGGCCGACGCCGTGACCGAGGGTGCGAAGGATCCGCAGCGCGTGCTCTACGTGTTCTGGGACGCGAACTGCTACTACTGCAACCTCACCTGGAGAGCCCTCCAGCACTACGAGCGCGCCGGGCTGCAGGTGCGCTGGGTCCCGGTCGCCTACCAGAAGGACAACTCCGCGGCGCTCGCCGCCGCGGTGATGGGCGCGAAGGACCGCGCCGCGGCGCTGCGCGAGAACGAGACCCGCTACCGCGCGAAGAGCTACGACGGCGGCATCAAGGCCGCGGCAAAGGTGCCCGCCGATCTCGCGATCGAGCTCGAGGACAACATGACCCTGATGGGGCGCTTCGGCATGTCGGGCACGCCCGCCCTGGTGTGGAAAGACGCGGGCGGCAGGGTGCAGACCCATCTCGGCCTGCCGCCGCTCTCGAAGCTCCCCGCGATCACCGGGCTCCCCGAGCAGAAGATCGACGACCCGGCGCTGGCGAAGTACCGCTGAGCCCTTTCGCTGCACTGCAGCGAAAGGGTTTCCGGGAACGTTGAACGGAATCCGAAGGTACACTGTCAGATGCGTGGGGAGTTCGGCTTCCCGCACAAAAAACCCTAGGAGGGGACATGAGACGGCAATTCCTGATCGCGGCCGCAGCGATGCTGGCCGCGCTGCCCGCATTCGCCGCGGGCGAAGACACGCTCACCATCGGCTTCACCGTATCGCAGACCGGCGCCCTCAACCTCGACTCGCTCGCGCAGGAGCACGGCTTCGAGATGTGGCGCGACGAGGTGAACGCCTCGGGAGGCATCAAGGCGGGCGGCAAGCGCTACCAGGTGCGCTTCGTCACCTACGACGACCAGTCGCAGGGCGGGCGCGTGCAGCAGCTCTACACGCGGCTCATCGTGCAGGACCACGCGCAGTTCCTGTTCAGCCCGTATTCCTCGGGCCTCGTCGCCACCGCCACCGTGATCTCCGAGCAGTACGGCAAGCTGATGATGAGCATCGGCGGCGCCGAAGGAAAGACCTACCAGCTCGGCAACCACTACCTGTTCCAGACCTACACGCCGGCCGACCACTACCTCTCGGGCGCGATCGAGCTGCTGAAGGCGAGGAATCCCGGCGCGAAGATCGCGCTGGTGTACTCGGACGATCCCTTCTCCAAGGCGGTCGCGACCGCGACGCGCGAGCAGGCCAAGCAGGCCGGCCTCAAGATCGTGATGGACGAGTCCTATCCTCCGAGCCAGACCGACTTCAGCGCGATCATCAACAAGATCGTCGCCTCGGGCGCCGACTCCCTGCTCGGGGGCGGCCACTATCCGGACGGCGCGACGCTCGCGCGCCAGCTCTACGACCAGAAGGCGAGCCTCAAGTGGGCGACGCTGCTCGTCGCTCCCGACAGCCCGCAGTTCGCGACCCTGGGGCCGGCAGCGCAGGGCATTTCGGTGCCCTCGCAGTGGGCGCCGCAGGTGACCTACAAGCCGGACTTCGGGCCGACGCCGGCGGAGTTCGCCAAGCGCTTCGAGGCGAAGTACCACATGCCGCCGGGCTACCACGCCGCGGGCGGCTATGCCGGCGGGCTGCTGTTCCAGCGCGCGATCGAGCGCGCGGACTCGATCGACCCCGCCAGGGTCGCGGCCGAGCTGAACAAGATGAAGGTCACGACGCTGTGGGGCGGGACGCAGTTCTCCACCGACCCCAAGAGCCACGGCCTGCAGCTCGCTCACCAGATGGTGCTCACGCAGTGGCAGATGGAGGGCGGCAAGCTGGTGAAGGAAGTCATCTGGCCGACCTCGGCGGCGACCGCCAAGATCGCTTTCCCCTACCGCTAGGCTTCCACGCGAACAAAAGGGCCGCGCTCCGCGGCCCTTTTGTTATGCTCGCCCCGTGTTCGGCATCCTCGCGTCCATCCTCGACGGCGTGCTCGTCGGCGCGGTCTACGGCCTCGCGGCGATGGGCCTCACGCTCATCTGGGGCGTGATGAACGTCATCAATCTCACCCACGGCGCGATGATCGTGGCCGGCATGTTCGGGCTGTACTACCTCGCGGGGGTGGCCGGCGCGCCGGTCTACTCCGCGATCGCGCCGATCGCCGTCGCGGGATTCCTCTTCGGCGTGTGCCTCTACTGGATCTCGGTGCATCGCGTGATCGGCCGGCCGCCGCTCATGAGCCTGCTCGCGACCTTCGCGGCGAACCTGGTGCTGATCGGGTTGGGCACCGCGGCCTGGGGAACGGTGCTGTTCAACGTGCCGGTGTCGCTCCCCGGGATCAGCTACGAGGGCTACACCTTCACCGGCACGCACATGATGGCGGCGGCGCTCACCGCGGCGATCGCGGGCCTGCTGTATCTCTTCCTCTACCGCACGCGGCACGGCAAGGCGATCCGCGCGGTCGCGGGCAACCGCGAGGCGGCCGAGCTGAACGGCATCCCCACGACGCGCGTGCTCGCGCTCGCGTTCGGCCTGGGCGTCGCGCTCGCCTGCATCTCGGGCGCGCTGATCGCGACGCTCTTCCCCTTCACCGTGCTCTCGGGCGCCGCCTACCAGCTGAAGAGCTTCGTCGTCACCGTGCTCGGCGGCCTGGGGAATCCCGCGGGCGCGCTGCTCGGCGGCGTCGCGCTCGGCCTGCTCGAGGGGGCGATGACGCCGTTCATGCCGGTGAGCTGGACCTCGATCGTCGAGTTCGTCGTCTTCGTGATCGTGCTGATCGCCTTCCCGGCCGGGCTGTTCAACTTCCGGCGGTCGTAGCGCGATGCACTCCCCGGCGTTCCTGCGCAAGCCGACCTACTGGCTGATCGTGCTCGCCACGCTCGCGTTCGCCTTCCTGCCGCTGTGGCACGACAACGTCGAGCTGCGCGAGGAGCTGCTGCTCGCCGCGATCTACATCATCCTCGCGGCGAACCTCAACCTGATGATCGGCTACGCCGGCTACATCAATTTCGGCAACATCGTCTTCTTCGGGCTCGGCGGCTACATCTGCATGTGGCTGGTCGCCTCGCACGGCTGGCCGCTCGTGGCCGCCGCGCTGTCCGGCGCCGTGGGCGTGAGCTTCGTCGCGCTCCTCTTCGGCCTGGGGATCCTGCGCCTGCGCGGCGCGTACTTCGCGCTCTCCACCATCGGCGTCAACGAGGGCGTGAAGGCCTTCGTCGCCAACTTCACGCCCTGGGGCGGATCGACCGGCATCTACCTTCCGATCGACGCCTTCGCCGAGCTGGGCGGGCCCGGCACCGCGCTGTGGGTCATCTACTTCCTGCTGGTCGGGGTGATGGGGGCGTCGCTGCTCCTCTCCTTCGCGATCAGGAACTCCAGGTTCGGGCTGGGGCTGCTCGCCATCGGCCAGAACGAGGACGCGGCGGCGGTGCTGGGCGTGCCGGCGCCGCGCTACAAGGCGCTCGTCTACAGCGCCTCGGCCTTCCTGCCGGCGGTCGCCGGCGCGCTGTTCTTCTTCAAGAGCGCCTTCATCCAGCCCGACGACGCCTTCGACCTCGTGTTCTCGACCGAGGCGATCGTCGGGGTGATGCTGGGCGGGCAGGGCACCGTGATCGGGCCCGCGCTCGGCGCCTTTCTCTACGAGGAGCTGCGCAGCACCCTGCTCACCGCCGAGACCTTCTCCAATTTCCAGATGGTGATCGCGGGCGCCCTGCTGCTCGTGATCGTGCTCTTCGTTCCCGGCGGGCTGATGGGATGGATCCACCGCCGCTGGCCGCGCGCGAAGCGGGTGCTCGAGTGAGCGCGCTGCTCGAGGTGCGCGACCTCGGCCGGCGCTTCGGCGGCTTGCAGGCGGTCGACGCGCTGACGTTCGACGTCGCCGAGGGCGAGATCCTCGGGCTCATCGGCCCGAACGGCGCGGGCAAGTCGACCGTGTTCAACCTGATCAACGGGGTGTTCGCCCCCGACCGCGGCAGCGTGACGTTCCGCGGCGCCGACATCACGGGCGAGGCGCCCTACCGCGTCGCGCACCGCGGCATCGCGCGCACCCACCAGATCGTGCAGCCGCTCGCGAACATGAGCGTGCTCGAGAACTGCGTCGTCGGCGCCTGCTTCGGGCGCGAGCAGCTCTCGCTCGCGCGCGCCGGGGAGGTCGCGCTCGAGATCGCCGGATTCGTCGGCCTCATCGACCGGCTCGCCGACCCCGCGGGCCAGCTCACGATCGCCGGCAAGAAGCGCCTGGAGCTCGCGCGCGCGCTGTGCGCGCGGCCGGCGCTGCTCCTGCTCGACGAGGTGCTCGCGGGCCTCAACCCCGCAGAGGTCGAGCGCATGATCGTCGTGATCCGGCGCATCCGCGAGCGCGGCGTCGCCATCCTCATGATCGAGCACCTGATGCAGGCGATCATGAGCCTGTCGGACCGGATCGTCGTGCTCAACTCGGGGCGCAAGCTCGCCGAGGGGCGGCCCGAGCAGGTCGCGAACGACCCGGCGGTGATCGAGGCGTACCTGGGCAATCCCGAGCACGCGGCCAAGCTGCGAGGGGCGGCGTGACGTGAGCGAGGCGCTGCTCCGCGTCGAAGCGCTGGAGGCCGGCTACGACCAGGTGCAGGTCCTGTGGGGCGTGTCGCTCGCCGCGGCGGGCGGAAAGCTGACGACGATCGTCGGCGCGAACGGCGTCGGCAAGACCACCACGCTGCGCGCCGCGGTCGGCTCGATCCGCCCCTGGAGCGGGCGCGTCCTGTTCAAGGGCGAGGACGTCACGAGGCTTCCGCCGCACGCCAAGGCGGCGCGCGGGATGGTGCTCGTCCCGGAGGGGCGCCAGCTGTACAACGCGATGTCGGTCGAGGAGAACCTCGAGATGGGAGCGTTCTCCGCGCGCGCATCGAGGAAATTCCCGAACCTGCTGGAGCAGGTGTACGCGCTCTTCCCGCGCCTGAAGGAGCGCAGGCGCCAGCGCGCCGGAACCTTCTCCGGCGGCGAGCAGCAGATGCTCGCGATCGCCCGCGGGCTGATGTCCGACCCGGAGATCCTGATCATCGACGAGCTCTCGCTCGGCCTCGCGCCGGTGGTGGTGCAGCAGCTCTTCGCCACGCTCAAGACGCTGAAGGACGGCGGGCTGACGATCCTTCTGGTCGAGCAGAACGTGCACCTCGCGTTCGCGATCTGCGACTACGCCTACGTGATCGCGGAAGGCAGGATCTTCACCGAAGGCGCGCCGGCCGCGCTCGAGTCGCGCCCCGACATCCGCGAGGCCTACCTGGGGCTCTGAGCGCTAGTCGCGCTTCTCGAAGCGCCGCTTCCTGCGCTCCTCGGTCCCGGCTTTCTTCGCCGCCCGGGCGTGGTCCTGCTGGGCCCTGCGCCGGTCCTCGACTTGCCGCTGCGCCTGCATCGCGGCTTTCTGCGCCTCGCGCTGCCGCTGCGCTCTCTGGGCTTCCTCCGCCCGGCGCTGCGTTTTCTGTGCCTGCTCGCGCTGGCGCTGTTCCCGGCGCTGCTCCAGCACCGGCTTCTGCGCCGCCGCGGGCTTCGCGCGCTGCCGCCTGCGCTGCTCGATCTGCTTCACGCGGAGCTGGCGGCGCTGCTCCAGGTTCTTGTGGATGCGCGCGTGCAGGCCCTCGAAGCGCTTCTCGTTGCGCGTCGCCTTGAAGACCGGCGGAACGCGCGCGAGCAGGCGCGGCCGCGGCGGGCCGCTGCGCGGCACGAACCCCGCCTGGTTCGGCTTGACGACGACCGAGCCCTCGGCGGTGCGCATCTCCGTCTCGCCGATGTTGACGCGGTTGTAGGTCCCGGCCTCGCCCGCCTTGCTGCCCTCGGGGATCACCAGCGGCTCGTAGTCGGTGCCGCGCACGCCGATGGTGACGGTGGGTGTCTGCACCTCCGCCCGCTTGCCGCTCGAGCGCGTGATCCATCCCGTGACCGCCCGGAACGAGCCTTCCAGCAGGCCGAGCACGAAGCTGTCGTCCTGCCCGCCCTCGGCCTTGAAATTGACGATGTTCAGGCGCGTCCCCGGGCGCACGCCGATGTAGCCGCCGTCCTGCATGTCGAGATGCACTTCGCCGTCGGCCCCGGTGACGATGGCCTCGCCCTCGTAGACCGCGTCGCCCTGCCGGGGCCGCCGCGCCTGCTGCTTCGCGTCGACGAAGCGCACGTCGCCCTCGACGAGCGTGACGGTCCCGGCGGCGGAGCGCTCGCCGGAGTCCGGCGCGGGCGAGCCCGCGCCCTGAGCGCAGGCGAGCTGCGCGAGGAACGCCAGGACGACCGCGGCCGCCAGACGATGCACCGCCCCTCCCGGTGCCATCAGCGGCCCCGGCCGGCCGGGCCGCTAGCGGCCATACTCGTCGCGGCGCCGCACCCAGAACGGTCCGCGCCCGCCCTCGTCGCGTCCCTTGGGCACCACGTCCAGGTACTTGTAGTCGAGGTTGAGCGCCTCGATGCCGCGCGCGAAGGTCGAGTAGCTGCGGTACACCTTGCCTTTCGCGTCCTTGACGAACACGCTGACGCCCTCCCGCTCGGAAGCGTCCGGGTTCTGCATCTTGAAGTTGTAGAAGGCCTTCTTGCTGCTCATTTCCTCGGGCGTGAAGGAGACGTGGAAGTCGAAGTTGAAATCGGTTCCGAAAGACGAGACCCACTTGAAGGACCAGCCCATGCGCCGGCGGTACGCCGCGAGCTTCTCGTAGGGCGCGCGCGACACCGCGACCATGGTCACGTCGCGCTGGTTCAGGTGCGCGATGATGCCGTTGAAATTGTCGGCCCAGCGCGAGCAGTGCGGGCAGCCCGCGTCCCAGTCGGGCCCGAACATGAAATGGTAAACGACCAGCTGGCTGCGTCCGTCGAAGAGCCGGGCGAGCGTCTCCCTGCCCTCCGGCCCCTCGAACGCGTACTCCTTCGTCACCGCCTCCCACGGCAGGGCGCGGCGCTCCCTGGCGAGCTTGTCGGCGAGGCGCGTGAGCTGCTTCTCCTTCGCCAGCAGCTTCCTGCGCGCCGCCATCCACTTGTCGCTCGAGACGACCTTGTGTGCACCCGGCATCGGAGCCTCCCGCGAGTCGCCGAAACGCCTTAGCGTACCACCGAACAATTCGCCGCGGCCCCGGCCGGGGCCGTGCGGGTGCGGGTCCGGGGCGACCCGGCACCGCCTAGAATGTATCCATGTGCGGTCGCTTCGTCAGCCCGGAGGAGCGCGCGCTCGAGCGCGCTTTCGATCTCGGGCGGCGCGACAACCCGAATCCGTTCGCGCGCCGCTACAACGTCTTTCCCACCGACACGGTTCCCTTCCTGCGGCTGCCCGCGAGCGCGACGCGCCCCGAGCTCGCCGTCGGCCGCTGGGGCATGGTGCCGCACTGGTGGAAGGAGGCAAAGCCGCCGAAAACGAGCTTCAACGCCCGCCTGGAAGATGCGGCCGGCAAGCCGATGTGGCGCGACGCGTTCGCGCGCTCGCGCTGCCTGATTCCCGCCGAGGGCTGGTACGAGTGGCGGGCGGTGGAGCGGATCGACCCCGCGACGGGCGAGATCAAGGCGGCGAAGCAGCCTTACTTCATCCGGAGAAACGACGCCGCTCTGTTCTGCTTCGCCGGCCTCGCGGCCTACTGGAAGGATCCGGAGACCGGCGCGGCGCTGCGCTCCTGCGCGATTCTCACCGCGGCCGCGACCGGGGCGCTCGCCGAGATCCACGGCCGCGCGCCGGTGGTGCTGCCGGCCGACGCCTGCGAGGCCTGGTTGGACCGGAGATTGATCGATCCGCAGGAGGTGAAGGCGGTCGCCGAGCGGCGCTTGCCGCCTTCCGAGCTCACCCGGTGGAAGGTGCGCCTCCTCGTCAACAACGCCAAGGCCGACGGACCCGAGCTGATCGAGCGCCTGGATGAGGAGGAAGCGGACCCCGCATCGGCGGCTAGTGGGTTCTCGCCGAAAGCTGGGCTATAGTAGCTGCGCCCGGCGGCCCCCTTGCAGGGGCCGCGGTTTCCAGTGACATCCAGTCCGCCCGGGGGAGGGCGATGCGCGTCGTCGTGATCGGAGGCTACGGAAACTTCGGCGCCCGGGTGTGCCGCGGCCTCTCTTTCTCGGGAATGGAGGTCATCGCGGCGGGCCGCAATCCGGACGAGGGCGGGGGCGCCTTCGGCGATCTCCCGGTGAAGCACGCGCGCCTGGACCACTCCGCCGGCGATTTCCCCGGAGCTTTGAAGCGCCTCGCCCCCAATCTCGTGATCCACTGCGCGGGCCCGTTCCAGTCGCAGAGCTACGGCGTGGCGCGCGCGGCGCTCGGCGCCGGCGCGCACTACTTCGATCTCGCCGACGGCCGGCAGTTCGTCGCGCGCTTCTCCCAGAACCTGCAGTCGGCCGCGCGCTCCGCCGACCGCCTCGCGATCACGGGCGCGAGCAGCGTGCCCGCGCTGTCGTCGGCGGTGGTCGCGAGCCTCGCGGCGCGCGTGCCCAAGATCGACGAGATCCAGATCGCCATCGCCCCGGGCCAGCGCGCGCCGCGCGGGCCGGCGACCCTTGCCGCGGTGCTCGGCTATGCCGGACGGCCGTTCAAGTGGGTGAGCGGCGGCAAGTGGCGCGACGCCTGGGGCTGGCAGGAGCTGAAGCGGCTGCGCTTCTACGGCCTGGGCCCGCGCTGGGCCGCCGCCTGCGACGTGCCGGACCTGGAGCTGCTGCCGCGCCTCTACCCGGAGGCGCGCACCGTCGAGTTCCGCGCGGCGCTCGAGCTCAGCGTCCAGCAGAGCGCGCTGTGGCTCGCCGCGCTGCTGCGCAGGCGTGGCGTGCAGGTGCCGCTCGAGCGCTGGACCGGAGCGCTCGACTGGGTCGCCTCGCGCATGAACGGGCTCGGCGGCACGCTTGCCGGGATGCTCGTCGCCGTTCTCGGCCGGCGCGCCGACGGCAGCCGCGTGCGCGCGGAGTGGCACCTCACCGCCGACGCGCTGCACGGCCCGGAGATCCCCTGCATGCCCGCGATCCTGCTCGCGCGCAAGCTCGCGAACGGCGGCATCGCGCAGCGCGGCGCCTTTCCCTGCATCGGATTCCTTTCGCTCCCGGAATTCGAGCGCGAGTTCGCGCGCTGGAGGATCACCACGGTGGTGCGCGAGCTGAGCGCGTAGTTCCCTGGCGAACGCAATCGGTTTCGGCGCAATCGCGGGCGTGGCACCGGCCATGCTATCGTATTGGCGGGGATAGGATCCCTACTCCAAGGAGGTCGCGTGAAAACAAAGCCACGCAGGTCGGACACGGCGCGGTGCAACGCGTCCGTCTCGGCAGGTTTGCTGCTTCTGGGATTGCTCGGTCTGCCATTTGCTTCGATGGCGCAAGGCCTGGGTCAGCTGTGGGGCGCTGCACCCGCCGGGCCGCAGCAGTCGAAGAATCTCGCGCCGGGGTTCAGCACCCTGCCCAAGGGCACGAAGGTCGTGGTGATGCCGCTCGACATCGAGCTCTACTCGATCAGCGCGGGCGGTGTTCCCGAGCCGAAGGCGGATTGGACCGAGGCGGCGCACAAGAACTTCCGCGATGCGCTGCTTGCGAGAAAGGGCATCCAGGGCGTCGAGCTCGTCACGCTCGGCGAAAAGGACGCCGACGATTTCGCCGACATCAACGCTCTGCACGGCGCGGTCGCGCGCGCGATCTCGCTGCATCACTTCGGCCCCACCGCTTACTCCCTGCCGACCAAGCAGGGCAAGCTAGACTGGTCCCTCGGTGAGGCGGTGCGCGCGATCAAGGAAAAAACCGGAGCGGACTACGCGCTCTTCAGCTGGGTGCGCGACAGCTACGCGAGCACCGAGAGGCAAGCCACCGCGATCGCGACGACCATCCTGACGACCATATTGAGCGGGGGCAGGGTCGCGTCCGTAGGCGGTATGGCCGGTCAGCAGCTGGGGTACGCGTCGCTGGTCGACCTGAACACCGGCCAAGTCCTCTGGTTCAATCGCATCCAGCGCAACTCCGGCGATCTGCGCGATCCCGCCAAGGCTGCCGGCACGGTCGACGTACTGCTCGAAGAGTTTCCGGCAGTGAAATGAACCGGCGCGGGTTCCTGGCTCTCGGATGCGCGTGCGGCGCATTGCTGCGGCCCGGACTCTCGCGCGGGGACGAGGTGGAGTGGAAGCCGCCGCCGCGCTTCGCGCGGCCCGACATCGCGAGCGACGAAGGCGGCCTCTGGGCCATGATGGACCGGGCGGAGACGCGGCTGCGGCGCAGTCCGTTCCGCATCAAGGATCGGGGCCTCAACGACTACATTCAGGGAATCGCCTGCCGCCTTGGCGGTGAGCACTGCCCCGATATTCGCGTGTACCTGGTTCATACGCCCTGGTTCAACGCCAGCATGGCACCCAACGGCATGATGCAGGTGTGGTCAGGGCTGATGCTGCGCGCCGACAACGAGGCGCAGCTCGCGGCGGTCCTGGGACACGAGATCGGCCACTATCTCGCGCGGCACTCGGTCGATCAGTTGCGCGACGCCAAGTCTCGCTCCGCGCTTGCGCAGGTTTTCGGAGTCATCGCGGCCGCGGGGTACGTGGGCGGCGCCGTCGGCATATTGGGAGGGGCGGGTGTCATGGCGAGCGGTTTCAGCTATACGCGCGATCACGAGCGCGAGGCCGACCGGATCGGTGTGATGCTCATGAACAAGGCGGGCTACGACGCGTCGGAAGCGGCGAAGGTCTGGGACAACCTGCTGCTCGAGCTCAAGGCCAGGCCCGGAGGCGATCCGTCCAGGAATAACCCGCTGTTCGCGACCCACCCGCCCGCGGAAGAACGTCAGAGCGCCCTCACGGCGTTCGCCCGGACGATGCCCGGGGGCACGACCAACGTCGACCTATGGCGGGAAAGAACGAAGGCATTCCGCCGGGAGTGGCTGGAGGACGAAGTCAAGCGCGGCCAGCGCGAGGAGAGCGTCGCGCTGCTGACGCGAAAGATCGCGGCGGAGCCGGAGCAGCCCGATTACTTGTATTTCCGCGGCGAGGTACACCGCTTGCGCGCCGGGGAAGGAGACTACGATGCAGCGCTCGCCGACTACCAGGCAGCGTCTCTGGAGGCCGGCGCGCCGCCCGAGCTGTGGCGCGGCATGGGCACCGTATATCGCGCGCGTCACGAAATCCCCGAAGCCCGGGCTAGCTACCGCAGCTACCTTGACGCGGCTCCCAAGGCGCCCGACGCCCCTATGATCAAGAGCTACCTGGAGGAACTCGGACAATGAGGAAATACATCTTGATACCCTGCTTTCTGTGGCTGGCCGGATGCGTCACTCCTCCGACCCCGGTCAAGCCGGAATCCGGTGAACAGCTCGTCGGAAATAGGCTGACGGTCACACTGGACGGTTCATGGAACCACATCTACATTCCGGGGCAAGCGGCGGAGCACTGGACGATGGAAGGTCTGCCGATAGACGATCTCCAGATCTACTCGGGGATCAAGGACGGGCAGGCGATCCAACCGGTCGCGCGCGGCGGCTCTGCGCAGCCGTTGGTGTTCCATTCGACGATGCAGCCGGACGAGATCGTGTCGCTTTTCGAGAGCATGCTGACTCGCGACGGCTCGACGTTCCAGCTCGTGAAGTCCGAGCCCGCGACGTTCGGCGGAGCCAAGGGCTACCGCTTCGAGTTCAAGGTCGTCAGGAAGGTCGATAGCGTTGAGCTCTCCGGGGTCGGCTATGGCGCAGTGAGCAACGGCGAACTGTTCTCCATTGTGTACACCGCGCCGCGCATGACTTTCTTCGGGCGCTACCAGGCTCGCGTGGAGAACATCGCGCAGGGTGCGCGGATCAAGGGGATCTAGAGAGGCACAGGCTCCGGTTATTTTCGATCGCGGCCGCTTTCGCGCGCGTGTGCCCCTAAGCGCCCGAGGTCGACTTCAGGAATTCGTGCAGTCCGGTAGAGATGGCGGGCAAGAGCGAGCCGCGGCCCGAGATCAACGGCCCACGCGGGTGCCTGGCCAGAACTAGCCGGACTTGCTCAGCGCCCCGACCCGCACGCCCAGCAGCCGGATGCGCCGCTCGAGCGGCGCGCGCTTCAGGCACTCGCCCGCGGCGCGGCGGATCGCGGCGGGGTCGCGCGTCGGGGTTTCGAGCGTGCAGTCGCGCGTCAGGGTCTTGAAGTTGTCGTAGCGCAGCTTCAATCCGATCGTCCTGCCCGCATAGCCCTTGCGCTCGAGGTCGCCGGCGAGCCTCGCGCACAGCTCGGTGAAGACCCGCGACAGCGTTTCGCGGTCCCCCACCGGATGCAGGTCGTCCTCGAAAGTGGTCTCGCGCGAGATCGATTTCGGCTCGCTGTGCGTCACCACCGGCCGCTCGTCGCGGCCGTTCGCCGCCTCGTGCATCCACGCGCCGTGCTTTTCCCCGAAGCGCTCGACCAGCAGAGCCGGGTCGGCGCGCGCGAGCTCGCCGACGGTGCGTATCCCCATGGCTTCCAGCCTCGCGGCCGCCTTGGGGCCGACGCCGTTGATCTTGCGCGCGGCCAGCGGCCAGACCCGCTCGGGGACGTCGGCCTCGGAGAGCAGCGTGAGCCCGCCGGGCTTGTCCATCTCGGAGGCCATTTTCGCAAGGAGCTTGTTCGGCGCGACGCCGATAGAGCAGGAGAGCCGCGTCGCCTCGAGCACCGCTCCCTGGATCGAGCGCGCGAGGTCGTGCGCTTCCGCCCACTCGACGGCGAGCGCGCTCAGGTCGACGTAGATCTCGTCGATGCCGCGGTCCTCGACCTCGGGGGCGAGCGAGCGCACCGCCTCCTTGAACAGTCGCGAGTACCTGCGGTATTCATCGAAGTCCGCGGGTAACAGCAGCGCGTCGGGCGCCTTCTTCGCCGCGCGCATCAGCGCCATGCCGGAGTTAACGCCGAAGGCGCGCGCCTCGTAAGTCGCGGTGGTGATGACGCCGCGCCCCTTGTACTCGCGCAGTGTTGGGAAAGTCCCCGGCTCGCCCTGCGCCGCGCGGCGCCGCCCGCCGATGACGAGCGGCTTTCCCCGCAGCTCCGGATAGCGCAGCAGCTCGACCGACGCGTAGAAGGCGTCCATGTCGACATGGGCGATGAAACGCATGAGTGGCATTATGGCGGCGGATGAGAGTCCTCGCCTTCGCCCTGGCCTTCGCCTGCGGCGCCGCGTTCGCGCAGCCGCGCCTGGTCGCCTCGCTCGCGGTCGTGATGCTCGAGGGCAGCGGCTGGACGCGCGAGCGCGCAGAAAGCGCGCTCCACCGGGCCGGGGACATCCTCGCCCAGTGCGGCGTCACGCTCGAGCACGGCGACCCCGTCGTGCTGCGGGTGCGGGACGATCTGATGGACTACTCCACGCCCGCGGCGCGCGAGGTGGCGCGTATTCGGCCGGTGTCGAGGCCGGCGGTCTACCTGGTGCGCGACACCAGGAGCCGGCCGGCGTTCGACGCCGAGGCGATCGGCCGCGGCAACAGCCGCACCCGCCCCGAGATCGCCGATACCGTGTGGATGACCTCGGGAACGCGCGACGCCGGGATCGCGCTCGCGCACGAGCTCTCCCACGTCCTCATGGACAGCGGCGAGCACAGCGGCGCGGAGGGCAATCTCATGCGCGACGAAACCTCGCCCTCGGCGACGCGCCTTTCGCCCGCGCAGTGCGGGCGCTTGCGCGACAAAGGCAGGGCGAACGGCCTGCTGAGATAGGCCTACGGCGTGCCGCCGGCACGGGCATGTCGAAATCCGCGGACCTCGAACGTCGTTGTGTTCGAGGAAGCGGGATTTCTATGTCCGGCGAAGCGAGAAGCGATTGCCCGAGCTCAGGTGCCGGCCGGCGCCTTGGGGAGTTGCGCCTCGATCAGCGCCTGGGCGGCCTGGGCCAGGGCGTTGCCCGGGCCGGAGCTTCCGAGCGTGCGAGCGCTGGAGAAGGCGCCCTCCATAAGGAGGAACAGACCGTCGGCCAGCGCCGCGGGGTCGCGGGCGCCGGCATCGGCGCAGAGGCGCAGCAGGCGCGAGCGCAGCTCCGCCTTGTGCTCCTCGATGATCTTCCGTCCCGGGTGCTCGGGATCGGTGAGCTCCACCGCGGCGTTCGCGAGCGCGCAGCCGCGCGAATTGCGGTCCTCGCCGCTGCAGGCCAGCTCGGAGAACAGCGCGCTCAGCTGCCTGCGCGGATCGCCGGAATACGCGCCGAGCCGCTCGTCCCACCTCTGGAAGGCGCGGTCGCTCTCCCGTTGCAGGTATTGGGCGACGAGCTCGTCCTTCGAGGGGAAGGTTCGGTACAGGCTCATCTTGGTGGCGTGCGCCTTCTCGGCGATCGCCTCGATCCCGACCGCGCGTATTCCCTTGCGGTAAAAGAGCTCGCAGGCCGCATTGAAGATGCGGTCGCACGCCCTCTCTTTTTCGCCAGGAAGCGGTTGGGTCCCGGGCAGCCCGGCAGCTTTTGCTTTTGCGCTCATTGACTTAACCCCATGCTTGACATGAGAGTGACCGGTCAGTATCATTCGCTTCCAGATGTTACCGAACGGTATCGTAACATCGTGGTACCGGCTAGTGCAAGGGGATTAGGGGCAAGACGTTGATTTTTCACGCGGAGCATGAAAATGAAGCGGTTACTCACATTTTCTCGGCTGCTGCTGGCTCTAGCAGCTTTCTTACTTATACCAGGGACGCTGATCGCAGTTCCGATGCTGCTGTGGCTCAGCCGGCACCGGCAAGCACAGGGAACGCACTCGTGAGCTGCGTCCAGGAGCGAGAGATCGTGAGGAGCTTTCTCGAGGTCTCGGCCAGGTTCCTCTTCGATGCTCGCAAGGCCGAACTTGCGAGCCTAGACAGATTCAATCCAACTGAAAGGGAAGTGTCGTGATACGCAAAGCCGTTTTCTACTCCTCCGCCGGGGCGCTGCTCGTCGCAGCGGCCACGGCGCTCCTCGCCGGCGGCCAGCAGGCGAACTCGCAACCCCGCGGAGCTATGGCCCCGCCCGCCGTAGCGGTCGTCACTGTCGAGCCGCAACCGGTCGCGGCGACCTTTGAATACGTCGGCCAGACCGCCGGATCGCGCGAGGTCGAAGTACGCGCGCGGGTGAGCGGCATCCTGCTCAAGCGCAACTACCATGAGGGTGGCACCGTCAAGGAAGGCCAGTCGATGTTCATCGTCGACCCGGCGCCTTTCGAGGTCGCCGCCGCCCGCGCGGACGCCGCGCTTGCGAGCGCCGAGGCGAAGCTCGCGCAAGCCAGGCGCAACAGCGCGCGCCTGAAGCCGCTCTACGAGGTGCGGGCCGCCAGCCAGAAGGACTACGACGAGGCGGTGTCCATCGAGCAAGTCGCGGAGGCCGAGGCCAAGACCGCGCGGGCGAACGTCGCGGATGCCCAGCTGAACCTGCGCTACACGCGCGTCGAGGCCCCAGTAACGGGCATCGCTGGCCGGGCGCAGCGCTCAGAGGGCAATTTCGTGTCCGGCGCCGACGCCCTGCTCACGACGGTTTCGCAAATCGACCCGATCTACGTGCTGTTCGGAGTCTCCGACGAGGAACGGCTGAAGCTCGCCCGCCAGGTCGAAGCCGGCCAGCTTTCCCTGCCCAAGGGCGGGCAGTTCGACGTGACGCTGAAGCTCGCCGACGGCACCGTATACAGCAAGTCCGGCAAAGTGAACTTCTCCGACGTCCGCGTCTCGGGCCAGACCGGCACCAGCGAGGCCCGCGCCGAGCTGCCGAACCCGACGGGGCTGCTGCATCCTGGCCAGTTCGTGCGCGTCACCCTGAAGGGTGCGCAGCGGCCGGCCGCCGTGCTCGTGCCGCAGCGCGCGGTGCTCGATGGTCCCAAGGGCAAGTTCGTCTACGTGGTCAACGAGAAGAGCCAGGCCGAGCCGCGCCCCGTGAGCCTGGGCGACTGGCAGGGCGACGCCTGGATCGTGACCGAGGGTCTCGCGGCGGGCGACCGAGTGATCGTGGACGGCGTGATGAAGATCGGTCCGGGCGCCCCGGTGACCGTCGCCTCGCAGCCTGCGACCGTCGCACAGAAGTAACACAAAGCAAAGGGAGGCACGCCATGTTCTCGCGCATCTTCATCGACCGCCCGATCTTCGCGGCGGTCCTGTCCTTCTTCGTCGTGATCGCTGGCCTTGCCGCGATCCGCGTTCTTCCGATCGCACAGTACCCCGAGATCGCGCCGCCCGTGGTCACGGTCACCGCCGCCTACCCGGGAGCGTCGGCCGCGGTGATCGAGCAGACGGTGGCGGCGCCCATCGAGAACGCCATCAACGGCGTCGAGCACATGATCTACATGAGCTCGACCTCGACCTCGAACGGCACCGTGCAGATCCAGGTCACGTTCGAGATCGGCACCGACGTGGATCGCGCCGCCGTCAACATCAACAACCGCGTGAGACAGGTCGAGCCGCGCCTTCCGACCGACGTCCGCCGCCTCGGCGTGACGGTGGACAAGAGCTCGTCGTCGTTCCTCCTGGTTGCGGCTTTCTACTCGCCCACTGGCCGCTACGACAATCTGTACATCAGCAACTACGTCACCATGAACCTGCTCGACGTGCTCAAGCGGATTCCGGGCACGACGAACGTGCAGATCTTCGGAGCGAAGGACTACGCGATGCGGATCTGGGTCCGGCCCGACCGCATGACCCAGCTCAAGCTCACCACCGCGGACCTGGTCGCCGCCTTGAACGAACAGAACGCGCAGTTCGCGGCGGGAAAGGTCGGCCAGACCCCGGCCGGCGGCCCGCAGGAGCTCGTCTACACGGTCACCACCAAGGGCCGGCTCGCCGATCCGCAGGAATTCGAGAACATCATCGTGCGCGCGAACCCGGATGGCTCGACGCTGCGGCTTAAGGACGTGGCCCGGGTCGAGCTCGGGTCGAAAGACTACGAGTTCATCGGCCGCGTCAACGGCAAGGAGGCATCGCTGGTCGGGGTGTTTCTGCAGCCCGGTGCGAACGCGCTCGAGGTGTCGAAAAACGTCAAGGACGCCGTGCGCACGCTTTCCTCGCACTTCCCCGACGGCCTCACGTATTCGATCCCTTACGACACGACGCGCTTCGTCGAGGTGTCGATTCGGGAGGTGCTGAAGACGCTCGCCGAGGCGATGGTGCTCGTGTTCCTAGTCGTGTTCCTGTTCCTTCAGAACTGGCGCGCGACGCTGATTCCTTTCGCCGCCGTGCCGGTGTCCCTCATCGGAACCTTCGCCGGACTGATGCTGCTCGGCTATTCGATCAACACGCTGACGCTCTTCGGCATGGTGCTCGCGATCGGGATCGTCGTCGACGACGCGATCGTGGTGCTCGAGAACGTCGAGCGTATCATGCACGAGGAGCACCTGGGCGCGCGCGACGCCGCGATGAAGGCGATGCAGGAGGTCACCAAGCCGGTCGTCGCGATCATGCTGGTGCTGTGCGCAGTGTTCGTTCCGATCGCTTTCCTCGGCGGGCTCGCCGGAGAGCTCTACCGGCAGTTCGCGGTCACGATCTCGATCGCGGTCGTGATCTCCGGGGCGGTGGCGCTGACGCTGACCCCCGCGTTGTGCGTGCTCATTCTCAAGCGCGAGCACAAGCAGCCCGGACGTTTTTTCGACTGGTTCAACGGCTGGTTCCACCGAATGACCGGCCGCTATGCCAACGGCGTGGCGTGGATGCTGCGGCGCGGAGGCATCGGTCTCGCGCTCTTCGCGGGGATGGTCGTCCTCGCCGCGGGCCTGTGGCGCGCGACGCCCGGGAGTCTGGTGCCGGAGGAGGACCAGGGCTGGTTCCTCACCGCAGTGATCCTGCCCGACGGCGCGAGCCTGGAGCGCACCGATCGCGTCGTCGCCAAGGTCGTCGAGGCCATCCGCTCGAACCCGGCGAACCAGAACGCGATCGCGTTCACTGGCTTCGACTTTATCGGGGGCGGCTACCGCAACAACGCGGCTACGATCTTCGTCACGCAGAAGGACTGGGACGAGCGCTCAGTCACCACGCACGAGCTGGTGGGCGAGGTGTTCATGAAGACTGCGGGGATCAAGGAGGCGCTGGTGCTCGCGTTTGCGCCGCCGCCGATCTTCGGGCTGGGCACCGCAGGCGGCTTCGAGTTCTACATCCAGAACCATGGCGAGGGCGGCCCGCGGCGCAGCGCCGAGGTGGTTCAGCAGTTCCTCGGCCGCGCCGCGAAGGAGCCGGGCCTCGCCTTCGTCAACACTTTCTGGCGCGCGAACGTGCCGCAGCTCTACGTCGACCTCGACAGGGACAAGGCGAAGGCGCTCGGCGTGCCGATCGACCAGTTATACGCGACGCTCGCGGCGACCGCCGGCACCTACTACGTCAACGATTTCAACAAGTACGGACGCGCTTGGCAGGTGCTGATGTCGGCGGAGCCCGAATACCGCAAGCGGCCCGACTCGATCGGCGAGATCTACGTGCGCTCCGCGAAGGGCGACATGATTCCGCTGAACGCGCTCGCAAGCGTGCGCTATTCCTCGGGCCCGGACTCGCTCGACCGCTTCAACAACCTGCCCGCGGTCAAGATGATCGGCCAGGGCGCCCCCGGTGTTTCGTCCGGGCAGGCGATCCAGCTGATCGAGAAGGTCGCCGCGGAGACGCTGCCGCCGGACTTCAGCTACGACTGGAGCGGCACCTCGTTCCAGGAGAAGAGGTCGACCGGCACCTCGACGATCGCGCTGAGCCTGGCGGTGCTGATGGTATTCCTCATCCTCGCCGCCCAGTACGAGAAGTGGTCGCTCCCGCTCTCGGTCCTGCTCGCGCTGCCGTTCGGAACCTTCGGCGCGCTCGCGGCGGTGTGGCTGCGCGGGTTTACGAACGACGTCTACTTCCAGATCGGCCTGGTGACTCTGCTAGGCCTGGCCGCGAAGAACGCCATCCTGATCGTCGAGTACGCGGTGCTGAAGCACAACGAGGGGATGTCGGCCTCCGCGGCGGCGCTCGAAGCGGCGCGGCTGCGGTTCCGGCCGATCCTGATGACCTCGCTCGCGTTCATCCTCGGGGTGCTGCCGCTCGCGTTCTCGGTCGGCGCCGGGGCGGGCGCGCGGCGGTCGGTCGGCACCGGCGTCATGGGCGGGATGATGGCGGCGACGTTCCTCGCGATCTTCTTCGTGCCGATGTTCTACCGCGTCATCACCGAGCGCAGGCTCTCGGAGAAACGCGCCGCCGCGGCGCTCAAGGCCGAGGCCGCGATCCCGCACCCCGCACGACTCAGCACGGAGGAAGGCCATGCGTAGAATTCCGATCATCGCGATCTCGTTAGCCGCGCTCGCCGCGTGCGCGAGCCTGGCTCCGGAGTACACCAGGCCCGAGCAGGAGCTGCCCGCAGCTTGGAAGGACGCGCCCGCCGCCGCGAGCAAGGCGCAGGCGGCCGAATGGTGGAGGGTCTACGAAGACCCGGTCCTCGACCGGCTGATGTCGGAGGCGCTCGCGAGAAACGCGAACGTCGCGCTCGCAGCCGCCCGCGTCGAGGAGGCGCGCGCAATCGTCTCGGTCACGGCCGCCGACCAGCAGCCGCAGGTCGCCGTGAGCGCCGAGCGCCGCCGCACGCAGTTCTCGCAGCGCGCGCCGCTCCCCGTGCCGCCGGGCCTAAGCACCCGGCAATCTGACACCCGCGTGTCGCTCGACGTGTCCTACGAGGTCGACCTGTGGGGTCGGCTGCGCAACGCCACCGCGGCCGCGCGCGCGGACCTGCTCGCCACCGAGGCGGCCGCCGAGACGGTGCGCGTGACGCTCAGCGCCGACGTCGCCCAGGGCTATTTCGCACTGCGCTCGCTCGACGGGCAGCTCGCCGCCCAGCGGCGCGCGGTGGCGGCGCGCAGCGAGTCGCTCGCCATGCAGAAGAGACGTCTCGACGTCGGCGACATCTCTGAGTTCGAGTACCGCCAGCTTGGCGCCGAGCTTGCGGCCGAGCGCGCCCAGGTGCCGGTGCTGGAGCAGCAGCGCGCTCAACAGGAGAACGCGCTCGCAGTGCTGCTTGGGCGGAGCCCGAAGGCGATCTACGAGAGCGCGCTCGAAGCGGGAAGCGATCCCGACGAGCAGACCGCCGCGATCGTGGTGCCCGCCGGCCTCCCTTCGGACCTGCTGCGGCGCAGGCCCGACCTGGTCCAAGCCGAGCAAGGCCTGATCGCGGCGAACGCCCGCATCGGGGTCGCGCGCGCCGCGTACTTTCCGACGATCTCGCTCACCGGCTTCCTGGGGAGCGAGAGCGTGGCGCTGTCCGATCTCTTTACCGGGCCGGCCGGAATAGGGCAGGCCGCGGTCGCGCTCGGCCAGCCGATCTACGCTGGAGGCCGGATCGAGGCGCAGGTCAAGGCGGCGAACGCACGGGAGCGCCAGGCGCTCGCGGCGTACCAGCTCGCGGTGCAGAACGCGTTCCGCGAGGTGCGCGACGCTCTGGTCGCCCAGGTCAAGGCACGCGAGCGGCTCGACGCCGAGCGCGACCGCGCGGCGGCTCTCACGATCGCGCTGCGCTTCGCCCGCCTTCGCTACGAGAACGGGCTCACCAGCCAGCTCGAGGTGCTCGACGCCGAGCGCAACCTGCTCGCCGCCGAGCAGAACCGCATCGACGCGCTACGAGCGCAGCGGGCGGCGATCGCCGACCTGTTCAAGGCGCTCGGCGGCGCCTGGTCATAGTGGGAATGAAAAATGGCGGGGAGAGCGCTGTTGCTCTTGGCGTTGCTGCTGCCCGCGGTGGCGCGGGCCGGTCCGTCCGAGGGCGATCTGCAGTCGGCGCACCCTGTCCATTACGGCCTGCTGCGCATGCGCGATCTCACCCCCTTCGGGTTCCTGCGCCTCGACATGCGGCCGGCGAGCGCCGTGCCCGTGCCGCCGGGCAGCTGGGGCGTGGACGTCGACCTCGGCTACCAGAACACCTGGGCGTTGAGCCCGAACGTGCAGCAATACTTGGAGTCCTTGCCTGGGCGGCGAAAGCTCGGCCCCGCCGAGATCCAGGCAATACGCAATCTGCCGGGCGAAGCCTACCTCGTCGACCTCGAGCTCGGCCTTCTCGACGTCACGCTCAACTACAAGCTCACGGAGCACTGGGGCGTATACGGGGTATTCAGCGCCGTGCACTACGGCGGCGGCTTCCTCGACGGCACGATCGAGAATTTCCACAGTACTTTTGGCATGAGCTCGTTCGGGCGGCCGGCGCTGGAGCGGAACGACGTCAACGTCATTCTGGACCTGAAGCGGACCTCGCTGATTCAGCCGAGGGTTCCCGAGAACGGCATCCTCGACCCGACCTTCGGCGTGCGCTACAACACGGCCGTCGACGGCGAGCCTTGGAACGTTGTGATCGAGGGCGCGGTGAAGGTCCCTTACGATAGCGAGCGCGCGTTTCTCTCCACGGGGCATGCCGATGTCGGGCTGCAGGTGACCTTGCAAAGGCTCTGGGAGCACCACGCCGCTTACGCGAGCGTGTCCGGGGTGCACTCGGAGGCCTCCGACATCACGCCTGGGTACAGCAGGACTTTCATCCCGACATTGATCCTGGGTTACGAGTATCAATGGACCGACAGGGTCAACCTGGTCGCACAGGGTTACGCGAGCCGCAGCGTTTTCAACCACAACGACACGGATTTGCCCGACTTGCTGAAGACGAAGTACCAGGCTTCGGTCGGCGCGCGCTACAGGGTCGGTGCGTCCGTTCTGACCTTCGCGCTGACCGAGAACCTCGGCAGCTTCAACAACACTCCAGATTTCGGCTTCCAGATCGGATGGACCTCGAGCCCGCCCGAGGCGCGCTGACAGGCTACCGGGCCTGCGTTAGCCGCTCGCGCGTCATCTGCGAGAGCGCGGTGAGGCCGAGGAGAGCCATGTTGCGGTCGATCTCCTCGCGCAGGAGCCTAGCCGCGTGGCGCACGCCCTCTTCGCCCGCGATCGCCGCGGCGTAGAGGAAGGGCCGGCCGACGAACACGAACCGGGCGCCGAGCGCGAGCGCCTTGAGCACGTCGGTCCCGCGGCGGATCCCGCTGTCCATCATCACCGTCATGCGGCCGGCTTCCTGCGCGACGGCGGGCAGCGCGTGCAGCGGCGCGAGCGCCCCGTCGAGCTGGCGGCCGCCGTGGTTGGAAACGATGACGCCGTCGACTCCGCTCTCGCGCGCGATGCGCGCGTCCACCGGGTCGAGCACGCCTTTCAGGATCAGGGTTCCCTTCCAGATCCGGCGCATCAGCTCGACGTGCGGCCAGGAAAGCTTGTCGCGCGGCCCCGTGTAGCGCTCGGCGGTGCTCGTGATGAGCGGGGCGCGCGTGCCGGTGTTCTCGAAGTGCGGCATGCCGTGCAGCACCAGCGTGCGCAGGAACATCCCGCAGAGCCAGCGCGGGCGCAGGGCGCTGTCCCAGGCGAGGCGCAGCGTCGGCCGGAGCGGCCGGTTGAAGCCGCTCCTCACGTTGTTCTCGCGGTTCGCGCCGACCGGCACGTCGACGGTGAGGACCAGAGTGTCGAAGCCGCCTCGCGCGACGCGGTCGACCATCGTCCGGATGGCCGCGTCGTCGCCCGGCAGGTAGGCCTGGAACCAGGCGGTGCGCCCTGCGGCGCGCACGTCCTCGAGGCGCGTGAGCGACGCTCCGCTCATGATCATCGGGACGTCGGCCGCGGCCGCGGCCCGCGCGAGCACGATGTCGCCCTGGTACGCGGCCATCGAGCTGCCGCCCATGGGCGCGATCCCGAAGGGCGCGGCGTACTCGCGGCCGAAGAGCGCGGTCTTGGTCGAGCGGCCCGAGACGTCGACCAGCACGCGCGGAACCAGGGCGTACTCGTCGAACGCGGCGCGGTTCGCGCGCAGCGAGGCGTTCGTTTCCGCGCCGCCCGAGACGTAGCCGTACATCGGCCGCGGGAGGTAGCGCCGGGCCGGCGCCTCGAAATCGTCGAGCGCGAGGATCATGCGCAGGCGCCTCGGCAGGGATTTGTCGACCTGCCGGCCGATGCCGGTGTGCCGCTGCGCGGACTCGGGCGCCGGGGCGGAGAGCGTTTCGCTGGTGTCGGGCATGCCGGCCGGCGCTACTAATCGAACGAGACGATCTCGACCCAGTTCGAGCCCTTCCCCGTCGGAGTCTTCCCGACGGGCCTGAGGGCGCCGCTCGCGGCGTCGATCGCGTAAGTGGAGAGGGTGTCCGATTTCTCGCCCGAAGCGACGAGAAACTTCCCCGCCGGGTCGATCGCGAAGCCGCGCGGCTGCTTCTCCGTGGGAACGCTCGCGAGGTAGCTCAGCTTGCCGGTGGCCGGGTCGACGCTGAAGCCCGTGATTGTGCTCGAAGTGCGCTCCGAGGCGTAGAGAAACTTTCCGTCGGGAGTCAGGTGCAGGTCCGCCGCCCAGATGTCGTTGTCCGTGTTGCGCGACGAGGGGCGCGGCGCGCCGGGCTCCAGCTTCGAGCCGGGCGGCAGCGCGGAGATCGAGCTCACCTCGCTCAGGAGTCCAGTCTTCGCATCGAGCGAAAGCGTCGTGACCGTCGCGACGAGCTCGGAGAGCACGTAGACGAAACGGTCGTCGGAGGAGAAGATCAGGTGGCGCGGTCCGGTTCCGGCTTTCATCTGGAGCAGGGGCGGGGTGTTCGCGGCGAGCCGTCCGGTCTTCTCGTCGAAGACGAACTGGAAGATCTGGTCGGTCCCGAGGTGGGGCACGTACGCGAAGCGGTTGCCGTTGTCGACCCTGATCGCATGCGCGTTGCGCGCGGTCGGAATCACCTGCAGCGGCCCGGGGAGGATGCGCCGGTCGCCGCCGACGGCGTTGACGCTGATCAGGTTGCCCCCGTAGGAGGCGCCGAAGAGAAAGCGTCCGGTGCGGTCGAGCGAGATGTACGGGAAGCTCTCGGCGAGCGGCGAGGTCGCCAGGAGCTTGAGCGAGCCGGTGCTCCGGTCGATCGAGTAGGCGTGCACCGAGAAGGGTTTGGAACGCGAGGCCGCGTAGAGGAATCGCCTGTCCGGGCTCACGGTCATCGGCATCACGGCTTTCGCGGCCGGGACCCGCCCCTTGGGCTCGAGGACGCCGTCGGTCCTCATCGAGTACACGCCGATGTCGCCGTCCTCCGCGTTCGACACGTAGACGAACGTGGCCGCGGGCGCGCCTCCCGCGGCCGAGATCGTTGCCGCCATTGCGATCCCCCTGGCAAGTCCCGCAAAAGAATTCATCGCTTCTCCTCTATTGCGGATCTTACAGGAGGCCGGGGACTCTGAAACAAATGAAACACCGGAGCGTGCGGTCCCGGTGTCAGAATGAACCGCAGGCATACGCACAAGGGAGACGACGCATGGAACGACCTGTCGCACGGCTCGCCGCAGTTGGCGCTGCGCTGCTCGCGGCGTGCTCTTCGATGCCGCCGGCGGAACCGGATGCGCGGCTGCTCGATCTCCGGCAGGGCGGCTACGTCATCGTTTTCCGCCACGGCGCCACCAATACCAACATGGCGGATACCGATCCGCTCCACCCCGAGAACGTCTCCCAGCAGAGGCTGC
Organism: Burkholderiales bacterium; assembly: GCA_035280025.1. Taxonomy (GTDB): domain Bacteria; phylum Pseudomonadota; class Gammaproteobacteria; order Burkholderiales; family SG8-39; genus VBDM01. Next base: position 7,770 of record DATEGT010000172.1, on the reverse strand, counting down.
TGAGCGCGGGCGGCCGAGAGCAGGCGAGACAGGTCGGCGAGGCGTTCAGGAAGCTCGGCATTCCTTTCGGCAAGGTCTACACCAGCCAGTTCGACCGCGCGGTCGAAACCGGCCGGCTGATCGGCGGCAAGGACGTGGTCGCGACCCCGGACGTCACCGAAGGCGGCCTCGTGGTCACGCCGATCGAGAACGACCGGCGCGCGAGCGCCTTGAAGGTGCTCGCAGCGAGCAAGCCCGATCGGGGAACGAACACCCTCGTCGTTTCGCACAAGCCCAACATCATCGACGCCTTCGGCAAGGACTGGTTCAACGTCAAGGAGGGCGAGGCTTCCGTGTTCAGGCCCGACGGGACGGGGAAGACGGCGCTGGTCGCGCGCTACCAGTCCGCCGACCTGATCAAGGCCGCGCGGTAGGCCGGGGAATCGGCGCGCCCGTGCGGCACGAGCCCGGGGAGCGCGGCCCCCGGGCGTTTCGTCCCGCCGGAGCTAATCCGCGAGCGGGTTCGGCCGCATCTGGAACTTGTACACCTTCGGCCGGTTCTGCGTGCCGCCCTCGTTGTGGAAGACGGTGCGCGTGCCCGACATGGTCCACAGGCCCTTTCCGTTCCAGCCCGCGTCCGGATCGTCGATGCGCCCGTCGACCAGCTTCGTGAAAAAACCGAGGGGGTAGGGAACGCGCAGGTCGACCAGCTTGCCGTCGACGACCGCGAGCAGCGATTCGCCGCCGTTGGTCGATGCGAGCGGCACGTTGGCGCCGAGGCCCAGCGTGTTGTAGCGGTCCACCCATATGTAGTAGGCGTGGTTGGCGCTGCCCGACGGGTCGAGTCCCTTGAATTGCGGTCCGGGCATGCGGTAAAGCGTCCAGCCCTCGGGACAGTGCTTGCCCGTCGCCGCAGCCGGGCCGTTCAGGGGTCCCCTGCATTTTCTGCGGTCGAAGCTCGCGACATGCCCGCTCGCAAGCACCGTCCAGGCCACGCCGTTCAGGTCCATGTCGAGCCCGCGCGAGCCGAATCCGCCCTCGGGTGGCAGATAGATTTCCGCGAGCGACGTCTCCGAAGGATTGGGCCCCGGCACCAAACGGATGAGATAGCCGGGTTGATCGACTCGCGAGAAGCCGATGTCCATCGCCTGGCCCCAGATCGAATCGTCCACCGGGCTCGGCATGACTCCGTAGAAGCCGGCCATGATGCGCTTGTCCTTCGCCGGGTCGAGCGGATCATTCGGTCCGACCCAGGCGTCGCGCTTGCCGTTCCCGTTCGCGTCGATGATGATCGGCGTCCATCCCTGCGATTTCGCCGAGTCGCCCGTCGCGAGGAAGGTCTTGGTGTCGATCCAGCCGACGACGCCGCCCTGCGGGCCGCCGGCGCTCGTCCACAGCGTCGTGCCGTCCTTGGCGAAGAACAGGTGGTGCGTGGGGAAGCAGGTGTCGACGTGCTTCCATTCTCCCGTCTTCGGGTCGTAGACCGAGACCTGACGCGGCGACGCGTCGAGCGGCACGACCTTCGCAGAAGGATGATCGGAGCCCTTCTTGCAAAACGCCGGGTTCGGCGCGGGCCGGAACCGCGCGGTCATCCACAGGCGCCCTTCGCGGTCCATCATCGCGTTGTGAATACTCGAGTGGCCGTCCCAGATAGGGTCCTTGCCCCAGTATGCCGACGGTTGCATCGGCAGGCCGAGCGACGAGGGCGTCTTGGGGTCGACGATCGGGTGCTTCAGGAACCCGGGCTCGTTCTTCACCGGGTCGAGGAAGGGCACGAGGTCGGTGCTCTCCTCGGGCGCGCCGTAGATCCTTCCGTTCGGGTTCAGGCGAGGGTTGTTCTTATCGGTGGAGACGCCGTCGTGCATGTAGTACTTCGGCGTCGAAAAGTCCCACATGCTGATGACCACGTTGCGCTCCACGCCCTTCGGGCGCTCGGGCTTCGCGAACGGAATCTCGCCCGCGGCGATACGGTCTGTCCAGTCGGCAAACTGCTTCAGCGCGCGCTCGGGGCCCATGTTGCCGAGCGTGAGCGCCATGTTGGCCATGGCCTGGCCCGACTGCGTGCGGCGCGCCCACGCCGCGAAGCCGCTGCCGAACTCCTTGGGCACAACCCGGACGCCGTGCGAGCCGAGCGCGTGGCACGACTGGCACGAGTTCTTCATCGAATCGACCCAGTAGTACTGCTGCTTCATGTTGGGGGAGATGCCGTTGCCTTTCTCGCCCGTCCCCGGAAATTCGCCCTTCCCGGGAATGTTGATCATCGAATACCAGTACATTCCGGGGTAGTATTCGGCTGCGGCCGCCGCGCTCGGCGCGACCACCGCCTTCAGATCGAGCGCGGCACCGGGCGCGCTCCGCACCTTGGGTGAGTCGACCAAGCCGTAGCCGCGCGTCCACACGCTGTAGTTCGCTTTCGGGAGACCGGGAATCAGATAGCGGCCGCTATCGTCGGTGACGACCACCTTGGCGAACTTCGTCGGGAGATCCGTGGTCTCCGCGATCACCCACACGCCTGCCTCCGGGCCGTTGCCGCTCGTCACGGTGCCCGAAATGTTCCCGCCGGTTCCGGTTCCCTGTCCCGTGCCCGCGCACGCGGCGACGATCGCGAGCGCGCCGGTGCCCAGGTAAACATGTCTGGTTTTCATCGACTCTCCCAATGTGGATGCCGCAGGACCCGCTTCCGGCGAAAGGATGCACCAAAGCGCCCACCCGGGCAAGGTACCCGTACAATGCGCGCATGCTCGGCATCGCGCTCTCCACCGTGGCTTTTTTCGTGGCGAGTTACCTGATAAAGCGGCAGCTCGACGCAATGGATATTCCGAAGACCATGGTGCGCGGCATGCTGGTGTTCGTCCTCGCCCTTGCCGTGGCCTACGGTGTGGCGTACGTGGTCGACGCTTTGACGGGGTAGACATGAAAATCACGGCGATCGACAGTTGCGTCCTAACCATCCCTACGCCGGAGCCGATGGCGCGGAGCTACGCGCAGCAGAAGCTCGTCGTCGCCGACATCGCGACCGACGAGGGGCTGCAGGGCCTGGGGTACAGCCTGGTGTTCGGGGGCGGCGGCGCCGAGGCCGTGCTCGCCTATCTGCAGGCGAGGCTCGCGCCCGCGCTCATCGGAGAAGATCCGCTCGGTGTCCAGTCTTTGTGGGAAAAGATGTTTCGCACGGACATGGGAATCAAGAAGCAGGGCATCGCCGCGTACGCGCTCTCCGCGCTCGATATCGGGCTGTGGGACATCGCCGGCAAGGCCGCGGGACTGCCGCTGTGCAACATGTGGGGCGCCGTGTCCGAACGGGTCCCGGCGTACGGCAGCGGCGGCTGGTCCAAGTACAGCGAACAGGAGCTCGTGGCGGAGGCGGAGCGCTACGCGGCGCAGGGCTGCCGCTATTACAAGATGAAGATCCACCATCCGGATCCGCTCGAAAACCGCAGGCGCGTCGAAACGGTCCAGCGTGCCCTGGGCGGCGCAGTACGCATGATGGTCGACGTCAACCAGCGACTCGGCCCGCAGGAGAGCATCCGCCAGGCGCAGGCGCTCGAAGACCTCGGCCTGGTGTGGTACGAGGAGCCCGTCCTCGCCGACGACATCGCCGGATGCGCGGAGGTCGCGCGCGCCATCCGGATCCCGGTCGCGACCGGCGAGAACAACTACACCCGCTTCGAGTTCCGCGAACTGATCGAGCGCCGCGCCGCGAAGTACCTCATGCCCGACGTGTGCCGCGCGCTGGGGTTTTCGGAGACGCTGCGCATCGGACGGCTGGCCGCGGAGCATCAAACCGCAATAGCGCCGCACGTGGTGCACGAGCTTTCGGTTCAGGTGGTGGGCGCCTTGGCCAACGGATTCCTGGTGGAGTTCATCGATTGGACCCCGCCCGACCTGTTCGAGGAGATGCCCGAATGCAGGGACGGTCACTTCGCGGTCCCCGCGCGTCCGGGACACGGGATGGTCCTCGCAAAGGGTGCCCGGCAGAAGTACCGCAGCACCTGAAATCCCGAAATCATGACACTCGGCCGACTTTCGGGCGGCCCTCCGGGCCGTCGGTGTCAGTGGCCATTGCAGATTAATCATTTGTTTATGAAGAATAAAGAATCAGTGCTGCCTTCCAAAGCTGACGAAAACCTTGCTAAATAGGCAGTTCGGCACATAACTTGCTCAAAGGAGGTCGAGTCACCCAGATAAGCGGAGAAAACACATGAAGAAGCTGGCTGCGGTCGCCGCCTCCCTAGTCCTCGGCTTGCTCGCCGCAGGCCCGGCGCGTGCCGAGCTCGTTCTCGCGGTCAACGAGGGCGTCACCTACTATGTCACGCCCAGCGAGATCCGCGAGAAGTACAAGGAGCTCGCCGACCTGATCGGACGGAATCTCCATATGACCGTCAAGGTCGTGCCCGTCGACCAATATCCGGTCCTGCGGAAGGGTCTGGACGAGCAGCAATACGACCTCGCTTTCGTGCACCCGGCGCACCACTCGCTGATGTCGATACGCGACGGCAAGTATCGCCTCGTGGTTCTCACCAAGGGCTACACCGAATACAAGGCGCGCTTCTTCGTGATGAAGAACGCCCACTTCTCGCAGCCGGGCGACATGAAGGGGAAGCGCTTCGGCATGCCCGACCCCGATTCGATCACCGCGGTGATCACCCGCGCCACTCTGCGCGATCTCGGGATCGACGCCCGCACCGCGGATATCCGCACGACCCGCTATCAGGACGCAGTCCCCTTCTTTGTCGAGAACGGCTTCAGCGACGTCGGCGTCACCGGCTCCGGGGCGGTGGTCAAGCAGTGGCAGGAAAAGGGCGGTGCCGTGCTCCTGGAGTCGAAGGGCGTTCCGATCAAGCACATGATCGCGTCGACCAAGATGAGCGACGCGGACGTCGAAAAAGTGCGCGCTATCATGCTCGGCCTGGACAAGTCGGAGTCCGGACAGAAGATCCTCGCAAAGCTCGGCTACAAGGGCTACGAGATCGGCGACCCGCAGCAGCTTGCCACTCTCACCAAGTGGCTCGGCTACTGAGCGAGCCCGATCGACGGCAGGTCCGGGGTGACGCTGGCTCTGGAGCGCTGGGGTCGCGAAGTTCCGAAGCTTCTTCCGGGATCGGAGGCATCCGGTCCCGGTGCGTCTTTCCGGGTCCCTAGCGCGAAGCCGCGTAGCGCGCCCGCGCGCTCACCGCGACGAGCAAAGATGCGGCAAAACGCCGGCTATGCTTGACCAGATTCAGAAAGGCAGCGCGGTTGATCGCGAGCAGCTTGACGTTGCTCTCCGCGACGGCGCTCGCCAGACGCGGCGTGCGGTCGACCAGCGCCATTTCTCCGAATATTCCCCCCGGAACCACGGTCTCGAGAAGCGCTTCTCCGGCGCGGATTGCCACCTTCCCCTTGAGCACGACGTACATCAACACGCCGACCTGTCCCTCGCGCAGGATGGTGTTGCCGGCGTCGTAGCTCACGTGCGCTTCGGGACCGAGCACGCGCCCGAGATCCTCGATCAGATCCTTTCGCAGCGGAGCGGGCTGCATCCACCGGGTGCGGGCTCCCGCCGATTCCGCGCCCATCCGGCCGATGGATTCACGCAGGCGGCTGATCATCACCGACATCAGCATCAAGGCGAATTCGGGGTACCTGCCGAGCGCCGAGCGGAGCTGGCGGTCGTCGAGCGCGATCACGCGGCACGCGGATCGCGCGAGCGCCGTTCCCGTCCGCGGGCCCTGGTCGATGGACGCCATCTCGCCGAAAATCTGGCCGGGGCGGATCGTGCCGACGGGCTTCTCCCTCGCGAAGATGCCGACTTCGCCGTCGAGCAGCAAGTACATGCGGTTGGGCATCAGCAGGAACGGGATTCCGCGCTGATTCTCGGCGAAGATCTTCTTGCCCTTGGCGAAAGCCTTGGGCTTCCCGGCGAATCTGAAGAACTCCATCGCGATGGAGGTGTTGTAGGAGCCAACAGCCGAACCGCTTGCCACCATCTGCTTTCCTTCCGGACAGGGGCCGCGCCTCGACGCTCGGGGCGTGTCGAAGGAAGGGCGGGCCGGGAGTTCCAATTATGCCCCCGACATATCGGCCGGTGTAGGGCATTCGCGCGCGATCGGCGCCATTTTCCACACCCGCGAACGCCTTTGGCGCACGGGCGTGAAATCGGGGGACAATAGGGCACCAGAATACCGCCATGCGCCGCCTCTGCATCCTCATCGCGCTCGCGCCCGGGCTCGCCCTCGGTGCTCCCGCCTCGCGCGTCGAAGTGCCCGCGGCGGCGCAGGTGCCCGGCGGCATCGCGGTAGTCTGCGTGGGGCGCTCGCCGGACCCCGCTCCGGAGGTGATATTCGAAGGACAGCGCGTGCTCGTCACTCGCGCGGGCGACGCCTGGCAGGCCGTGGTCGGCCTGCCGCTCGCCCTCAAGCCGGGAGCGCACGAGCTCTCCGTGATGCGCGACGACAAGACCGAGCGCACGGTCCGCTTCCGGGTCGGCGCGCGCGAATACGACAAGCAGTACGTGACCCTCGCCAACAAGCGCCAGGTCGACCCGGAGCCGGACGATCTGCGGCGCATCTCGCGCGAGCAGGACCTGCTCGCCCGGGCGTTTTCCACCTTCAGCGATTTCGAATCCGACGGTCTCGGCTTCGATCTGCCTTCGTCGGGGCGCATCTCCGGCGGATTCGGCTCGAGGCGTTTCTTCAACAACGAACCGCGCCTGCCGCACAGCGGGCTGGATATCGCCGCGCCGGAGGGGACGCCGATCAACGCGCCAGCTGCGGGCCGCGTTCTCGAGACCGGCGACTTCTTCTTCAACGGCCTCTCGGTGGTGCTCGATCACGGTCAGGGCGTGATTACCATGTACAACCACATGAGCAGGATCGACGTGACGAAGGGCGAGCGCGTCGCCCGCGGTGAGCGGATCGGCCTGGTGGGCCGCAGCGGTCGCGTCACCGGACCGCATCTGCACTGGTCGGTCAGCCTCAACAACGCGCGTGTCGACCCCGCGCTCCTCCTGACCAGCGAGGCGCGCAAGCAGGACGCGCCCGGCCTGGTGTCTGCCGCGCTCGGCGGCATTCCCGCACACGGCGCCCCGCCTCGCTGTGGGAACTAGGAACGCGTGAGCCCGCGCGAAGCGGCCGCAGGCACCGCCGATCCGGCGGCCTCCGATATCGACGTCTTCGTGGTCGACGCCGATGAAGGCCCGCGCAGGGATTATCGCCTCACCACCCATTTTCAGCCGATTTTCAGCCTCGCACACCGTCGGCCCGTCGGCTACGAGGCTCTGATACGCGGTGCCGACTCGAACGGCAAGATCTACTTGCCGGCCGAGCTCCTTGCGCAGGCGCCGGCGGGCGTCGCCCGCATGCAGCTCGATCGCCAGTGCAGGGCCCTGCACGTGCGCAATTTCCGGAATCTGCGCGACGAGGTCAGCTGGCTGTTCCTCAACGTCGACCCCCACATCGCAGTGCAGGGACACCGTTTCGGCTCGTTCGCGCAGATGCTCGAGGAGAACGGCCTGCCGCCGCACCGCGTGGCGGTGGAACTGATCGAAACGCCGTTTGACGACGAGAAACGGCTGGTCACGGCGGTCGAGCATTACCATGAACTCGGTTGCCTGGTCGTGATCGACGATTTCGGCGCGGGCTATTCGAACTTCGACCGCATCTGGCAGCTGAAGCCCGACATCGTGAAGATCGACCGCGAGATGACGCGGCGTGTGACGATAGAGCCGCTGGCGCGGCGCATGTTCACGGGGATCATCTCGGTGCTGCACGAGGCCGGGGCGCTGGTGTGCGTCGAGGGGATCGAGACCGAAGG
>DATEGT010000171.1:0-2565 GCA_035280025.1 Burkholderiales bacterium | reverse complement strand
GTCGTCGGCCAGACCGACCGCGGCGGCGATCCAGCCGGCGTTGCGTCCCATGACTTCGAGCACGAACACGCGGGTCGAGGTCCTGGCCATCGACGCCACGTCGAACGCCGCCTCGCGCATCGACGTGGCGACGTACTTGGCGACCGAGCCGAACCCCGGGCAGTTGTCGGTGAGCGCGAGGTCGTTGTCGACGGTCTTCGGCACGTGCACGGCGGTGACCGGGTAGCCGAGCTTCGCGCTGATCTCGGAGACCTTGAGACAGGTGTCGGCGGAATCGTTGCCGCCGTTGTAGAAGAAGTAGCCGATGTCGTGGGCGCGGAACACCTCGATCAGGCGCTCGTAGTGGGCGCGGTTCTCCTCGATTCCCTTCAGCTTGTAGCGGCACGAGCCGAAGGCGCCGCCGGGCGTGGTCTTCAGCCTGGCGATCGCGGAGGCCGGCTCTTTGCCGGTGTCGATCAGGTCCTCGGCGAGAGCGCCGATGATGCCGTCGCGTCCCGCGTAGACCTTGCCGATGCGGCTCTTGTTCCTGCGCGCGGTCTCGATCACGCCGGCGGCGCTGGCGTTGATCACCGCGGTCACGCCGCCCGACTGGGCGTAGAAGGCGTTTTTCGGCTTCATCCTGGTTCCCGGATCACTTCAACGCGGCGAGGGCGCGCGCACCGATCTCCTCCACGGAGCCCTTGCCGGAGATCTTCCGGTAGCGCGGGGCGCGCCCGTCTCCCTGCGCGGCCCACTTCGAATAATAGTCGACCAGCGGGCGGGTCTGCTTTTCGTAGACCTCCAGCCGCATTCGCACCGTTTCCTCCTTGTCGTCCTCGCGCTGCACGAGGGGCTCCCCGGTCGGGTCGTCCCTGCCCGGCACTCTGGGCGGATTGAACGTGACGTGGTAGTTGCGCCCCGACGCCGGATGCATGCGGCGCCCGCTCAGGCGCCGGATGATTTCCTCGTGGTCGACGTCGATCTCGAGCACGAAATCGAGATCGACGCCGGAGCTTCGCATCGCCTCGGCCTGGGGCAGGGTCCGCGGAAACCCGTCGAGCAGGTAGCCGTTCCCGCAATCCACGTGCTTCAGGCGCTCCTTCACCAGGCCGATGATGATGTCGTCGGATACCAGCTGCCCGGCGTCCATCACCTTCTTGGCGGCGACGCCCAGCGGCGTGCCGGCTTTCACGGCCGCGCGCAGCATGTCGCCGGTGGAGATCTGCGGAATCCGGAAATGCTCCCGGATGAACGCCGCCTGGGTGCCCTTGCCGGCGCCGGGCGGCCCGAGAAGGATGAGCCTCATTGTTTTCTTTCGGTCCCTGCGGAGAGCGCGTGCGCGACGCCGCGCTCACGAAGTTACCGTTTATGGCTGGCCCGGTCAAACAGCACGCGCACGCGCTCCAGATCCTGCGGCGTGTCCACGCCCGGCAGGGGCGCGTCCTGCCGCACGACGACGGCGATCGCGTAGCCGTGCCAGAGGGCGCGCAGCTGCTCGAGCGCCTCGAGGCGCTCGAGCGGGGAAACGGCGAGACGCGGAAACACGCGCAGGAACTCGGCGCGGTAGGCATAGACGCCGATGTGCCGGTAACCGGGCATCCCCTCGGGAAGATCCCTCGCGGCTGCGAACGCGTCGCGGGCCCACGGGATCGGGGCGCGGCTGAAATAGCGCGCGAGCCCGGCGTGATCGAGCACCACCTTGACGGCGTTGGGGTCGAAGAACTCCTCCGATTCCCGGATCGGGTGGCAGGCCGTCGCGACCGCCGCCTCGGGCGTGTCGGCGAGCAGCGTCGCGACCGCGCGCACCAGCCCCGGCTCGACGAGCGGCTCGTCGCCCTGGACGTTCACCACGACCGCCTTCGCCTCCAGGCGGAACCGCTCGGCGACTTCGGCGATCCGGTCGGTCCCGGTGGGATGGTCCGCGCGCGTCATCACGGCCTCGAAGCCTGCGCGCTCGACCGCTTCGGCGATGTCGCGATGATCGGTCGCGACGCAGACCCGGTCGGCGCCGCTCTCCCGCGCGCGCTCGGCGACCCGCACGACCATGGGCTTGCCTCCGAGGTCGGCGAGCGCCTTTCCGGGAAAGCGGGTGGAAGCGAGGCGCGCCGGAATGATCGCGGTGAAATGCATGCCTGGGAGCGGGCGCGTCGCCGCTCATCCGCCTTTCATTCGCTCGCTTCCTCTTCCGGAGCCAGCTTTCTCGCCTCCTCCTCCAGCATCACGGGAATGTCGTCCCGGACCGGAAACGCGAGGCGATCCGGCCTGCACACCAGCTCCGCCTGCGCGGCGCGGTAGACGAGCGGCCCCTTGCATATCGGGCAGACGAGAATTTCAAGCAGGCGGGCGTCCACGAATGCGTTCCAGAATGAGCTCCGTCAGAGCCGGATCGACTTCGGCTTCCACGCGTACGGCAACCAGGTCGCGCCGGCCGAAGCGCCGGCATTTTACCGCATCCTTCTCGGTCATCAGGACGAGGTCGCATTCCGCAAAGCGCAGATCTTCGGCCGCAAACGCGTGGTGATCCGGAAACGGGTGAGGCGAGAAGGCGAGCCCCATGCCGGCGAGCGTCGCGAAGAACCGCGCCGG
>DATEGT010000170.1:0-3722 GCA_035280025.1 Burkholderiales bacterium | reverse complement strand
CATGGACGGTCCCGAGGGACGCCAGGTATGGGAGAACGTGCACTTCGGCGGCATTCCCCGCATCGCCCTCAGCCGCGACCAGGTGCTCGGGGCGGAATGGACCTTGCTCAAGCCGATCAAGACCGGCGGCCCGCACAGCGTTACGGAGGTCCTCGCCGCAGTCGCCGGAAAGCTCCAGATCGCCGCCCCTGCCGATCCCGAAGGGCACCAGAAGCACACCTTCGCGGCGCTAGTGCGCAAAGCGTGCGGCAAACCCTATCCCGCCGACCTGGTACTGCACGACGGCTCCGTGCTCGTGGTCGACACGGCGAAGGAGCTCTTCTATTCCTCCAGGACCACCGACGAGCTGATTGCGCTGTTGCGCAGCCGGCGGCGCCTCGAGGGCAAGGTCGTCCCTGTCTCCGACCCCGGCAAAGCTCCCGCCCGACTCGCTCGCTGGGGAATCAGGCCGCGGCGGCTCGAAGAGCTCCTGTGGCTTACGGGCCTGGTCGCAGGCGCCGGCGAATCCCTGGGCGGCTGGGACCCGCGAGAGCCCGTGCGCCTCGCCCGCTGGCCTGACTTCGCGAAGCTTCCCTACCGGCAGTGCCATCTGAAAATGGCCGCGATGCTGACGACCGACGGAGCGCTGCCAGCGAAAGTGGCCGAAGCCTGCGAAGTCGCCGTAGGCGACGCCGCGGATTTTCTGAACGCCTGCGCCGAGATCGGCTTGCTCGAAACCCGGGCGGCGCCCAAGGGCGAGCTCACCGTGGAGAACTCCATGCGGACCACGGTGCGCGACGCCTGGCGCAGCGTCGTGGGAACGTTCAAGAGGGAAGAAGCCGGATAGCGGGCTCAGGGCTTCATGATCTTCAATACGCTGCCGTCGCCAGTGAGGATGTAGAGCTCGCCCTCCCCGTCCCGCCCGAACGACTGGACGCCGCCGCGATTGCTGGCGTCCGCCACCGGGGCCTGCACGACGGTTGCCGTGCCGCCGCCATCGAGCGTAAGCCCTCGCAGGAAACCCGTGCAGAGATCGGAAAAGAGATAGGTTCCGTCGAACGCAGGCATCGCCGTGCCGTGATACACGAAGCCTCCGATGACCGCACACTCTCCTGCCGCGCTATGGACGTAGTCGTACACCGGCAGGGTGAGGCCGCTCGTGTTGCAAGTAAAGGCGTTGAAGCAATGTGCGCCTTCCATGACGCTCCAACCGTAGTCGCGGCCCGCAATGGTTGCCGGGTCGGTCGTATCGACCACGTTCACCTCCTCGAACTGGTTCTGTCCCACGTCGGCGATGTAAAGCAGATTCCCGTCGAAAGCCGGGCGGAACGGGTTGCGCAGCCCCTTCGCCCAGACCTCGTTCCGCCCGACGGTCGGCCAGCTCGGATTGTCCGCCGGGATGTCGTACGGAGGAACTTTGTTGGCACTGATATTTGCGTCGAGATGGCTTACGTCGATACGCAAAATCTTGCCCAACATCCTTGCAGCGTTCTGGGCGTTCCCGAACTGGTTGTCCGCTCCGCCGCCGTCACCCGTCGATAGATACAGCATCCCGTCGGCCCCGAACATCACCCGTCCGCCGTAGTGGTTGGTGGCATCGGGGTGGGGAATCCGGATGATCTCGATCCCCGGCGTCCACAGTACATTGGAGTCCGTTCCCGAGATCTGGTACCGCTCGACGACGATGTCGCCGGTGGCGTCGTCGGTCCAGTGAACGTACACGAACCCGTTTCCGGCCGCGGAGAAGTTCGGGTCGAAGGCAAAGGAGAGCAGCCCGCCCTCGCCTTCGAGCGGAAGCACGCGGCTCGAAATATCGAGAAACGGCACCGGGGCGATCGCACCGGTGCTGTCGACGACGAGGATCCGGCCGCCGCGCTCGGCGATGAACATGCGGGGATCTCCGGGGGGCGCCTGCAAGTCCATCAGATCGGAAAGCCCGTCGGAAGCTCCGAGCACCTCCTGCAATCGCAGATCGAAAGCCTGCGATATGGGAGCGGGAACCGTCGGTTTGCCGCCGTCGCTGTGGCAGGCCGCCCCCAGGAGCATTGCCGCGCCGAGACAAAGCGTGCGCGAGATCCGCATGGGTTCCGCTAGAACGAACCCAGCACCTTCAGGTGCGTCACGACGCTCCTTCCCAGCGCCGAAAGCGCGTAACCTCCCTCGAGAACCGAGACGATCCTGCCCCCGGCATACTTGTCCGCGACTTCCTTGATGCGCTGGGTGACCCAGGCGTAGTCGGCCTCGGTGAAACGCAGCATCGCCATGTCGTCCTCGACGTGGGCGTCGAAGCCCGCCGACACGAAGATCATCTGCGGCTCGAAGTCCTCGAGGGCAGGCATCCAGATCTTCTCGACCGCCGCGCGCAGCGCGCGTCCGTCCGAGCCCGCGGGCAGCGGCACGTTGGCCATGTTGGGCGCCGGATCCTCGGTTCCGCTGTAGGGATAAAACGGGTGCTGGAAGATGCTGGTCATCACCACCCGCTCGTCGTCGCTGAAGATGTCCTCGGTGCCGTTGCCGTGGTGCACGTCGAAGTCGATGACGGCGACGCGCTCGAGCCCGTGATGCTCCAGAGCGTGCTTGATGCCGACGGCGACGTTGTTGAACAGGCAGAACCCCATCGAGCGCGTGCGCGTGGCGTGATGCCCGGGCGGGCGCACCGCGCAGAACGCGGTTTCCGCGCGACCGCCGACGACCAGGTCGGTCGCGAGAACCGCGGCGCCCGCCGCGCGCAGCGCGGCGTCCCAGGTACGCGGACACATCGCGGTGTCGGGGTCGAGGTGCACGATGCCCGATTGCGGCGAGACCTCGCGGATCGCCTCGATGTATTCGAGCGGGTGAACCCGCGCGAGCTCGCTGACCTTGGCGGCCGGGGCTTCGTGCCGCTCCACAAGCCCGGCGATCCCCGAGGAGATGAGGTGATCCTCGATTGCCGCGAGCCGCGCCGGGCTTTCGGGATGGTGGCGGCCCATGTCGTGTCGCGCGCAATCTTCATGCGTAATGAACGCCGTCGCCATGAGCTTCATTCCTTCGATCCCATCATAGCGGCTTTCCAGTAAACTTACGATCTCAGACAACAGGCAGGTAAGCTCGAGATGTCCTATTCGATGATTCAGGCCGTCGTCCAGCAGGCGGGGAAGATCATCCTCGGCAAGGAGCGCCAGATCCGACTCTCGCTCGCCTGCCTGCTCGCGCGCGGCCATCTTCTCATCGAGGACCTGCCCGGCGTCGGCAAGACCACGCTCGCGCAAGTTCTTGCCAAGCTTCTCGGGCTCGGTTTCCACCGCATACAGTTCACGAGCGACATGCTGCCGGCCGACATCATCGGCGTGTCGGTCTACGAGCGGGAGACCTCCACTTTCAGATTCCATCCCGGGCCGATTTTTTCACAGCTGATTCTCGCCGACGAAGTCAACCGTGCGACGCCCAGGACGCAGTCGGCGCTGCTCGAGGCGATGGAAGAGCATCAGGTCACCGCCGAGGGCGAGACGCGCAAGCTTCCCGAGCCGTTTTTCGTGGTCGCGACGCAGAATCCCTCGCATCTGGTCGGCACATTCCCCTTGCCGGAATCGCAGCTCGACCGCTTCCTGATGCGTATCGATCTCGGTTACCCGGACCGGGAAGCGGAGCGCACCCTGCTCCAGGGCGCCGACCGCCGCGACATGATCGCGGGGCTGGACGCCTGCCTCGGACCGGGAGATCTGATGGATCTGCAGGCGGCCGTGAAAACGGTTCACGCCGCGGCG
>DATEGT010000169.1:0-5487 GCA_035280025.1 Burkholderiales bacterium | reverse complement strand
TCCGGCCGCGCAGGTGCTCCACCAGCCATCCCAGGATCTGCTGCCAGCCGTCCGAGTGGCTCCGGCACGACTCGGACTCGACGAAGCCGTCGTGGCGCAGCGTGAGGCGCGTGCCGCCGTCGATCGGGTCGATGCGGAACGTGACCGTCGTCTCGGGGCCCGGATCCCAGTCGGACTTCCAGGTCTGGACCAGCTTCCGCGGAGGATCGACCTCGACGATCCTGCCGCCCACGGAGAACGTCGTTCCGTCGGCGCCTTTGCCGTCCGCGCGCCAGGCCCCGCCGGGGCGCAGGTCGACCTGCCACGCGGTCGTGCGGTAAGCGCCGTCCGAGCCCCACCAGCGCACGATCTCCTCGCCGCTCGTCAGCGCCCGGAACACGCGCTCGGGCGGCGCGGCGATCTCGACGGTGGCTAGGATGCTGCCCGCGGAGAGATCCGCAACGGCGCGCGCTGCGTTCAGGGCGTGTTTGCTCATGGCTTCTCCAGATAACGTTTGAGATTCCCCAGGTTCACCTGCCACATCGCGCGGTAGCCCTCGATCCATCCGACCACCTTGCGCAGCGGCGCCGGCCGGATCTGGTAGACGCGCTCCCGCCCCGAGCGCTCCTCCGACACGAGGCCCGCGCCGCGCAGCACCCGCAGGTGCTTGGAGACGGCGGGCCGGCTCCAGTCGAAGTCGGCGGCGAGCGCGTTCACGGCCATGGGGCCCGAGCGCAGCCGATCGAGGATCCGGCGCCGCGTCGGATCGGCGATCGCGCGGAAGACGTCGGCGTCAGCCCGGGCGCGATGCATGATAGGTAACCATAAGGTTACATGTTAAGCGCGTTGCCGAGGGATGTCAAGCCGCGATGGAAAGGCGCGCGGATGCTATCCTCCGCGCGACTTCCAGGGAGCCGGGAAACCATGCTGACCCGCATCGACTGCGTCACCATCGGCGTCGCGGACCTCGACGCCGGCATCGAGGCCTACCGGCGCATCGGGTTCGACGTCGACGCGCAAGGCGTCGCGCGCGCCGACGGCGACCGCCTCGAGCTCGTGCGCGGGAAGGACGGCATCCGGTCCGTCGCGATCGCGAGCGACGACCCGGCCGCCGACGCGAAGCGCGGCGGCGCCGGCTGGATCGATCTCGTCCCCCCGGAGCGCGCGCCCGCGGGAAAGCACCCCAACCGCGTGCTGCGCATCGAGCGCGTCTACATCGCCGTGAAAGACCTCGGGGCCGCGGTCGAGCGCTACAGCCGCGCGCTCGGCGTCGCGCCGAAGATGGAGCGCGGCACCGTCATCCACGCCGACATGGCGATCTACCCGCTCGGGCCCACGGGGCTGGGCCTCGCGCAGCCGGTCGCGCCGGGCGTCTGCGCCGACGCGCTCGAGCGCCGCGGCCCGGGACCGTTCCAGATTCTCTACCGGACCGCCAGCATGGACGCCGCCGCGGCATGGATTGCCGGCCACGGCCTGCCGCCGCCCGTGCGGGGCGTCCGCAACACGGGCGAAGAAGCGATGCTCGTCGGCCCGGAGTACGCGTGCGGGGTGTACGTCGGCTTCGTGGGGCCGGCGCAGGCGGCCGCGCGGCGCTAGAACCTGCGCATCGGCCCGCTCGTTCCGCCGGGCGTACGCAGCGAGCGCTGCAGGTTCTCGATCGTGCGCAGCTGCATCCGCTTCACCGGCGACGGCGGGCTTTTCTCGTCCGGAATCTCGGTGCCGTAGCCGGGCTTGTCGATCACGACGCTGCCGAACTTGTTCTCGACGACGATGGCGTTGGCGCCCGACCCTTCCGGCTCGAGCAGCGCCACCTTGGCGGAGGCATCCACGGTTTTCCCGTCCTTCTCGTGCCGCTCGCTCACTTCGCCTTCGAAGCGCGTGCCGCGGATGCCGATCGTGGCGACGGCGATGGTGATGTGCACGTTTTCGTGCTTCCTGCGCGCGATCAGCCCGCTCACGAACCGGAACGCTCCCTTGAAGACCCTGGAGGAGAAGGCTTCCTCGCCGGTCCCGCCCGCCGCCTGGTGGAAGCGCTCCACTTCGAATTCCGTATTCGGCCCGAGGGTGAAAAGGGACTTGTCCGTGAACTCGATCTCCAGCACCGTCCCGGCGCCCGTGCGGATCCGCTCTCCCGCGAAGACCGGATCTCCCTGCGCGAGCTTGCGCACGGGGCCGCCCGGCGCCTGCGCGCTGCTCGACCGCTCGCCCGTGACCCGCGACGCGCGCCCGACCGAAGCATCCGCGGCCGCGGCGACCGACGCCGCGAGCATCAGGCCCAGGGCGATCAGGCTCACAGCGGCAGAATGGATTTTCATTTCGCGCCTCCTTGACTTTCGCTCGAGCGGCGCCCGACACTCCGCCCATGAGCGCCCGCTTTCACGGATTCGGACTCCTGCTCTCGGTCACGCTGGCCGGGATGGCCGTCCTCGTCGTCGAGATCACCGCGATACGGATGCTCGCGCCCTTTTTCGGGAATTCGATTTTCACGGTATCGAGCGTCATCGGCATTATCCTAGCTGCGCTGGGCCTTGGCTACTACCTCGGCGGAGCGCTCGCCGACCGCAAGCCCTCGGCGGCCCGGTTCTTCTCCCTGATCGTCGTCGCGGGCTTCTCGGTCCTGCTGCTGCAATTCCTGAACGCGGTCGTGCTGCCGGGCATCGGCTACCGGCTCTCCCTCGTCGATGGCCCGCTGATCGTGTCGCTGCTGATGTTCTTCCTGCCCGCGATGTTCCTGGCGATGCTGTCGCCGTTCGCGATCGCGCTGCTGCAGGCGGGCGACACCGGCAAGGGGGCCGGCAGGGCGTCGGGGCTGGTGTTCTTCTGGTCGACGCTGGGCAGCATCGCGGGGAGCCTCGCCACCGGATTCGTGCTGATCCCGCACTGGGGAATCGGCGGCATCGTCGCCGGCACCGGCTCGGGCCTGGTGCTGCTCGGGGTCGCCGGGCTGCTCGCGACGCGCAAGGCCAGGATCCTTCCGGCCGCCCTGGCGCTCCTGGGCGCGGCTTGCGGCATCGTGCTGGGGCGCGCCGGGATCGTCCGGAGCGACGTCTTCGCCGCGGACGGCGTCTACGAGAGGATCGTGATCCGCGACATCCCCTATCGCGGCCGCACCGCGCGCATCCTGCTGCAGGACCTCAGCGTCAGCGGCGGCGTGTACCTGGACGACGGCGGGATGGCGTTCGACTATACGAAGTACTTCGACCTGTACCGCCTCTTCACTCCCGAGCTGAGGACCGCGCTGGCGATCGGCGGGGGCGCGTACACCGTGCCGATGTCGATCCTGCGCGAGTCCCCGCGCGCGATCATCGACGTGGCGGAAACCGATCCTTCGCTGCATGCGCTGGCGATCCGCTATTTCGGCCTGCCGGAGGACGCGAGGCTGAGAAACCACGTGACCGACGGGCGCCGCTTCCTGCACGACACGCAGGAGCGCTACGACCTGATCTTCTCGGACGCGTACCGCTCGTTCATTTCCGCGCCGCCGCAGTTCGCGACGCTCGAGTTCTTCCGCCTTGCGAGGAGCCGGCTGAAGGAGGACGGCGTGCTGATCGCCAACTTCTACGGCAGCCTCGCTCCGGACTCCCGGGCGGCGATCTGCTCCGTGCTCAGGACGATGCGCGCCGCCTTTCCGCAGGTCTACGTCGTCGCCACCGCCGATCCGGCGAGCGAGGAGCTGCAGAACTTCATCTTCGTCGGGCACAACGCCTCGAACCCGGAGCGGCGAGTTGACCTGGGGCGCGCGGCGGCGCTGGAATGGCGCCCGTCCGGCGCGCTGCTCGAATCCTGTCCGGTGCTGACCGACGACTTCGCCCCGCTCGAGTACTACGCGGCGAACGCGATCCGCCGCTACGACGCCCTTTCGAGGAGAGCGCGCTGACGCCGCCCTAGAGGTCGATGCGGAGCACCATCGAGAAGCCGTGCTCCTTGACCTGCTCCTGGGCCACGCGCCCGCTGAACACGAAGCTCGCCGTCAGGCCCTTGCCGAAGTAGCGCCACCCGGCAGTCAGCAGGGCGCTGGTCGGATCGTTGGCCGGCTGCTCCGTCGCCGCGATCTGGATCTTCTGGTAATCCCGGATGTCTTCGTAGCGCGCGCCGAAGAAGGTCTCCGAATTGCCGCGCCCGTAGGCGATCTCCTCCAGCAGGTTCCATTGCTTGGAAGTCTGCTTCGACCCGTCTACCGTAAAGCCACCGTTCTCCGTATAGCCGTCCTGGTCGCGCTTCGACCATTGGTAACCGAGGGAGCTGGTCAGCTTCCAGTCGCCCCAGGCCGAGATATTGGTGAGGTTCGTCGATGCGAAGCTGCGTTTCGACGAGAAATCGCTGTTCACGACGACCGTCGCCGGAGGGATGGCCGAGCCTATCGTCCTGGACTGATTGGTATCGAATTTGCCGTACCCCGCGATCAGGTCCAGCGTCCACGCGTCGGAGATCAGCCACGCGGCATAGGGATTCAGGTTGTACCCGCCCGTTTTCTCGTTTCCGGAATTGAACGAGGTAACGAAATTGCTCGCCTCGTAGCCGCCGGAGATGCCCAGGACGTATCTGTCCGACCGCGTGATGTCGTAGCCGACGAGGACGTTCTGGGTCGCGCCATGGAAGGCGATCGGAGAGAAGGTGTTCTCGAGCGAATCGTACGCCGTGCTGATCCACAGGCTCTGGCCGCTGCCGCCGCCGCCCCCGCCCCCTGAAGAGGGGTCGCCGGCGGCGGCAAGCAAGTTGACGTCGCTTCTGCTCCCCGAGTGGTCGTTGGCCGCGAGCATCATGCCGCCGGCCTGCGTCACCTGCCTGGAGCCTCCCGGGCGCCGCAGGCCGAAGATCTGCGACCTGATGGTCCCCGCGATCGGCTGGACTTGCGCCTGGAGGGTCAAGGTGTCGGTGAAGATGTTGCTGGGCAATTGCGCCGGCGGAATCAGTGTGAACGCCGACGCCGCGCTTGCGTACAGCAGCAACGCGCATCCTACGATCCTGCCTAGGGTCTTGTGGAGCACGGTGTTCTCCCTGGTGGACACAGCCCCTTGTCGCGAATCAGGATAGTGCAAGGTCGCGACAATGGCAAGACGAAGCTCGCCGCGGCGCTACGCGATCCTCATCGCCGCGCGCCCGATCACTTCGCCGCGCTCCAGGCGCCCGTGTAGCGCCTCGGCCTCTTCGAGCGGCCGCACGTCGGTGACGACCGGCCAGACTTCGCGGCGCGCGACGAGTTCGAGCGCCTCGATCACTTCCCTGCGAGTGACGTAGCGGCTGCCGAGGACCTCCTGCTCCTTCGCGAGCATCTCGCGCGCGTCGAGGCTGAATTTCTGCCCGGCGCCGCCGAGCGTCACCAGGCGGCCGCGGCGTCCCAGCGCCTTCGCCGCGGCTTCGAGCGTGGCGGTCGAGGAGACGTAGTCGACCGCGACGTCGATGCCCTGGCCGCGCGTGAGATCGAGGAGCTGCTCGGCGACGCGGCCCTGCGAGGCGTCGACGACCTCGTCGGCGCCGGCCTTGCGGCAGGCGTCGAATTTCCCGCGC
>DATEGT010000168.1:0-5200 GCA_035280025.1 Burkholderiales bacterium | reverse complement strand
GGCTGGACCTGACGGGGAAGGAGTTCGAGGTTCTCGAGTGCCTGCTGCGCCACCGGGGCCGCACCGTTTCGCGCGACATGCTCGCGAGCTCCGTGTGGCACGTCGCCGCGCGCGCCACGCCGCTCGACAACGTCATCGACGTCACGATGGCGCGCCTGCGCCGCAAGATCGACGATCCCTTCGAGAAAAAGCTCCTGCACACGGTCCGCGGCATGGGATTCGTCCTCGGGACCCGGCAGGAATGAGCGGCTTCCGGCCGAGCATACGGGCGCGGCTCGCCCTGTGGCACGCGGCCGTGCTCACGCTGATCGTGTGCATCTTCTGCGCGGGGATCTTCATCTTCGTGAGGGCGAGCCTGTTCGCGGGGGTCGACCGGCAGCTGCACCGCGCGCTGGCGACGATCGACTGGGTCTACCACCACGAGCCCGAGGAAATCGCGGATCTGGCGTCCGAGTCGGGCATCGGGCTGTTCCAGCTGGCCGCCGACGGAAAGCCGCTCTACCAAACCGAGGGATGGAAACGGGCGGAGCTCGCGCGCGCGCTGGAAGGCCGGAGCGCGATGCCCGCCGAATCCTGGAAGTCGCCCGACGGCGGCTGGTACCGGGTGCAGGCGGTAGCGGGGCCCTCGTACTCGATCGCCGCGGCGGTCGTCGAGGGCGCGCGCCGCGAAGCGATCTGGACGCTCCTCGCGATTCTGGCGACCGGCATTCCCCTGGCCGCGGGCCTCGCCGTCGCGGGAGGCTATTTTCTCGCGGGGCGAGCCCTCGCTCCCGTGGGCGCCATGGCCGACAAGGCCCGGCAGATCACCGCCGACTCGCTCGGCGAACGACTTCCCGTCCTGAATCCGCAGGACGAGTTCGGGCGCCTCGCGGCCGTGTTCAACGATACGTTTTCGCGGTTGCAGGACTCCTTCGACAGACTCCGCCGCTTCACGGCGGACGCCTCGCACGAATTGCGCACGCCGCTGACGGCGATGCGCAGCGTCGGCGAGGTCGCGCTGGAAGCCCCGCTCGACCCGGGCAGATACCGGGAAGTCATCGGCAGCATGCTCGAGGAGGTCGACAGGCTCACCCGCCTGGTGGACAGCCTTCTCCTGCTCACGCGGGCGGAGTCGGGCGCGGCCCGCGCTCCGCGCGAAGTCGTGGAGATTTCAGCGCTCGCCGGAAGCGTGGCCGACCACCTCCGCGTCCTCGCGGAGGAAAAGCAGCAGAGCCTGAGCGTCGACCTCGGCGCGCGGGTCCAGGCGCGCTGCGACCCCGAGATTCTGCGGGTCGGCCTCATGAACCTGCTTCACAACGCGATCAAGTACACGCCCAACGGCGGCGAGATCCGCGTTCGCGCCAGGGCGGACGAATCCGGGCAGTCGCTGATCGAAGTGGAGGACAGCGGCCCGGGAATCGCGCCCGCGCACCGCGAGCGCATCTTCGAGCGCTTCTACCGGACCGATGAGGGCCGCGGCGGCGAATCGGCAGGGGTCGGGCTCGGTCTCGCCATCGCGCGCTGGGCGATCGCGGTCAACGGCGGTCGCATCGAGCTGGAGAGCGAAATCTCCAAGGGAAGCCTGTTCCGGATCGTTCTGCCCGGGCGATAATGGCGCGATCCCAACCAGACTCCAGGAGCGTAACCCCATGATCGACCTCTACGCCGCCGGTACCGCCAACGGCATGCGCGCGCGCATCGCTCTCGAGGAATGCGCTCTCGCCTACACCTTTCATCCCGTGGACCTCACGAAGGGGGAGCAGAAGACTCCTTCCTTCCTCTCGATGAATCCGAACGGGCAGATACCGGTGATCGTGGACGCGGAGGGCCCGGGAGGCAAGCCGGTCACCGTCTCGCAGTCGGTCGCAATCCTCCTCTACTGCGCCGAGAAGTCCGGCAAGTTCCTTCCCAAGGACCCGGCGACGCGGCCCGCTTTCTGGCAGGCTCTGATCAGCGCGGCGAGCGACATGAGCGCGATGGTCACCGCGATCCTCACGCTGTCGCGCAGCAAGGACCAGCACGGGCCCGCGATCGAGGTGTTCAAGACGATGTGGAAGAACTACGTGACGGTCTGGGACAGCAGGCTGGGGAGGCAGCGCTACGCGGCCGGGAACGAGGTCACCATCGCCGACTTCGCGCTCTACGGGGCGCTCGGCCGGATGAAGAGCGTCCAGCCTGCGCTGGTCGAGGGCTACGCCAACGTCGCGCGCTGGATCGACGAGATGGCCGCCCGGCCCGCGTTCCAGCGCGCGCTGAAGTTCTAGCTCGAGCGACGGCGAGCCTCGCTCGCCGAGGAGCCCGCCTCCGCCACGAATCGGCAGGGCCGTCGCCGCCCCACGACGTCGGCAAACCGCGCGAGATCAACGCCTTAGCCTGGCCGTCTCCGCGCCGCCGTCGCCGCCCGGCGACGGAGTCGCCGGTTCCGGCTGTCCGCGATTTTCACTAAACCGATGATTCGTCGAAGAATGCCTCGCGTGGCACGGAGGTTGCGCTAGTCTGGCTGGATTCGCCCGAGCAAAATCCAGCGCCGTCACCGGAGAGCATCTTGATCGATCGCAGGCTGACCAAGGAAGACATCGACTGGCTGCGCAAGCTTCGCAACGCCAAGGCCGCGAATCAGCTCTCGGCCGACATTCCCACCAGCGTCGTGCGCAGGCTGACGCAGCTCGCCTGCGCGGAAGTCCGCGGCGGCAAATACGCGATCACCTTCCGGGGACGCGACGAGCTGATCGAGCGGGAGCGCGAACTCGGCTGACCGCGGCGCCCGCTAGCGGGTCAGCCAGCCCCGTGCGCGCAAGGTGAGCGCCGCGTACGGAAAGATCCAGGTCAGCGCGAAGAAAGAGAAGTACGCGTAGAGGATCCCGAAGACGAAATCCCAGGAGCGCTCGCTCCTCAGATAGTAGAGCACGTACACCAGCGACACCACCATGATGGCGAGCAGCATGCGCACGACCGACCCCGGGTCGTTCACGGCATTCATCGCCCACAGCGCGATCGACGCGTAGCCGACCGGATAGCGCAGGTTGGTGATCACGCTTTCATACAGGGCCAGCAGGCGCGGCCACGGCGGGCGCGACCATACGATCCGGGCGAAGCGGAATTCCTCGCGGATATAGCTCCGGTCCCAGCGCAGGAACATCCGGCACAGCTTGGAATAGGTCTCGGGCACGATCGTGTGGACGACCGCGCCGCGCTGGTACACGGTATCGTATCCCGCCGCCAAGATGTCGTTGGTGAGCGCGCGGTCCTCCCCGTAGGTGCACTGCGCGCCGAGAAATGCCTGGCGCTCCCAGCGGGGCAGGACCTGGCGCACGACCGAGGCCCGGTACGCGGCGAGAGCCCCGGGACAGCAGTACACGGTGCGGAAGACCGACTGGGCGCTGCGCAGGTAGTCGAAGGACAGGATGAACCGCACGTGCAGCATCCGCGGGATGATTCCCGCCCTGCGGTTGTGCACGGCGACCTTGCCTGCCACCGCGCCGATGCGCTCGTCGCGGAACGGAGCGACGATCGCGAGGAGGGCTCCGCGCTCGATGACGCAATCCGAATCGACCGTGACGATCACTTCGCCGCTTGCGCGCCGGAAGCCCTCGGCGAGCGCGCCGCGCTTGCCCTGGTTCGCGGACAGGCGCACCGGCGTCACGAGCCCGGGAAACCGGAGGGCCGCGTGCCGGATGTGGAGCCAGGTGTCGTCGGTGCTGCCGTCGTCGATGGCGACGACCTGCAACCGGTCATGCGGATAGCTCGCCGCCGCGACGGACGCAATCGTCTCCTCCACCATCGCGCCCTCGTTGTACGCGGGTATCAGGACGGTCAGCCTGGGGGCCTCGTTCGCGCGCGCCGGGACGAAGGGACGATAGGCGAGCCACAGCACGGTGCGCAGGCACAGCAGCACCAAGCCCATGCTGATCCAGATGATGGTCGGGCGCACCCACAGCATGCTCCAGTGCTCGCGGCGCGCGACGTCCGCGAGCGGCTGCAGCAGCGGCGTGGCGAGCGCCGCATAGGCGAGCATGCCGATCCCGGCGAAGATTCCCGCGATCAGAAGAACGTCCCAGCGGTCGCGCCGCGGCGGCGAGGCGGCTGCGGCAAGCGATTCGACTGTTGCGGATTCGGGCTGGGACTTCATGTGAATGCCGGGCGGGAGAAAACGCGGAAAAACGGACGGCGGCCTCGCTGTTTCGAAGCCGCTATTTTACCGTCCGGAGTTGACGCTTATCTGAACGGAAAGCGGGAAATCCGCAGGATGCACGCGGAACGTCGCCGCCGGGCGACATCCGGCGGCGGCTCGAACCGGATCTTGCCTGCGCGGCGGCGATCAGCCGACGACCAGGGCCGCGTGCTGGCTCTGGCCCTCGGTCATGCCCCGAGCCTTCATCCAGTCGTAGGCGCGGTTGAACAGGGCCGGATCGTAGTAATCGACGTGCTTGTAGTGCACGAAGGCGCGCAGCAGCTCGCGCGCCTCCAGCTCGCCCTTGGTCGCCGCGGCCACGTGGTGGGCGTACTTGTAGAAGTCCGCGTTGATCAGGTCGACGGCCTCGTTCTCGGCGTCGTAGTAGGCCTTGCGCTCCTCGGGCGTCAGGTCGGCCGCGACCACCTCCCCGCCGCGGTAGAAAGAGGCGGCGATGATGTGCGCGCCGCGCTTCAATCCCAGGCTGATGAACGGCTCCATCACGGCCACCGCGCGGTAGCTGCCGTTCGCCAGGCCCGCCCATCGGTGCTGGGGCAGCCCGCCGTTCTGGATGTTCACGTGCTCCTTGCCGACCGCGCTCTCCAGCATCTGCAGGGCGGTGTAATGAGAGCCGGTCAGCTCCTGGACCACCACCGGGACGTCGGCGAGGTCGCGCGGGGTCTGGAGCTTGTCCTCGAACGTGAGGATCGCCTGCGCCGCAGCGCCGCGGTCCTCCAGGGACGGATCGAAGGATTCGTCTCCGAAGAAGCCGCCGCCGACGCTTCTCGCGGCCACCCGCTGCGTCGCCACAGCGACCGCGTCGCCCGCTAAGCGGCGCGTCGCGCCGTCGCCTTCTTCTCGAAAGTCATCCGGCCACTGCGCCAGTCCACGCTGATCGTGTCCTTGGGCGCGAAGCGACCTTCGAGGATCGCCTTGGCGAGCGGGTTCTCGATCTCCGATTGGATCGCCCGCTTCAGCGGGCGCGCGCCGTAGACCGGGTCGAAACCGACTTTCGCCAGCTCGGCGAGCGCTGCGTCGGAGACTTCCAGC
>DATEGT010000167.1:0-4945 GCA_035280025.1 Burkholderiales bacterium | reverse complement strand
CGAGTACTCCTATCCCTGGATCATGCAGGACCGCGCGGGCGACGTGCACGTGCTCTACACCTGGGGCCGCACGCGCATCAAGCACGCGGTCTTCAACCGGGCCTGGCTGGAAGGCGGCCGATGACGGATCTCGCCGGGCTTTCCGGCTGCGGCCTCCTCGCTCTCGCGCTGGCCGCGACCGCGTTCCGCCTGGATGCCTTTCCGGCGCGGGTTCGCCGCGCCGCCGCGCTGGCGGCGGCCGTCGCCGTATTCATTCCGATCGGCGATCTTTCGGTCGCGGGCTATGTTCGAGGCGTCACCGGGGACCTGAGCGCGCCGACGCTCGCGCTCGCGGCGAGCGCGGTGCTGGCGCGGCTGACCGGGCGGACGCCGGTCGAGCGCCGCGAGCTGATCGCGCTGTTTTGGCTGGTCGCGGCGGCGGCCCTGTTCCTGTATCCGTTCGCGCTGGGCTGGACGCCGTTCGATCCCTACGCGCTCGGCTACGGGTCGATCGCCCTGGTCGCCGCGCTGTTCGCCGTGACGCTCGCCGCCTGGCGCATGGGCCTGAAGCTCGTCGTGCTCGTGGTTCTCGCCGGCGCGCTCGCCTGGCTCGGCGGCTGGTACGAATCGCGCAACCTGTGGGACTACCTCGTCGATCCGCTGGCGGCGCTTTACGCGTCCGCCGTCCTGCTGCGGGCGGGCGCCGGGAAGCTATTTTCCCAGCGCCGCCAGAGCGCGCCGGTAGTATGAAAGATCCAGATAGCTTTCGGCGCTCCGACCGCTCCCCTTGCCCTCGATCTCCGCGCGCAGCGCGAGCAGGTTGCGGAAGCCTTCCATGTCGAAGCGCGCGTCCGGGGTGAAGCCGCGCACGGGGTCGACGAGCACCGCGTAGCTGCGCTCGGCGACATCGCGCGGGATCTTGAGCCTGTCCACGAGGAGCTCCACGCACGCGGCGCGGTTCTCAGGCCGGCGCACCCAGCGCAGCGATTCGACGTAGCCCGCGATGTAGCGCTCGAGCAGCCCGCCGTTGGCCGCGACCCAGGAGCGCAGCGCAAAGGCGCCGCCCGCCTGGTAGGGCCCGAGCATGTCCACGGTGTTTCCCAGGCTCTTCATGCCCAGCCGCTCCGCCTGGATGGTGAAGGGCAGATTGAGGATCGCGGCGGCGTAGTCCTTGTTTTCCGCCATCGCTTTCAGCCGCAGCTCGCCGCGGCCGACGGGCACGACCTTGTAGTCGGCGCCTTCCTTCAGGCCGTGCTTGAGCAGGATCTTCTTCGCCTGGATGGCGTAAGCGGTGTTCGGCGCGTCGACGGCCAGAATCCGCCCGCGCAGCCCCGCGAACGAGCCGATGTACGCCTGGACGATGAACTCGTTCATGCCGCTGTCGCCGCCGGTGAGGATCACCACGTCCTTTTTCGCCGCTTCCGCCATCGCGACGGCGTTGTCCACCGCCGCATGCACGACGTCGAAGCGGCCCGCCGCGAGCCCTTGACGCTGCGCGGACGAGTTCTCGGTGAACGAGAGCTCGAGCGCGATCCCGTGCTTCGCGAATATTCCCTGCGCGATGCCGGCGTGGAAAGGCAGCGCCTTGGCGTTCGGAAAGGTGTTGACCCGGACCGTGTCGGTCCCGGCCGCGGCCGCGGCGGACCAGAGTGCGGCGGCGGCCGCCGCGGCGAGGACGCGCATCACTCGACCACGATGTTGCCCTCGCGCGCGATGGCCCGCCATTTCTCGTAGTCGGCGTGGACGTACGCGGCGAATGCGGAGCGGCTCATGTCCATGATGTCGACGCCCATCGAGCGGTAGCGCTCGCGCACGGCCTCGTTGGACAGCGCCTGGTGGAGCGCGGCGGTGAGCCTGTCGGCGACGGGTGCGGGCACGCCCGCCGGCGCGAATATTCCGGTGAAGGTGCTCGCCTCGTACCCGGGCACGCCCGATTCGTCGAGCGTCGGCACGTTCGGCAGCAGCGGCGAGCGCATCTTCGAGGTGACCGCGAGCACCTTGATGCGGCCGTTGCGGATGTGCTCGATCGAGGCGGTCAGCTGGTCCATCATCGTTTCGACCTGGCTGCCGAGCAGATCGGTGATCGCCGGCCCGCTGCCCTTGTAGGGAACGTGCACGAGCTTCAGGTGCGCCTGGCGCATCAGCAGCTCGATCGCCAGATGGTTCGACGAGCCGCTGCCGGCAGAAGCGATCGTCAGCCCGCCGGGCTTCGAATTCGCGAGCGCGACGAACTCCCGGTACGTCGACACCGGCGTCTTGGGCGCCGCGGTCAGCACGATGGGGACCGACTGGATCGGACCGATCGCGACGAAGTCCTTCACCGGGTCGTAGGAAAGGTTCTTGAATACCGCGGGGCCGGCGGTCATGGTGCCGCTCGATCCGAGGAGCAGCGCGTATCCGTCGGGGGGAGACTTCGCGACGGCGGTAGTCCCGATCCTGCCCGCGGCGCCCGCGCGGTTCTCGACGATCACCTGCTGGCCGAGGGCGTCCGAAAGAGCGGGAGCGACGGTGCGCGCCGTGATGTCGACGTTGCCGCTCGCCGGCCAGGGCACGATGATCTTGACCGGGTGAGCCGGGAAATCCTGCGCCGACGCCGCCGACGCGGCCGAAACGACCGAAGCTGCCAGCGTGATGATCCATCGCTTGTGCATGCCTTCCTCCCGCGGGAATCGTAGCACGGTCCGCTATCCGGAACGCCGATGGCTTTGCCGGAACAGGCGCGCTATTCTCATGCTAACGCACGATCGGGAGCTTCCACATGCTCGCAGCGGACAGGGTCAAGGTGTTCTGGCAGCCGGGGTGCACGAGCTGCCTGAGAACCAAGGAGTTCCTCACCAAGAGCGGCGTGGACTACGAGTCGATCAACGTCCACGGAAACGCCGCGGGCATGGAGGAGCTTCGCAAGCTCGGGGCGCGCAGCGTCCCCGTCGTCGCCCGCGGCGGCAAGTTCGTTTTTGCGCAGAGCCTGGGCGACGTCATCGAGTTTCTGGGCCTCAAGGTGAAGCAGCAGGATCGTCTGAGCCCCGAGGAGCTAGTGAAGAAACTCGAGATCGTGCTGCCGGCGGCCTGCCGTTACATCCGGCAGATACCGCCGGAGCAGTTCGACAAGCCGTTCCGCAACCGCAACCGCCCGATCCGGGTGCTCTGCCATCACGTGTTCCGCATCGTCGAGGGGTTTCTCGAGTCGATGCAGGACGGGAAGGAGCTAACGTACGAGCGGATCATGAAGGAAGCCCCGGACCTGCGCAGGGGCGAGGCCATCGCGGGCTTCGGCGAGGCGGTGCTCGAGCGTTTCCGGAAATGGTGGGCGGCCTTCCCCGACCGCGGATGCACGCGGATGATGGACACCTACTTCGGCAGGCAACCCCTGCACATCGTGCTCGAGAGAACCGTGTGGCATCCGGCGCAGCACACGCGCCAGCTGATGCTCATTCTCGAATCGCTGAACATCGAGCCGGACCGCAGGCTGACCGCGGCGGACCTCGCCGGCCTGCCGCTCCCGGACAAGGCGTGGGACGACGAGAAGGAAGCGGCGTGAAGTAGCGAAAGGCCGGCGCCTCAGGCCGCGCCGGCGGCGGCGCCGCCCTCCTCGAGCTCCGAGAAGCGGACCGGAAGCACTTCGCGCGTGGCGAGCCTGCCGTCGGCGGATTTCTCGAGGACCATGAGCTGCTGCTTGTCGGGGATCCCGGCGGGTATCACCATCCTCCCGCCCGGCTTGAGCTGCGCGATCAGGGGCGGCGGAATGAGGTCGGGCGCCGCGGTGACGATGATCCTGTCGAACGGCGCGTGCTCGCTCCAGCCGTAGTAGCCGTTTCCCACCCCGATCTCGACGTTGCGGTAGCCGAGCCGCCCCAGGCGCCTGCGGGTCTCGAGGGCAAGCTCCTCGATGATGTCGATGCTGTAGACCTGCTTTACGAGCTCCGAGAGAATCGCCGCCTGGTAGCCGACCCCGGCGCCGACCTCCAGCACCGTGTCGCCGGCGCGGGGCTCGAGCAGGTCGGTCATGAGCGCGATGATGAACGGCTGGGACACGGTCTTCCCGTAGCCGACGGGCAGCGGCGAATTGATGTAGGAGTAGGCCTGCAGCTCCACCGGCACGAATTCGTGGCGCGGAATTCTTCCCATGACCTCGATCACGCGCGCATCCAGCGCCGACTTCCCGATCTGCTGGGTGAGAAACACCGCGTCCGCGACGACCTCGGCGACCATCTGCTGGCGCATCGCCTCGTGCTGCTGGCTTTCCATCGAGCCTCCAGCTGGCTTGGACTCCGGAATCGGGCGCAGGTTGCCGGAACGGTTCGGACGCCGGTCAGTGCAGCGAGGGTTTCTTGAGAAGGTCCTGCCGGTCGGTCGAGGGGACCCTGACGCGCGATACCGAGCCTTCGCGCACGAGCGTCATCGGCACTTCGACGCCGGCCGCGCCGAGGCTCCAGATCTTCCGGAACAGATCGGCCAGTCCTCCGACGCGCGCGCCCGCGACTTCGATGACGATGTCGCCGACTTGCACGCCCGCGCGCTCGGCCGGGCCGCCGCCCGCGAGGCCGGAGACGACGACATGTCCCTTCACCTCCGTGGCGTACAGTCCGAGCCAGGGGCGCGCGGCCCGCTTCGCGCGGCCGAGCTTGAGCATGTCCTCGAGGATAGGTTCGAGCAGGTCGACGGGCACCATCATGTTGCCCTGCACGTTCCGGCCCGCCATTTCCTCCTGGACCATCAGGGATCCTATGCCGAGCAGGCGCCCTTCCCCGCTGATCAGCGCCGCGCCGCTCCAGTGCGGATGCGCCGGCGCGGTGAAAAGCGCCTCGTCGAGCACGTACTCCCAGTAGCCGGCGAATTCGCGCTTGGCGATGAGCTTGGCCTTGAGCGCGTGCTTGCGGCCGCCGTGCCCGGCGACGACGACATCGTCGCCGACGCGGCACGACGCGGCGGTGCCGCGCGCGAGCGCCGGCGCGCCCAGCTTGCCGAG
>DATEGT010000166.1:0-34202 GCA_035280025.1 Burkholderiales bacterium | reverse complement strand
GCGGGTTCGCGCCGCGTTCATCTGCGGCGCGCGAACGACTGCCGGCTAGCTGCGCCACCAGCGCCAGCGCCATTGCACCCGAGTTCCAGCGTTGTCGAAGAGCACGATCGAGGTTTGCGGCTTCTGAAGAGCGGCTACTCTATAACAGGGGCGCGCGGCTTGTCCACAGCGCGTCACAGAACCTTGCCCGGGTTCATGATGCCGTGGGGATCGAGCGCGCTCTTGATCCTGCGCATGAGGTCCAGCTCGAGGGGAGATTTGTACCTGCGGATCTCCTCCCGCTTCGACTGTCCCAGGCCGTGCTCGGCGCTTATCGAGCCCCGGAAGCACCCGACGCTGTCGTGCACGATGCGATTGATCGCCCCGGTCTGCTTCGAGAAGACGTCCGGTGCGACCCCGTCGGGCCCGGAAACGTTGTAGTGGAGGTTGCCGTCGCCGACATGACCGAAGGTCACCATGCGCGCCCCGGGATGGGCGCGCAGCACTTCGGCGTCGGTCGCCCGGATGAATGCGGGGATCTGGGATATCGGGATCGAAACGTCGTGCTTGATGTTCGGACCTTCGTGGGCCTGTGCTTCCGAAATGAACTCCCTGAGCTTCCAGAAGGCCCGGGCCTGGGTGTCGCTCTGGGCGATTGCGGCATCGAGGATGGCTCCTCCCTCCAGAGCCGCGCCCAGGGTATCTTCCGCCATCCTTGCGACCGCATCGCCCGCGCGAGTATCGGAGAGCTCCACAAGCACGTAGTAGGGAAAGCGACGCGGGAACGGCGCGGTCGCGTCTCCGAAGTGCTTGAGCACCAGCGAGAGGCACAGATCGGAGAACAGCTCGAAGCCCGTGAGACGCTCGCCGCACGACTCGAGAGTCCGCTTCAGCAGATCGAGCGCGTGTTCCGGGTCCTCGACGGCCGCAACCGCGGTTGCGCGGGACCTGGGGAGAGGAAAGAGCTTCACTACCGCCGCAGTAATCACCCCCAGCGTTCCCTCGGCTCCCACGAACAGTTGCTTGAGGTCGTAGCCCGTGTTGTCCTTGCGCAGGCCGCGCAAGCCGTCCCAGATCTCGCCCGACGGCAGGACGACCTCGAGGCCCAGGACCAGATCGCGGGTGTTGCCGTAGCGCAGCACGGCAGTGCCGCCGGCGTTCGTCGACAGGTTGCCGCCGATTTCGCAGCTTCCCTCCGAAGCGAGGCTGAGCGGAAACAGGCGCCCGTTCTCCTCGGCGGCCTTCTGCAGGCTGGCGAGGACGCAGCCCGCTTCCACCGTCATGGTGTTGTTGTGCGGATCGATCTCCCGGATGCGGTTCATGCGCGAGAGGTTCAGCACGATCTGCGAGCCGCTCGAGTCCGGCGTCGCCGCGCCGCATAGCCCGGTGTTCCCGCCCTGGGGAACGATCGCCGCGCGCGCATCGGCGCAGGCGCTCACCACCTGCGCGACTTCCCCCGTCGTCGCCGGCTTCACGACGGCCAGCGGGAGGCCGGTGTAGCGCTTGCGCCAATCGGTCGCATAGGGCGCGGCCTCGCCCGCCGGGATCAAGCCGGAGGGACCCACGATGCGCCGAATTCGTTCGAGCAGTGCGTTCATTTCCCGATGGCCGCGTCCGGATTCTCGCACCAGCGCCGCCACGCCCAACGATAAGCCTGTTCCAGGTCGCGGGTAAACCTTCCCGCGTCCATCAGCGGCGACGCCGCGATTCGATCGCGCATTCCCGCCCGCAGCGCGGCAAGCCGCGCCGGGTCGCGCGCCAGGGCGACAGCCTTGTCCATATAGGTCTCTGGGCTGTCGGCGATCATGTCTTCCATGCCGAGCCGCGCAAGCAGGCTCGCGCCGACCCGCCCTGCGTGGCGGGTCCCCGCCAGCGTGACCACGGGTACGCCCATCCACAACGCTTCGCAGGTCGTCGTGGTTCCGTTGTACGGGAACGGGTCGAGCGCGATGTCGACCCGATGGTACGCGGCGAGATGCTCGGCGAGTCCGCTCGTCCCGGGCGCACAATCGAATCGGCCCGGTGCGACACCGTGCGCGAGGAGCCTCTGCTCGGTGAAGGCCTTCGTCTCCGGATCGGCCAGCGAGAGCGCCTTCACCAGCAAACGGGACCCGGGTACCGCCGCGAGGATCCGTCCCCACAGCTCGATCACGTCGGGCCCCAGCTTCCCCAGATTGCTGAAGCTCCCGAAGGTCACGTAGCCGCCGCCGGTGGAGGGCGGTGCCTCCACCGGCGGTGCTTCGACCGGAGGCCGATAGCTGAGGAACCCCTGCGGAAGGCGGAGCAGCGTCTCGGAAGCGAGGCTCTCCGGAGGATCCGCAATCTCGTCGGTGATGCGATATCCGATGGCGGTGAGCCCCGTAGTTTCGGCGTATCCCAGCCAAGTCATCTGCACCGGAACCGGCCTGCGCGCGAACATGAGCAGCCGGCTGAATCGCGTGTGCCCGCTCAGGTCCACGAGAACGTCGATCCGGTCGGCGCAGATGCGCTCGGCCGCCGCGTCGTCGCCGAGAGGCGCGATGTCGCGCCAGCCGTCGGCGCGGCGGCGCAGGCGCTCGGTCGTCGCATCCGCTTGAGGAGCGTTGTAGTAGCAAAAGATCTCGAAGCCGGCGCGATCGTGACGGTCGAGCACCGGCTCGAAGAATTGCGCGACCGAGTGGCGCCGGAAATCCCCCGACACGTACCCGATGCGCAGGCGCCGCTCCGGGACGCGCGGGTTCGAGTGTCCGGGCGAGATCGGGGAAACGCTCGCGGCGTGCCTCCTCGCCCATTCGCGGTGCTCGTCGAATACCTGAAGCGGCGTCACCGAGGAAGAGTGCAGAAGCGAGAACAGCAATTGCGAGTGCACGTCGACGTGGCCGGGGTCGAGCTCGAGCGCCCGCCTGCAGGCGGCGATGGATTCCTGAATGTCTCCCGCGTCGCGCAACGCCGAAGCGAGACCGCACTCGGCTTCGGCAAAACGCGGCTCGGCGGCCAGGGCCGCGCGGAATCGTTTCGCGGCGTCGCCGGGCCGCCCGCAGAGCGATTGGACCGAGCCCCAGTTGTAGTGCGCGACAGCATGATTCGGCGCCGACGCCAACACGGCCCGGAAGCAGTCGATCGCCTCTTCGTTGCGGGATAGATCGGCCAGGGCGTTGCCGAGATTGATGAGCGTTCCCGGGTCCCCGGGCCTGAGCGCGAGCGAGTCACGGTACGACCGGACGGCCTCCTCCGCGAGCCCCCATGCGCGCAGCGCCATGCCCAGGTTCGTCAGCACCTCCGGCGATCGCGGTTCGAGCTCGAGCGTCTTGCGCAGGCTCGCTACGGCCTCTTCGGCTCTGCCCGCCCGCTGCAGGAACACGCCCAGATTGTTGTGCGCCTCCCAGTAATCCGGCCGCAGCGAAAGGGCCTTGCGGAACGCCGCTTCGGCCGCCTCCGGAAGGCCGGCCTCCGCGCGCGCCAGACCCAGCTCGTTGTGCGCGTCGGCCTTCCGGGGATCCAGCGCGATCGCCCGCTCCAGCGACTCGCACGCTTCGCGCACCCGCTTGAGCTGGAGCAGGACCTTGCCGAAATTGAGACGATACGATGCGTTTTGCGGATCGATGGCAACGGCCCTTCCCAGCCACTCCAGCGCCGAGGCCTGGTCGCCGCGCTGCGCGCGCAGCACCCCCAGCAGATTCATGGCGTCCGCATTGCGCGGCGATCGCTCGAGCGCCTCCAGGCAGAGCATCTCGGCCTCGGCCAGGTATCCTTTCCGAAGGAGCTCCCGCGCCCGGTCGAGCAACGATCCCTTCTCACCGGGCGCCGATCTCGGCGGCCGAGCCGCGCCGTGGCAATGCTTGTACTTTCTGCCGCTCCCGCAGGGACACGGAGCGTTGCGGCTCACCGACATCGGCCTAGATGGCGGATAGCGCCTCGCGCATCCGCCCGATGGCGGACCGGTAGTCCTTCGAGCCGAAGATCGCCGACCCGGCAACGAAGGTATCGGCCCCGGCGCGCGCGATATCCGCGATGTTTCCGGCGTTCACGCCGCCGTCCACCTCGAGCAGGATCTCTCGTCCCGCCGCGTCGATTCTCCTGCGAGCGTCGCGCAGCTTGTCCAGGGTGTGCGGGATGAACTGCTGCCCGCCGAATCCCGGGTTCACCGACATGATCAGAACCAGGTCGAGCTTGTGCAGTATGTGATCGAGGCAGGAAAGCGGCGTCGCCGGATTCAGGACAAGTCCCGCCTTGCAGCCCGAGTCGTGTATCAACCCCACGGTGCGGTCGACATGCTCGCTCGCTTCCGGGTGAAAGCTGATGATGTTGGCCCCGGCGCGCGCGAAATCCGGAACGATCCGGTCGACCGGCCTGACCATCAGGTGGACGTCTATCGTGCTGCGCGTAAGCGGGCGTATCGCCTCGCACACCAGAGGGCCGACGGTGAGATTCGGGACATAATGGTTGTCCATCACGTCGAAGTGGATCATGTCGGCGCCCGCGTCGGCAACTGCGGCGATCTCGTCGCCGAGCCGCGCGAAATTCGCCGACAGGATGCTCGGGGCGATCCGGAATGTGCGCGCAGGCATCGGCGGAAATTCTACTTGGAATCGCCCGGCGCCGCATGAAACGCCGAGGGATCGCCCTTGTCAGGCCGCGCGAAATCGTGTGGAATGGCCTCATGGTCGCGGGAAAGAAATACGACGTCGCCGTCTCTTCGCAGACGCAATACGTTCCCGAGCAGTCCGACGAAGAGAACAGCCGTTTCGTCTTCGCCTACACCATGACGATCCGCAACGAGGGCAGCATTCCGGCGCAGCTCGTCTCGCGCCACTGGATCATCACCGACGGGCGCAACCAGGTGCAGGAGGTGCGCGGCCTGGGCGTGGTGGGGGCGCAACCGCTGATCAAGCCCGGTGAAAGTTTCGAGTACACCAGCGGCACGGCGATTGCCACCCCGGTCGGAACCATGAAGGGCAGCTACCAGATGGTGGCCGAGGACGGCACGCATTTCGACGCGCAGATCCCGGAGTTCACGCTCTCGATGCCCCGGGTGCTGCACTAGCGGAGCGGCGAAGAATCCTTGCGAGCGTCCCGTGTTTCCTGCTTCGGTTTCTTCGGTAGCGTCCACCACACGAGCGCGAGGAACAGGGCGAGCGCCACGGCCGCTTCGAGCAGGATGATCCACAAGCCGGAACTCATTTCGCCGTACCCTCTCAAAATCCTCAAGCGATGATAAATCAGCTACGCCGTCTCGTCTGGTTCGCAGCGCTGCTGACCGCCGGCTGCGCGAGCCAACTCGGTCCGACGGGTCAGCCGGCGGGAGACTGCAGCGCGCTCGCCGGCTGCCCGGCGTGTCCGATGTGCCCAACGCCGCCCGCGGCAGCGCAGCGCGTCAATCCGCTCGAAGCGGTGGACTTCGCCGCGGTCACCGGTTGGAAGAACGGCGAGCAGTCGGCCGCCTGGCCGGCGTTGCTCGCGTCGTGCCAAGCCCTGCGCTGGCGCGAGGCCTGGCGCGGAGTCTGCTCGAAGGCCACGGAGCTGCGTTCGCCCACCGACGACGAGGCGCGGCGCTTCCTGGAGGAGCAGTTCACCCCGTGGCGGCTGGCCAATCCGGACGGCGTGCTCGACGGGCTGGTCACCGGGTACTACGAGCCGGTTCTGCACGGCAGCCGCACCAAGCTCGCTCCCTTCGTGTACCCGCTGTACGGGCCGCCCGACGACCTGCTCACCAT
This sequence comes from Burkholderiales bacterium, assembly GCA_035280025.1. Taxonomy (GTDB): domain Bacteria; phylum Pseudomonadota; class Gammaproteobacteria; order Burkholderiales; family SG8-39; genus VBDM01. The sequence goes on along the minus strand of DATEGT010000166.1, from coordinate 28,530 downwards.
CGACTTGTCGGCAACCAACCCCGAACTGCGCGGAATGCGGCTGCGCGGACGCGTCGATGGCAAGCGCGTCGTGCCGTACTACTCGCGTGCGGAGATCGCCCGCGGCGCGGCACCTGTGGCCGGAAAGGAAATCCTCTGGGTCGACGACCCGGTCGAGGCGTTCTTCCTCCAGGTGCAGGGCTCGGGACGGGTGTTGCTCCGGAACGGCGAGACTCTGCGCGTCGGCTACGCGGACCAGAACGGGCACCCCTTCCAGTCGATCGGCCGCTTTCTCGTGGATCGCGGCGAGCTCAAGCTGGGCGAGGCCTCGATGCAATCGATCAAAGCCTGGGCGGCCGCCAATCCGCGTCGCGTGGAGGACGTCCTCGATCAGAACCCGAGCTTCGTGTTCTTCCGCGAATTGCCGCTCGCGGATCCGGCGAGCGGCCCCGTGGGCGCGTTCGGCGTGCCCCTTCTGGCGGGACGCTCGATCGCCGTCGATACGCGCTACGTCCCGCTGGGCGCGCCGGTATTCCTCGCCACCACCTTTCCGGCGACCACGACGCCGCTCACCCGCCTGACGCTCGCCCAGGATGCCGGCGGAGCAATACGCAACCCCGTGCGCGCCGATTTTTTCTGGGGGTCGGGAGCCGAAGCCGGCGCGCTGGCCGGCAGGATGCGGCAGCAGGGACGGATGTGGGTGCTCCTGCCGAAGGGGATGAAGCCCGCCCCGGGCGGCCCCGCGACTCCCTGAGATTTCCCCGCGCGCCGCGAGCGCTACTTGGCGCTCTCTGCGATCGCCTTGATCAGCTCTTCGGGCCGGGCCCCCATGATCCGCTGCCCGCTCACCGCAAAGCTGGTGGGCGTGGCCCGGACGCCGACCTTGTGCCCCAGGGCCAGCCATTTCTCCACCGGCGCGCTGCACCCCGCCGTCGCCGCAGGCTCGCGGCCGTTCAGCATGAAGTCGTAGTACGCCTTGGCGCGGTCGGGCGCGCACCAGATCGTGCGCGCCTTGTCGGGCGATTCCGCCCGCAGAATCGGAAAGAGGAACGTATAGATCGTGATGTCGTCCTCGCGCAGCAGCGCGCGGTCGAGGCTCCTGCAATAGGGGCAGAACGGATCGGAGAAAATCGCGACGACACGCTTGCCGTTGCCCCGCACCTGCTTGATCGCGAGCTCAAGCGGCAGGTCCTCGAACCGGATCGCCGAGAGCTTCTGCTGGCGCTCCTCGGTCAGATTTCTCTGGCTGCGCGCGTCGATCAAATCGCCCCTGAAGAAAAAGCTCACCTTGTCGTCGGTGTAGAAGATCGAGTCTCCGACCACGATCTCGTAGAGGCCGGGGTACGGAGTCCGCGTCACGCTCTCCACCTTGACCCCGTCGAAGCGGGCCTCCACGCCGCGCTTGACCGAGGCTTCGTCGGCCAGCGCAAGCCCGGCGATCGTCGTCGCGAAAATCAGAACCAGCAGCCGCAGAATCATGGTATTTCCCGTTGGCGTAATCCTCCGCCCACGGCGCTTGCACGCCTGGCGAGGAGAGTCTTTATGACCGGATTGGCGTCGGTGAGGTTCAACCCCAGGTTTCGGATCCGTCTGATTGCGGCGTGGTTCGCGCGGAACAGGCCGAAGAGCCAGTGCGTCACCCACTGCAGGGCCAGTATATCTTCGGCGCGCGAGCGCTCAAAACGCCGCAGCACCATGCGGTCCCCCGGATCGGCCGCGCCGGCGAGCACGTCCGCAAGGCAGTGAGCGTCACCCAGGCCGAGGTTGATCCCCTGCCCGGCAAGCGGGTGCACGACGTGGGCCGAATCCCCGACGAGCGCGACCCGGTCCCGCGCTATCCGCCGCACGCTCGTGCGGCTCAGGGGAAACGCGGCGGGCGGGGTGATCTGCCGCAGCTCGCCCAGCGCGCCGCGGCTCGCCTCGCCCACGCGCGCGCGCAACTGCTCGGGCGGAAGGCGGAGGAGCTCGCGCGCGCGTTCGTCGGAAGTCGACCACACGATCGACACGCGTTGCTGCGGGAGGGGCAGGAATGCGAGAACGCCGTCAGGCAGAAACCACTGGTAGGCGACGCCCCGATGGGCACGGGTGCAGGCGAAGTTGGCGACCACGCCGAGCTGCCGGTAGCTTTCGGTGCGAGCGTCGATGCCTGCGGCGTGCCGCACCCAGGAGTCGCCGCCGTCGGCTCCCACGGCCAGCTTCGCCGTGGCCGGCGCGTCGCCGTCGAGGCCGATCTCGACGTGACGCTCGAAGCGGCGCAAGGTCGACGGCGCTCTCGGGCAGAGGAGCGAGAGATTTCTCTGGCGCTCGAGCACCTGCCACAGTGCATGGTGCAGCCGTCCGGACTCCACGGTCGCGCCCAGCTCGCGCAGGCCCGAGGCGTACGCCGAGAACTCGAGGCGCGAGCCCGCGTCGTCGCCGAAAATCCGCATGTCGTGGATCGGCGTGACGCGCTCGCGCGGCACGCCTTGCCACGCCCCGATCCGTTCCAGAAAAGCGATGCTGGCCGGGGTGAGCGTGTAGACCCGCGAGTCCCAGAGGTCGAGCGGCGCAGGCGGCGCCTTGCGCTCGACCAGCGCCACTCTCCTCCCGGAATCGGCGAGCACCGCGGCCAGGCTCGCGCCCGCCAAGCCTCCGCCTACGATGACGATATCGAAGTCCACGTCCGGATTGTACTCGGGCACGCATTCTTTCTTGACAAGTATCTAACGCGAAAAGGATAATTTCCGGTTTCGTGGCGAATTAGCTCAGCTGGTTAGAGCGACGGAATCATAATCCGCAGGTCCGGGGTTCGAGTCCCTGATTCGCCACCATTTTTCTTCCGGCCGCAGATCCATGGTCACTCGCCCAGCCGCGTACCTCGTTCTCCTGCCGGCCCTGCTGGCGGGATCGGCCTTTGCGCAGCTGCGGACGCCGCCCATCCCTGCGGATTCGCACCGCGGCGTCATTCGTCATCTCGGAGAAATGGCGGTGGCCGTCGACAGCAGCGTGTTCCAGCTCGCCGCGGGCGCGCAGATTCGCAACCAGCAGAATCTGATCATCGTCCCGACGGCGATTCCGCGGCAGGGCGCCTGGGCCGACTACGTGCTGAACAGCGGCGGGCAGATCTTCCGGGTGTGGCTGCTCACGCCCGGCGAGCTCGCCGTGCCGAAGCCCGCGACCGGGGGCGGCTAGCTTGACGAAGAAGGTCTTCATTCGGACTTTCGGCTGCCAGATGAACGAGTACGACTCGGCAAAGATGGCGGACCTGCTGCGGGCCGCCCGGGGATTCGAGACCACCGACCGTGCCGAGGACGCGGACCTGATTCTGTTCAACACCTGCTCGGTGCGCGAGAGGGCGCAGGAGAGGGTGTTTCACGATCTCGGGCGCGTGAAATCCCTCAAGAAGGCGCGGCCCGGGCTCTTGATCGGCGTCGGCGGCTGCGTCGCGAGCCAGGAAGGCGCCGCGATCGTCGAGCGCGCTCCCTACGTCGACCTCGTGTTCGGCCCGCAGACCCTGCACCGGCTGCCGCAGATGATCGACGCGCGCCGCAGCTCGGGGAGCCCCCAGGTGGACATCCGCTTCCCGGAAGTCGAAAAATTCGACGCCCTCCCGCCGGCCCGCGTCGACGGGCCGAGCGCCTTCGTCTCGATCATGGAAGGCTGCAGCAAGTACTGCAGTTTCTGCGTGGTGCCCTACACGCGAGGCGAGGAGGTATCGCGTCCCTTCGAAGACGTGCTCACCGAGGTCGCCGACCTCGCTGCGCAGGGCGTCAAGGAAGTGACCCTGCTCGGCCAGAACGTGAACGCCTATCGGGGGCGAATCTCGGACGGCGAGGTCGCGGATTTCGCGCTGCTGCTCGAGTACCTTGCGGAGCTTCCCGGCATCGGGCGGATCCGCTATACCACCTCGCACCCCAAGGAGTTCACGCAGAGGCTGATAGACGCGCACGCCCGGATCGACAAGCTCGCCTCCCACGTGCACCTGCCGGTGCAGTCCGGCTCGGACCGCACGCTCGCCGCGATGAAGCGCGGCTATACCGCGCTCGAATACAAGAGCATCATCCGCCGCCTTCGCGCTGCCCGGCCCGGGATCAGCATCTCCTCGGATTTCATCGTGGGATTTCCCGGTGAGACCGAGCGCGACTTCGAGGCGACCCTGCGGCTCATGGACGAGGTCGAATTCGACGATTCGTATTCCTTCGTCTACAGCCGCCGCCCGGGAACGCCCGCCGCGGAGCTCCCCGACGACACTCCGGAAGCGGTCAAGCTGGAGCGTCTGTCCCGCGTGCAGGAGAAGGTCGATTCGCAGGCACGCCGCATCAGCGAGCGCATGGTCGGATCGCTACAGCGGGTGCTCGTGGAAGGACCCTCGCGCCGCAACCCCGCCGAGCTTTCCGGACGCACGGCGAACAGGCGCACGGTGAATTTCGGCGGCGCGCCGGGGCTCGTCGGCCGCTTCCTCGACGTGAACATCACCGCGGCATTGACCCACACGCTGCGCGGCGAGATCCGCGCTGCGGTCTAGCTCCTTGAAGCCCCGCCCACTGGAACTCGTCCTCAGCCCGCTAGACAACCAGCGCCTCGCCAACCTGTGCGGCACGCTGGACGAAAACCTGCGGCAGATCGAGACGGCTCTCGACGTGAAGATCGCGCGCCGCGGGGAGCGCTTCACCGTGCGCGGCGCGCAGGCCGCCCGCGCAGCCGAAGTCCTGCAGAAATTCTACGGGGAAGCGAAGCGCGGCCTGACGGTCGACGACATCCAGCTGGGCCTGATCGAAGTCCGCGCGCGCGGGGGAAGCGCCAAGGGCGACACGCCCCTTCTCACGCGCAGGACCGACCTCCACGGGCGCACCCCGCGCCAGCGCGAGTACATCCAGAACATCCTGGAGCACGACATCACTTTCGCGATCGGCCCGGCGGGGACGGGCAAGACCTACCTCGCCGTGGCCTGCGCCGTCGACGCGCTCGAGCGCGATGCGGTCAAGCGCATGGTCCTCGTGAGGCCCGCGGTCGAGGCGGGCGAGCGCCTCGGATTCCTTCCCGGGGACCTCGCGCAGAAGGTCGATCCCTACCTGCGCCCGCTGTACGACGCACTCTACGACCTGCTCGGCTTCGACAGGACCGGCAAGCTCTTCGAGCGCGGCGCGATCGAGCTCGCGCCGCTCGCGTACATGCGCGGGCGCACGCTCAATCACTCCTTCGTGATCCTCGACGAGGCGCAGAACACGACGCCCGAGCAGATGAAGATGTTCCTTACCCGCATCGGCTTCGGTTCCAAGGCGGTCGTCACCGGAGATATCACGCAGATCGATCTCGCGCGCGGACAGAAGAGCGGCATGATCGCGGCGCAGAGAATCCTCGCGGACGTGCGAGGCATAGCGTTCAGCTCCTTCAAGAGCGACGACGTCGTACGGCACCCGCTCGTGCAGCTGATCGTCGATGCCTACGAGCGCCACGGGAACGAGTAGGCGGGCGCCGCGTCGCCGCCGGCGGCAGCTGAAGCTGCACTTTCAGCTCGGCGCGCGCTCCCCCGGGGCGCCACGAGAAAACCAGATCCGCCGCTGGGCGGGCGCGGCGCTCAAAGGCTCCGGCGAGATCACCGTGAGGGTCGTGGGGACCGCCGAGGGCCGGCGACTGAACTCCCGCTACCGCGGCGAGACGCATGCGACCAACGTACTGAGCTTCCCCTACGGGCGGTCCGGGGGAGTGGTGCGCGGCGATGTGGTCCTCTGCGCGCCGGTGATCGCGCGCGAAGCGCGCGATCAGGGCAAGGCGCTGGAATCCCACTACGCGCACATGACGGTCCACGCCCTGCTGCACCTTCAGGGGTTCGATCACACGAGGCGGCGCGAAGCCGCGCGGATGGAAGCGCTCGAAAAGAGGCTCCTGGCGAAACTCGGTTATCCTGACCCCTACGCTACCCCCGACTGACTTCGCAATACCGGGAAGCGCAGTCTTAACGCATGGACGAAACCAACAAACCCTCGCTGCTCGAACGCCTGTCGGCTCTGGTGATGCGCGCCCCGGAGGACCGCGAGCAGCTGGTCAAGCTGCTCCACTCGGCGTTCGAGCACAATCTGCTCGACGGCGACGCCCTGTCGATGATCGAAGGCGCCCTTCAGGTCTCGGAAATGCAGGTGCGCGACATCATGGTTCCGCGCGCGCAGATGGACATGATCGATGTCGGCGAGACGCCGGACAAGTTCATCCCCCACGTCATCGCCACCGCGCACTCGCGCTTCCCGGTGGTCGACAAGAACCGCGACGACGTCATCGGCGTGCTGCTCGCCAAGGACCTGCTGCGCTACTACGCGGGCGACGAGGAGTTCAACGTGCGCCACATGCTCAGGCCGGCGGTGTTCGTGCCCGAGTCCAAGCGGCTCAACGTGCTGCTGCGCGAGTTCCGCGCGAACCGCAATCACATGGCGATCGTCGTGGACGAATACGGCGGCGTCGCCGGCCTGGTGACGATCGAGGACGTGCTCGAGCAGATCGTCGGCGACATCGAGGACGAATACGATTTCGACGATTCCGAGGACAATATCGTGCGCGAGCGGGGTGATCTCTATCGCGTCAAGGCCCAGACCGAGATCGCCGACTTCAACCGGGCTTTCGGGACGGCCTACTCCGACGCGGACTTCGATACCGTGGGCGGGCTGGTCCTGCACCGTTTCGGGCGGCTTCCGCGGCGCGGGGAATCGATCACCATCGACGGCCTTCGCGTCCAGGTGCTTCGCGCCGACAGCCGCAGGCTGCACGTCCTCCAGGTGCACCGGGCGCCGGCCAAAGCTTGAACGCCTTCCTGAAGTCGCAGACCGCCCGGCTCGCGGCGGCCGCCGCGGCGGGAGCGCTGACCGTCGCGGGCTTCGCTCCGATGTCGGTCTTCCCGCTGCCGGTCGCGACCCTGTGCTTCTTGCTGCTGCTGTGGCGCGGCGCGACGCCGCGCGCCGCGTTCTTCGAGGGATTCGCGTTCGGCGCAGGGCTGTTCGGCGTGGGTGCGTCGTGGGTCTACATCAGCCTGCACGACTTTGGGGCCATGCCGGCGCCGCTCGCGGCGATCGGCACCGTCCTGTACTGCGCGATCCTCTCTCTCTATCCGGCGGGCGCCGCCTGGTGCTCCGCCAGGCTGCAGACGGACCACTGGGCCTCGGCAGCGCTCGCGTTTCCCGCGCTTTGGACACTGTTCGAGTGGTGGCGCGGCTGGATGTTCACCGGTGTGCCGTGGCTCGCGCTGGGGTACAGCCAGGTCGACTCGCCCCTTTCGGGTCTGGCTCCCGTGGCCGGGGTGTACGGCGTGTCCTTCGCGGCCGCGCTCTCCGCGGGCCTGCTCTTCCTCGTCCTCACGGGGACCGCGCGCAGGCGCCTGGCCGGCGCCGCGGCGCTGGTGATCGCTTTCGGTGCGGGGGAATCCCTCACGCGGGTCGACTGGACTTCGCCCCGAGGCTCGCCCCTGCGGGTCGCGCTCCTCCAGGGAAACATCTCGCAGGATCTCAAGTTCCAGGCCGGCCGGTACGCCTCGACGCTGGCGACCTACAGGCGGATGATCGAATCGAGCGACGCGCGGCTCATCGTGCTTCCCGAAACCGCCATTCCGCGGTTCCTGGACGCGGTGGACCCGGGCTATCTGAGGGACATCGCGCAGAACGCCGCCCGGCGCGGCGCGGACGTTCTCATCGGCGTCCCGATCCGCGATCCCGACGGGCGCTATTTCAACAGCGTCATCAGCGTAGGCGCTTCTCCGGCGCAGCGCTACGACAAGGCGCACCTCGTGCCCTTCGGCGAGTTCGTGCCCTTCGGATTTCACTGGATCGTGAAGACGGTCGCGATCCCCATGTCGGATTTCTCCCTGGGCAGGGACGATCCCGAGCCGCTGGCGCTCGCCGGCCAGCGGATTGCGCCGGACATCTGCTGGGAAGACGCGTTCGGCGAGGAGATCATCCGCCAGCTCCCGGAGGCGACGCTGCTCGTGAACGCCTCCAACGTCGCCTGGTTCGGCGACTCGCTCGCACCCGCGCAGCATCTGCAGATTTCGCGGATGCGCGCGATCGAGACCGGGCGCTACATGCTGCGCGCGACCAACACGGGGATGACCGCGATCGTCGACCCGCGCGGCAAAGTCGTCGCCCGGCTGGCGCAGTTCACCGAAGGCGTCCTCTCGGGCGAGGCGCAGGGCTACGCGGGAGCCACGCCCTACGTCAGATGGAGCAACGGGCCGATCGTGGCGATCTGCCTCGCGCTGGTCGCCGCGATCGCATTCCGAAGGCGCCGCGCCTTACGTGCACCCGAGGAAAGCCGGTAAAATCCTCGCGCCCATGCTCACCTTTCAGCAACTGATCCTCGAGCTGCAGAGCTACTGGGGCGGCAAAGGCTGCGCGCTGCTGCAGCCTTACGACATGGAGATGGGCGCCGGGACGTTCCATACGGCGACTTTTCTGCGGGCGATCGGCCCCGAGCCCTGGCGCGCGGCGTACGTGCAGCCGTCGCGGCGCCCGAAGGACGGCCGCTACGGCGACAATCCCAACCGGCTGCAGCACTACTACCAGTACCAGGTCGTGCTGAAGCCCTCGCCCGACGACATCCAGGATCTCTACCTCGAATCGCTGCGCGTCCTGGGCTTCGACCTCAAGCAGCACGACGTGCGCTTCGTCGAGGACGACTGGGAATCCCCCACGCTCGGCGCCTGGGGGCTGGGCTGGGAGGTGTGGCTCGACGGCATGGAGATCACGCAGTTCACCTACTTCCAGCAGGTGGGCGGACTCGACTGCAAGCCCGTGCTGGGCGAGATCACCTACGGCCTCGAGCGCCTCGCGATGTACCTGCAGGGAAAGGAAAACGTCTACGACCTCGTCTGGACGCCCGGCATCAGCTACGGCGACGTCTACCACCAGAACGAAGTCGAGCAATCCAAGTACAACTTCGAGGCGAGCGATCCTGCGTGGCTGCTCCGCCAGTTCGCGGACTACGAATCCCAGGCGAAGCGGCTGATCGAGGCCGGGCTTCCGCTCCCGGGCTATGAGATGGTGCTGAAGTGCTCGCACACCTTCAACCTGCTGGATGCGCGCGGCGCCATCTCGGTGACCGAGCGCCAAGCGTACATCGGCAGGGTACGCGACCTGGCGAAGCTCGTCGCAAAGGCCTACTACGAGTCCCGCGAGCGGCTTGGTTTTCCGATGGTGGCGAAATGAGCGGCGCTCCACTGCTGGTGGAGCTTCTCAGCGAAGAACTGCCGCCGAAATCGCTGCGCTCGCTCTCAGAAGCGTTCGCCGCGAAGCTCGCTCATGATTTGGAGAAAGACCGTTTCCTGCCGCAGCCGGCCGCCTGCTCTCTATTCGCAACCCCGCGACGCCTCGCAGTGCTGATCGGGAATGTGAATGAGCGTTCGGCTGAGAGCGAGCGCGAAGTCCAAGGGCCGCCCGTGAACGCAGCGCCTCAGGCCGTCGCCGGCTTCGCCAAAAAGAACGGCGTCGCCGTCGAGGCGCTGAAGAAAGCGCGGGGCCCGAAAGGCGAAATCTACGTCGCGCGCGTGCGTACCGCGAGCGTGGCACTCGCCGATATTCTCGCCGGCAAAGTCGAAGATGCTCTGCGCGCGCTACCGATTCCAAAAATGATGCGCTGGGGCGCAAGCGATGCCCAGTTCGTCCGTCCGGTGCACAGCCTGGTAATGCTGCACGGCAAGAAAGTTGTACCGGGGACAGTTCTTGGTTTGCAGTCAGGAAATCGCACTCGCGGCCATCGTTTCATGGACGACGGCGAAATCGTGGTCAGACAAGCCGACGCTTACCAAGAGACGATGAGCGCGCACAGCGTCATCGCCGACTTCGGGCACCGCAAGTTAGCGATCGAGGATTTCTTGCATGTTGAAGCGGGCAAACACAATGGCTCCCTCGGCGAGTACCGCGACCTCCTCGAGGAGGTGACGGCTTTGGTCGAGCTCCCGGCTGTATACGTATGCGGGTTCGAGGAGTCGTTCCTCGAGGTGCCGCAGGAGTGCTTGATACTCACCATGCGGCAAAACCAGAAATACTTTCCTCTGTTTGCCAAGAACGGAAAGCTGCTACCGAAGTTCCTGGTGGTTTCCAACATGCGCGTCAAGGACCCAAGCGCAATCGTGGACGGCAACGAGAAGGTTGTGCGTCCCAGGCTCGAAGATGCGCGCTTTTTCTTCAACCGGGACCGCAAGGTCCGGCTCGAAACGCGTGTCCCGCAGCTTGCGAACGTCGTCTACCACAACAAGCTGGGAAGCCAACTCGAGCGCGTGGAGCGCATCCAGCTGCTCGCGGGGAAGATCGCGCGCGACGTCGGCGCAGACCCGGCGCTCGCGGAGCGTGCTGCGTGGTTGTCGAAGGCCGACTTGCTCACAGGGATGGTCGGCGAATTCCCTGAGCTCCAAGGAATCATGGGAGGGTACTACGCCGAACATGATCGCGAACCCCAACCGGTGATCGATGCCATCCGAGATCAATATCGATTGAAGCTCGACGAGTCCACTCCGGAGCATCTTGTCAGCGCGTCGCTGTATCTTGCCGACCGTATCCATACGCTCGTCGGATTGTTCGGCATCGGAGAGTTGCCAACGGGAGAAAAGGATCCCTTCGGGCTGCGCCGTGCAGCACTCGGCGTGATCAGTACATTCGAGTTGATCGGCGCTGCGAGTGGGCTCGTTAATCAGAGCATTCCGGATGTGCGGGATTTCGTGAAATACGCTGCAACGTTGTTCCCCGCAAACAAGCTCTCCTCCACGACTGTCGACCAGGTACACGAATTCATATTGGAACGCTGCTGGAACAACCTGGCGACCGTCTTTGACAAGAAGGCAGTCGAGGCCGTCCTCAGTCAGAAGCCCAATCTGATCGAGGTGAACGCACGCGTCAACGCTGTGCAGGCCTTCCAGCGGCTGCCCGAAGCCGAGAGCCTCGCTTCGGCGAACAAACGGATTCGAAACATTCTTCGAAAATCAGACGCAACGCACGGAGAGCTGAACGAAGCCCTTTTGGCGGAGCCGGCGGAGAAGGCCTTGTTTGACTCGATGCAGAAGGCAGAGCCCCAGACCAAGGCGAGCATGCTTCGACGCGACTTTACTGGCGCGCTCCGGATCATGGCGACCATGCGTGGTGCGGTGGACAAATTTTTTGACGATGTTCTGGTTAACGCTGAGGACACTCGCGTTCGTGCTAACCGCCACGCGCTCCTCCGCAGACTGGACGGCCTCATGAACCAGGTCGCCGACATTTCCAAGCTCGCCGTCGAAAAATGAAGCTCGTCATCCTCGACCGCGACGGCGTCATCAACTACGACAGCGACAAGTTCATCAAGCATCCCGATGAATGGCGTCCCCTTCCCGGGAGCCTGGACGCGATCGCCCGGCTCGCGCAGGACGGCTGGCGGGTGGTGGTGGCGACGAATCAGTCTGGCGTCGGACGCGGCCTGCTGGACATGGCGACCTTGAACGCAATCCACGCGAAGATGCACCGCGCCGTGAACCAGGCGGGCGGGCGCATCGAGGCGGTGTTCTACTGCCCCGACACGGACGAATCCCAGTCACCCTGCCGCAAACCCAACCCCGGGATGTTCCACGCGATCGCCGAGCGGTTCAACGCGTCCCTTGAGGAAACGCCTTGCGTGGGAGACAGCCTGCGCGACCTGCAGGCCGCGGCGGCGGTCGGAGGGCAGCCGATCCTGGTGCTCACCGGGAAGGGCCGGAAAACGCGCGCCGACGGGAATCTGCCGGCCGCGACCACGGTCTACGCCGATCTCGCCGCGGTGGCGCAGGCCCTGTGCCAATGATCGCTCTGCGCTCGGTCGCTTTCGCCCTGGCGCAGATCCTGATCACGCCGCCCTACTCGATCCTCGCGCTCGCCACCTTCCCCTTGCCGCGTCTTGCGCGCTACCGCGTCATTTCCGGCTGGTCGCGCGTCACGATCTGGCTCGCAAAGCACGTGCTCGGCATCGACTACGAGGTCATCGGCGCGGAGAACCTGCCGACCAGGCCCGCCGTGATCCTCTCCAAGCACCAATCGGCGTGGGAAACGCTTGCCTTCCAGGTGATCTTCCCGCCCCAGGTGCTGGTACTCAAGCGCGAGCTGCTGTGGATTCCATTCTTCGGGTGGGGGCTCGCGCTCGCGAGCCCGATCGCCATCGACCGCTCGAGCGGCGTCCGCGCGCTCAAGCGCATGGCCGAGCTGGGCTGCAAGCGGCTTGCGCAAGGGTTCTGGATCGCCATCTTCCCCGAAGGAACCCGGGTGCCGCCCGGGAGCAAGGGGAAGTACCACCCGGGAGGCGCCTGGCTCGCCGTGCACTGCCGCGTCCCCGTCGTGCCGGTCGCCCACAACGCCGGGCTGCTCTGGGGCCGGAAGGCCTTCATCAAGCGACCCGGGAAAGTAACGGTAGAGATCGGCGCGCCGATCGACTCCGGCGCCCATACACCCGAATCGCTGAACGCGGCAGTCGAGAGATGGATCGAGGGGCGCATGCTCGCCCTGTGCCCCCGGGCCTGAATAGGAGAGAACCGATGCGAATCCTGCACACAATGCTTCGTGTGGGCGACCTCGACCGGTCGCTGTGCTTCTACACGGAGGTTCTCGGCATGCGGCTGCTGCGGAAGAACGACTATCCCGACGGCAAGTTCACCCTCGCCTTCGTCGGTTACGGCGAGGAGGCCGACACCGCCGTCCTGGAGCTGACTTACAACTGGGGCGTGGACAAATACGAGCTGGGAACCGCGTACGGCCACGTTGCGATCGCGGTCGACGACGCCTACAAGGCCTGCGAAGAGGTGAAGCGGCGAGGCGGGAAGGTCACTCGCGAGGCCGGGCCGATGAAGCACGGTACGACCGTGATCGCTTTCGTCGAGGATCCCGACGCTTACAAGATCGAGCTGATACAGCGGAAGTAGACCGGCGGCGGCTCCGGTCGCGGCGTACGGTCCCGGTCTAGCGGAACATTCCCGGGGTGCCGGCCACCCGGTATTTGCGGATGTCGCTCTGCTGGCCGATCAGCGCCTTGGCAAGATCGTCCAGCATCGCGTCGGTGATGTCCGCCGCGGGCACGGAGAGGTACTCCACGCCGAGGCCGAACATGTGCGTGGTCTGGAAGTGCAGCCTGCCCTGCTCGTGGTCGGCCTTGAAGATGATGTCGGTCAGGATCGACGCGGGCACGATGAACTTGGCGCCGACGACGAATCCCTTGGCGTTCTTCTTCTCTTCCTCGATGAACTTGACCTTGCTGAGCCAGAGCGCCTCGCGGATGCGTTGCATCGCCGGAGGCATGTCCTTCTCGGTGGTGTAAACGTCCGGACCCGCCCACTTGATGAAGAAGTGGACCGTGTCGAAGTACTCCTTGTCGTTGATCTTCTTTTTCCGGTAATCGATGAACGATTCCGCGAACACCAGATTCCGGAAATCGGTCACGCCGGGAATCGAATAGACCAGGGGACTGGTCGGCTTGACGATGCCGAGCTGCTTGAGCAGCTCGTGCACGTACTGGAACGTCTGTTTCATCTTGTCTTCGACAAGCTTGAGCTTGTCTCCCTGCAGACTCTGCTGATGAATCTGCTGGGTCTTTACCAGGTCCGCCTGTTTTTTCAGGTCGTCAAGAAGCCCCATGGTCATCCCCTGACAAAGCTCTGCTATTCATACGTGTATCTATACACTATTTTGCCAGCGCCCGTCGGCGGGGTCCAGTTCCGGAGTCCGCGAGCCGATTGGCGATCGTGACAAAGGCCGCAACCGGAAGCTCCTGCGCCCGTTTGCCAGGGTCGATGCCGATTTGCTCGAGCTCGCTTCCGGACATCACGCCGGCGAGCGTATTTCTCAGCGTCTTTCGGCGCATCGAGAATGCCCGGGCGACCACGCGGGACAAGCCGGATTCGCTCCGGGCGTCGAGCTCGTCTGCGGACCGCGGAACGAGCCGCACCAGAGCGGAGCGAACCTTGGGCTCCGGCCGGAACGCCCGCGGCGGCACTTCGAAAAGCTGCTCGACGCGGAACCGGTACTGGAGCATCACCGACAGCCGCCCGTACTCGGACGCCGAAGGCTCGGCCACCATCCGATCGACCACCTCCTGCTGAAGCATGAAGTGCAGATCCGTGCACCGGCTCGCCGCGGCGGCGGCATGGAACAGGAGCGGGGTCGAGATGTTGTAGGGCAGATTGCCTGCGACCCTCAGGGGCGCGGGCAGCGCAGCGAAATCGAACTCGAGCGCGTCGGCCTGGTGCACGGTCAGCCGGTCCGCGGGATGCCTCTCGCGCAGGCGCTCGCTCAGATCCCGATCGATCTCGATGACGTGCAGGTGGTCCAGCCGCGCGAGCAGGGGTACGGTCAGCGCTCCCAGACCCGGGCCGATCTCGACGACATGATCGCTTCGCCCCGGATCGATCGCGCCGACGATGCGCTCCACGATCGCCGCATCGACGAGAAAGTGCTGGCCGAATCTTTTGCGCGGAACGTGCCGGCGCGTCGCCACGGGACCTAGCGTTCCCGGCCCGTCCCGGCCCGCGCCATTTCCATCGCGGCTTCGACGGCCTCGACCAGGCTGTCGGCCCGTGCCCGGCCGGTTCCGGCAATGTCGACCGCCGTTCCGTGGTCGACAGACGTGCGGATGATCGGCAGCCCGAGAGTGATGTTCACGCCCCTTCCGAAGCTCGCGTACTTGAGCACGGGCAGACCCTGGTCGTGGTACATCGCGAGCGCGCAGTCGGCGCGGGCGAGGCGATCCGGAACGAAGAGCGTGTCCGCAGGCAAAGGCCCGGAAAGCCGCATGCCCTCGGCGCGCAACTTTGCGAGGACCGGCTCGATGACCTCCGATTCCTCGCGGCCGAAGTATCCGCCTTCGCCGGCGTGAGGATTGAGCGCCGCGACCAGGATCCGCGGCGCCGCGATGCGAAAGCGGCCTTCGAGCTCTGCGTGTAGAACCCGCAGCGTGCGCTCCAGCCTCTCGCGGGTGAGCTCGCGCGACACGTCCTTCAGCGCAAGGTGGGTCGTGGCGAGCGCGACGCGCAGGCCCCCGCCCGCGAGCATCATTACCACGTGAGCCGTGCCGGTATGCTCGGCGAGATACTCCGTATGACCGACGAACGCTATGCCGCCGTCGTTGATGACGCCCTTGTGCACCGGAGCGGTAACCATGGCCGCGAATTCGCCCGTCTTGCAGCCCGCGATCGCCCGGTCGATGAGGGAAACGACGTAAGGCGCGTTGCGGCGGTCGAGCGAGCCGGCGCGAGAGGGCTGCGACAGAGGGAGATGCAGGCAAGCGATCGATCCCGGTTCCGCCGGCGAGCCGGGATCGCGCAGGCGCACCCGGGCGCCCACCTGCCGGGAGCGTGCCTCGAGCATCTCCCGGTCCCCGAGCACGACCACGCGGGCCGCGACGGGGCTGTTCGCCAGTGCCAGCGAGATCTCCGGGCCGATGCCCGCGGGTTCTCCGGAGGTCACCGCGACGGGCGCGACCCGGCCGGCGGCGGAGGGCACGGCCGGCCGGCGCATCACCGGGGATTCCGAGCGCGCGCTCACCGCTCGTCCAGCCGCACCTCGACGTAGGCGCGATCGCGGAGCTGGCGCAGCCACTCCTGGTAGGCCTCGTCGCCTTTCCTGTCGAGCAGGGCCTTGCGCGCTTCGACCCGCTTGCGGTCCGACGACATGTCCGCGGTGCGCCGCTCGAGCACCTGGATGAGATGCCAGCCGAACGGGGTCTTCACGGGCTGGCTCACTTCCCCGATCTTCAGCTCGGCGAACGCCCGCTCGAACTCGGGCACGGTGTCCCCCGGATAGATCCACCCCAGGTCGCCGCCACGCGACGCCGACCCGTCGTCCGAGTTCAGGCGGGCGAGCTCGGCGAAGTTCACGCCGTTGACGATGCGCTCGCGCAGCGCGATCAGCTTCCGCTTGGCTTCGTCCTCCGAAACCAGGTCGTTGGTGCGCACGAGAATGTGGCGCACATGCGCCTGCTCCACGAGGAGAGGGGCGCCCGCTCCCCGCTCCTCCAGGAGCTTGATGATGTGGAAGCCGGCGGGGCTGCGGAACGCTCCGCTCACGTCCCCCGGCTTGAGCTTCGCCAGAGCGGAGACGAACAGTTCCGGCAACCGCTGCTCGGTGCGCCAGCCCATGGCTCCTCCCTGGAGCGCGTCCGGCGCGTCGGAGTAGGTCGCCGCGACCTGGCTGAAGTCGGCCCCGTCCCTCAGGCGCTTGACCACCTCTTCAGCGCGTGCGCGCCTGGCGTCGAGTTGTGCCGGCGTCGCCTGCTCCGGCACCCGGACCAGGATGTGCGCGATGTTGAATTCCGTTCCGATCTCCTTCTTTTCCTTCTGGTCCTCGAGAAAATTGTCGATCTCGCCTTCGCTGACCGTAAGCTTGCTCGTGACTTCGCGGTCGCGCAGCCGGCTCAGCAGAATCTCGTTGCGCAGCTCCTCCCGAAACTTGTCGAAGGGGACGGAATCGCTCTCGAGCCGCTGTCTGAATTCCGTTAGCGAGAGCTTGTTGTTCTCGGCGACCCGGTTGACGGTCCGATCCAGCTCGAGGTCGTCGACGCGCATGCCGGTGTCCCGGGCATGCTGGAGCTGCACCTTCTCCACGATGAGGCGGTCGAGGACCTGGTGCTCGATCTCGGCGCGATCGATGCCAGCCCCTCCGCGGCGCTGCAGTTCCTTCTGCACCCGTTCGATGCGCTCGTTCAGCTCGAACTGCGTGATCACTTCCTTGTTGACGATGGCGACGATGCGGTCGAGAAGATCGACGCCGCCCCGGGCGGCCTGGTCCGGGCGCGCGCCCTGGGCGAGCGCCGGAGCGCACGCGACCATCACGATCAGGGTCAGGACAAGTCTCATCGGATGTTCAATTGTAGAGGTCAAAGGGCTCGTCCGGCTTGCCGTCGGCGGAGGGAGCGTTGATCCGCTGATAGCCGGGGACGTTGCGCCTGAGCGCTTCGAGCGGATTGGACCCCAGTCGCGAAAAGCCGTTCAGCTCGAGCTGAAAGAACAGGCTCGAGCTCGTCGTTCCGGCCGTGAGCGCGAACTTCTGCAGGACGATGCGCGTGGTCCAGCAGCCCGCCGCGTATTCGAACCCGCCGATGGTCTCGATGATCTTGCTGTCCTGGAGGGAGTAGTTGAAGCGTCCGACTCCGTACCAGCGGCCGAAGAGCGGCCACTGCGCCGACACGTCTATCTGCTTGGTGGGCCCGGTTTGGGTGATGTCCCCGCTGAGGTAGCGGTAGCTCAGGTTGAGCGTCCTCAAGCCCTCGGGCCGATACCGCGCCGCGAGGGTCAGGCGCTCGGTGCGAAAATCGCGCTGATCGTATTCGGTGCCGGCGTCGATCGACCAGGCCGAAGACAGGCGCCCCGACAGCGCGGCCAGGAGATTCGACGCGTTGTAGGTTCGCGGGGTGTCCGTCGGATTGAGAGTCACCTGCTGGTCCTTGAAGTAGTAGCGCTGGCCGAACGTCCCTCGCATTACCTCCTGGCCGCTCGAGGGGAGCAGCAGGCGCGAGGTCACGGCGGCGGTGAGTTGGTTCGCGTCGTTGATGCGATCGTTCCCCGAGAACATGTTCTCGGAAAAAATCTGCGCGTAGTTGAAGTCCGCGATCGCCGTGTCGAACAGCGGGATCTGTCTCTGGTCGCGAAACGGGATATACACGTAGAAGAGCCTGGGCTCCAGCGTTTGCGTAACCGTCTGGCCGAAGGCCTGCGTTTCCTTCTCGTAGATGAGGCCGCTGTCCAGGCTGTAGATGGGCAGGGCGCGGCCGATCGTGCGCGGCACGGGCTCGCCGCCGTTGGCCGGCGACGGTCCCGGCCGCGTCGTCGTCGCGGGCGCCGTGTTCTGATCGAGCGAATAGTAGGCTGCGCTGTAGGCCACTCTCGGCGTGATGAAGTACTGCGGCGCGATCACGGGAAGGCTCAGGCTCGGAAAAATGCTCGTGCGCTTTGCAGTCACCAGCGTAGGGTGGCTGAAATAGACGAATTCCTCGGCCGACCTGAAATCGAACCCTCCGATGTCCTGGCGCAGGGTCGTCAGAGTGAGCTGAGGGGTGCGGCCGTAGGGAGCCGTGATCGGAGCCTCCGGGTCCTGCAGCACCTGGAACGTCTGGACGCGGGCCGTCGTCGAGTAGCTGCCCGAGCCCCACCAGGTCCCGTTGTAGGTCACGGAGCCCTCGCGGGGCAGCGTGGTCTGGGAAGTGAGGTTGATGCGGGTCGACAGGTCGCGGAAGTAATTGTCGTCGGATACCTTGTTGAGGTTGAGGTTGCCGAGGAGCTTGCTGTCGCGGTTGTAGCTTCCGATGAAGCTGATCAACGAGCGCCCTTCGTCCAGAGTCCGGTCGTTGGGAAGCTGCTCGGCGTCGAGCTGTGCGATGTAGTTCTTTTCCATGTAGCGCGCCTGCTCGACGAGCTGCGTGCCGCGCTTCTGCAGATAGCGCGGCGTCAGGGTCGCGTCGTAGTTGGGAGCCAGGTTCAAGTAGTAAGGAACGCCCACCTCGATTCCGCTCTTGCCGGAGATCGTGGTCTGAAGCGGAAGGAAACCCGATTTGCGCTCGTTGTTGAGCGAGAAACTGATCGACGGCGCGTAAATGACGGGCACGCCTTCGAAGTACACGCTCCCTCCGTGCGCCGTGCCCACCTGACGCGTGAAGTCGAGATCCAGCTCGTTCGCGCGGACGTACCAGCCGTCGTCGCCCGGCTTGCAGGAGGTGAAGCGCCCGTTCCTGACCCGGTATCTGTCCTCCCCCAGAAACTCCACGCTCTCCGCCTGTCCGCGCGCCGCAACGGGCGCCTGATTGCCCCTGGGCCGCGGAGCGAGCGAAAACTCCGGTTTCTCGATCATCCCAGTCGCGTCTTTCAGCGAGTACCTGAGATTGGGACCGCGTAACCTATCGGCGCCGCGTTCGAGACGAACGTCGCCCTTCGCCTCGACCTCGTCGCTTTCCTCGGAATAGCTGAGCGAATCCGCTCTGATCGACAGGTCGCCGCGCCTCAGGGTCGCGTTGCCCTGCGCGCTCGTCCCTTTGCCGGTGACGCCTTCGATGCGGTCCGCTTCCAGCGTGATCGGCGCGTTCGGGTCCGGTTTCACCCGCTGCTGGCGCGGCAGCTGCAGTCCCTGGCCCTGGCTCCACGCCGAAGCCGAGCACAGCAACGCGATTGCCAGCGCCGAGAAGCGGGCAGGAATAAAGGACATATCGCGCGAGGGATGACGATTGGGCAGCGGGAGTGAGTGTTAAAATCGCATAAATCAGTGGTGAAGGCAATCCTTTGTTTCCGGAGGAGTTTTGGACCGCGCTGAGCAACTGCGGCGATGGCTGAACGCGACGCTGGGCGGGGGGTTGAGCATCGATCCCGCCTCCGACGACGCAAGTTTCCGGCGCTACTTCCGCGTCCGAGGAGGGAGCTCCCGCACCTCGCTCATCGCGATGGACGCCCCGCCCGACAAGGAAAGCTGCGAGCCGTTCGTAAGGGTGGCGCGGATCTTTTCCGAGGCCGGCGTGCACGTTCCGGCGATCCACGCGCAGGACCTGGCGCAGGGGTTCCTGTTGCTCTCGGATCTCGGCGATACGACCTATCTGAGCGCGCTCGATGCGCGCAGCGCCGGCGTGCTCTACGGGCACGCCCTCGACGCGCTCGTCCGGATTCAGGGGGCAAGTCGTCCCGGAGCGCTGCCCGACTACGATCGCGTGCTGCTCGAAAAGGAGCTTCGCCTGTTCCCCGAATGGTACGTGTCGCGGCAGCTGGGGCGAGACCTCCCGCCCGCGCAGATCGAAAACCTCGAAAATGCGTTTTCCACGATCCTCGCCAACAACCTCGCCCAGCCGCGAGTCTTCGTGCACCGCGACTACCATTCGCGCAACCTCATGGTGTGCGAACCCTGCCCCGGCATTCTCGACTTCCAGGACGCCGTGTACGGCCCGATCACCTACGACCTGGTTTCCCTGTTGCGCGACGCCTACGTCGCCTGGGAAGAGGAGCGCATCATCGATTGGACGGTCCGGTACTGGGAGAGGGCACGGAAGGCGAGCCTTCCTGTCGCCGCAGACTTCGCCGACTTCTACCGCGATTTCGAGTGGATGGGCGCTCAGCGGCAGCTGAAGGTGCTCGGGATCTTCGCTCGGCTGTCTTTCAGGGACGGCAAGAACGGATACCTGAAAGATCAGCCGCGGGTGATGGGCTATCTGCGCCGCATCTGCGAGCGCTACCGCGACCTTTCGCCGCTCGTGCGGGTGCTCGACGAGCTCGACGCGACGGCAAAGCGCTTCGGCTATACGTTCTGACTCCGATGAAGGCGATGATTCTTGCCGCAGGGCGGGGCGAGCGCATGAAGCCGCTGTCGGATTCCATTCCCAAATGCCTGCTCGAGGTGCGCGGAAAGCCGCTGATCGCCTGGATCATCGAAGCGCTCGCGCGGGCAGGCGTTCGGGGAATCGTCATCAATCACGCGCACCTGGGTCACATGATCGAGGCGGCGCTCGGCGACGGTCGGCGCTTCGGCGTGGCGATCCGCTATTCTCCCGAGGCCGAAGCGCTTGAGACCGCGGGTGGCATCGCCAAGGCGCTTCCGCTGCTCGGCGATGCGGCGTTTCTCGCCGTCAACAGCGACATTTTCTGCGATTTCGATTTTCCCGGCCTCGTGAGGCGCGCGCTGGGCCCGAAGCTCGCGCACCTCGTCCTGGTCCCGAACCCCCCTCACCACCCGCAAGGGGACTTCTCCCTGCGGGGCTCGCAGGTGGGCGACAAGGAAGAGCCGAAATGCACCTTCAGCGGCATCGGCCTGTACCGGCCGGATCTGTTCGCCGGCGTCAGCGCCGGCTCGAAAGGGCAGCTTGCCCCGCTGCTGCGCGCGGCGATGGCGCGCGGACTGGTGTCGGGTGAATTGCATCTCGGCGAGTGGCACGACGTCGGCACGCCGCAACGGCTCGCCGAGCTCAACGAGCCTGCTTGATCGCTGCTCCGAAGCGGACGACAATTCGCCAATGGACACGGCAAGCACGCTGTCACGCTGCGCCGAGCGCCGCCAGGCCTTGCAGCTGCGGATGGGCCGGGGCGTGGCGCTCATCCCGACCGCTCCGGCGCGCCTGCGCAACCGCGACAGCGAGTATCTGTATCGCTTCGACAGCTACTTCTATTATCTCAGCGGATTCGCCGAGCCCGAGGCTTTGCTCGTGCTCGTCGCGGGCGCGGAGCCCAACTCGATCCTCTTCTGCCGAAAGCGCGACCCGGCGCGCGAGCTGTGGGACGGCCTGCGAGCCGGCCCCGACGGCGCGAAGGCTGCGCTCGGCGTTGACGAGGCATTTCCGATCGAGGCCCTCGACGAGCATTTGCCCAAGCTGCTGGCCAACCAGCCCGTGCTGCACTACGCGCCGGGCGCCGACGCGGAGTGGGACACGCGCATCATGGGATGGCTGAACGAGGTGCGCGCGCAGTCGCGCGCCGGCGTGTCCGCACCCGCGGAGATCCGCGATCTTCGCATCGCGCTCGACGAGATGCGCCTCGTCAAGGACGACGGCGAGCTCGCGGTGATGCGCCGCGCTGCGGCGATTTCGGCGGCCGCGCACGAGCGCGCGATGCGCGCCACTCGGCCGGGACGAAGCGAATACGAGATCGAAGCCGAGCTTCTCTACGAATTTCGCCGCCGCGGGTCGCAATACCCCGCCTACACTCCGATCGTGGCGGGAGGCGCCAACGCCTGCGTCCTGCACTATCGGGAGAACAGCGCGCGGCTCGCCGACGGCGACCTCCTGCTGGTCGATGCGGGCTGCGAGCTGGACGGATACGCCTCGGACCTCACCCGCACTTTTCCGGTCAACGGCAAGTTCGGCGGGCCGCAGAAGGACGTGTACGAGCTGGTGCTCGCGGCCCAGGCGGCGGCGATCGCCGCCGTCGAGGCCGGCAAGCGCTGGGACGAACCCCACAATGCGGCGGTGAAAACGCTGGCCCGCGGATTCGTCGACCTCGGCCTGTGTCGCGGAACGGTCGAAGAAGTGATCGAGACCGAGGACTATCGGCGCTTCTACATGCACCGCACAGGACACTGGCTGGGCCTGGACGTGCACGACGCGGGCGAGTACAAGCCGGGCGGCGAATGGCGACGTCTGGAGCCCGGGATGACGCTGACCGTGGAGCCGGGGTGCTACATACGACCGGACCAGAACGTGCCGGAGCGGTTCTGGAACATCGGCGTGCGCATCGAGGACGATGTCGCGGTGACCGCAGCGGGATGCGAAGTGCTGACGGCCGCGGCGCCGAAATCGGTTCGCGACATCGAGGCGCTCGTTGGACGCGGCTGAGCCGCCGAAAGTCGACGTGGCGATCGCCGGCGGGGGCCCGGTCGGCTCCGCGCTGGCGCTTGCGTTGTCCGGGAGCGAGGTTTCGTTCGCACGAATCACAGACGAAAGCGGGTCCGCGGACCGCCCGATCGCCCTTTCCCACGGGAGCCGCCTGATCCTGGAACGCCTGAGCGCGTGGCGGGCGCTCGCGTGCACGCCCATTCAGACCATCCACGTCTCCCAGCAGGGGTTCGGACGGACGGTGATGCGCTGCACGGACTACGGCCTGCCGGCGCTCGGCTACGTCGCCGCGTACTCCGAGCTGCTGGCTCGGCTCGCGGCCCGCACTCCGGCAGTCTCCGGAAGCCTCTCCGGATGGGATCACGCGGAAGACGAGGTGGTGCTGCGCTTGTCCGTAGGCAAAGGCGAGGCGCGCTTGCGGGCGCGGCTGCTCGTGCTCGCGGACGGCGGATCGAATCGCGCCGCCGACCACGTCGTCGACTACCGGCAGCGCGCCGTCGTCGCCGAGGTCCTGGCCGAGCGGGCCCCCGCGGGCACCGCGTGGGAGCGCTTCACCGCCGAAGGGCCTCTCGCATTGCTCCCGTTCCGGGACCGGAATGCTCTGGTATGGAGCGTGAGTCCGGGGACCGCCGGGGATCTTTGCAAGCTCCCGGAAGCCCAGTTTCTGGCGCGCCTGCGCCGGGCTTTCGGCGGACGGCTAGGAGAATTCCGCGCCAGCGGACCGCGGGCGAGCTTTCCGCTAGCTCTGCGTCGCAGCGCCGTCCGGCCTTCGCCGCGAGTTCTCGCGGTCGGCAACGCGGCGCAGGCCTTGCATCCGGTCGCAGGCCAGGGATTCAATCTCGGCTTGCGCGACGCATGGGAATTGGCTCGGATGTTGCTTGACGCCTCGCAAGAGCAAGTCGGAACGCCGCGCTTTCTCGCTTCCTACGAACGCAGCCGCCGGCTCGATCGCTACGCCGGAATCGGATTCACCGATTTCCTGGTGAGAGTATTCTCGAACTCGCTGCCGCCGCTCGCTCTGGCGCGCGGGGCCGGGCTCGCGATGCTCGACGTATTGCCGCCTGCGCGTAATTTTCTCGTCCGCCGCATGATCTTCGGGGCGCGCGCGCTGCCTTGAGTTTTTCGTCGCGCGCAGCGCGCGAAAGGCTTCCCTCGGCGCCGGCGTTTAGGTATAGAATTGCGCTCCCTCGAAAAATTTCCGTGAACGTCGATGCGAATCGGTTCGCACACGCTGCGAAATAATCTGTTTGTTGCCCCGATGGCCGGCGTCACGGACCGCCCTTTCCGACAGCTGTGCAAGCAATTCGGCGCGGGCCTCGCCGTCTCCGAGATGGTCGCGTCGAACTCGCTGCTCTGGGGCAGCGAGAAGACGCGACGCCGCGCCAATCACGACGGCGAAGTCGAGCCTATCTCGGTGCAGATCGCCGGAGCCGATCCGGTCATGATGGCCGATGCCGCACGCTACAACGTCGAGCAGGGCGCGCAGATCATCGACATCAACATGGGTTGCCCGGCGAAGAAGGTCTGCAACACCATGGCCGGCTCCGCCCTGCTCAAGGACGAACCCCTCGTCGGGCAGATCCTCGAGTCCGTCGTGAGCGCGGTCGACGTACCGGTGACGCTCAAGTTCCGCACCGGCTGGGACACGGCCAACAAGAATGCCCTCACGGTTGCTAAGATCGCCGAGGAGAGCGGCGTGCAACTGCTGTCCCTTCACGGCCGCACTCGTGCCTGCGGGTTCTCGGGCCGCGCCGAGTACGACACGATTCGCGAGGTGAAGCAGGCGACGCGCCTGCCCGTGGTGGCGAACGGCGACATCAACACGCCGGAAGAGGCCCGGCACGTGCTCGAGTACACCGGCGCGGACGGCGTAATGATCGGCCGCGCCGCCCAGGGGCGCCCCTGGATCTTCCGCGAGATCGGGCACTTTCTGTCCACGGGCGAGAGCCTTCCTCCCCCGCTGGTCGCCGAAATCCACTCGGTGCTGATCGCGCACCTTCACGACCTCTACTCTTTCTACGGCAGCGAAAGAGGCGTCAAGGTCGCGCGCAAACACATCTCCTGGTACACGAAGGGGCTCGCCGGCTCGGCGAGCTTCCGGCACCGAATGAACCAGCTGGAGAGCTGCGAGGAGCAGCTCGCTGCGGTCCACGGTTTCTTCGGGCAGGTCGGGAGCGAAGATCCGCGCCTGCGCTACGAGCCCGAGCTGGCGGCATGAAGCAAACGAGCGAGATCGCTGACTGCGTCCGCCGCTCTCTGGAGCGGTACTTCAAGGATCTCGACGGCGCAAAGCCGCGCGCGATCTACGACATGGTGCTCAAGAACGTCGAGCGCCCCATGCTCGAGATCGTTCTGGATCGCGCCGCGGGCAATCAATCGGTGGCCGCCGAGATGCTCGGCATCAACCGCAACACGCTGCGAAAGAAGATACAGTCGCATAAAATAAGAATGTGATTCCCATCCGGACGGCGCTGATCAGCGTTTCCGACAAGGCCGGTCTCGCCGATTTCGCGGGCGGACTGGCCCGATTCAAGATCAAGATTCTGTCGACCGGCGGCACGGCGAAATTCCTAGCCGCGCGCGGCGCCGCCGTCACCGAGGTTGCGGAGCACACCGGGTTTCCCGAAATGCTCGACGGAAGGGTGAAGACCCTGCATCCCCGAATTCACGCCGGCATCCTCGCCCGGCGCGACTCGAAAGACCACATGGCCGCGATCCGTGCCGCGAACATCGATCCCATCGATCTGGTCGTCGTCAACCTCTATCCGTTCGCCGAGACGGTGGCGAACCCGGAGGCAACTCTCGCAGAAGCGGTGGAGAACATCGACATCGGCGGTCCGAGCATGCTGCGGGCCGCGGCGAAAAATTACGCCGGAGTAGCCGTGGTGACCGATCCCTCGGACTATCCGAAGCTGCTCGCCGAGATGGGCGAGAACGGCGGGGCCCT
Organism: Burkholderiales bacterium; assembly: GCA_035280025.1. GTDB lineage: Bacteria > Pseudomonadota > Gammaproteobacteria > Burkholderiales > SG8-39 > VBDM01. The sequence continues at coordinate 3,371 of DATEGT010000166.1, read as the reverse complement.
GAGCGAGAGCACGCGCTTCTTCCTCGCGCGGAAGGCGTTCGCGCACAGCGCGGCCTACGACGCGGCGATCGGCAACTACCTCGGCGCCCTCGCCCCGGACGGCAGGCGCAGCGCCTTTCCGGAAAGCCTCGCGCTTCAATTCGAGAAGCTGCAGGACCTGCGCTACGGCGAAAACCCGCACCAGGCCGCGGCGTTCTATCGCGACGCCGGTCCGGCGAAGGGCGGCCTGGCCGGCCGCGTCCAGCTGCAGGGCAAGGATCTGTCCTTCAACAACATCGCGGACGCGGATACGGCCTGGGAGTGCGCGATGGCCTTCGACGAACCCGCCTGCGTGATCGTCAAGCACGCGAATCCCTGCGGCGCCGCCATCGGGGTCTCCGCTCTCGAAGCGTACGATCGCGCTTTCGCCACCGACCCGACTTCCGCATTCGGCGGCGTGGTCGCCTTCAACCGCGGACTGGACGCCGCGACCGCAGAGGTGGTCTCCAAGCCTTTCGTCGAAGTCCTCATCGCCCCCGAGTTCGACGCCGGAGCGCTGAGAGTCCTCGCCGCCAAGCCGAACGTGCGCGTGCTGTCGGTCGCGCCGGCGCGCACCGCGCAAGCCTACGATCTGAAGCGCGTCAGCGGAGGGCTCCTGGTCCAGACGCCCGACAATCACGCGTTGCAGGCTTCGAGCCTGAGCACCGTCACGAGTGCGAAGCCTTCCCCGGCTCAGGTCGGGGACCTGCTCTTTGCCTGGCGCGTTGCGAAGTACGTCAAATCCAACGCCATCGTCTTCTGCAAGGACGGTCGCACGCTCGGGATCGGCGCGGGTCAGATGAGCCGCGTCGACGCGGCCCGCGTCGCGGATTTCAAGGCCAGGGAAGCCGGGCTGTCGCTCGACGGCTCGGTGGTCGCCTCGGACGCCTTCTTCCCGTTTCGCGACGGGATCGACGTGATCGCGCGCGCCGGCGCGAAAGCCGTGATCCAGCCTGGAGGCAGCATGCGCGACGGCGAGGTGATCGCGGCCGCCGACGAGCTCGGAATCGCCATGGTATTCACGGGCGTGCGGCATTTCCGGCACTGATGAAGCTGCTCGTCATCGGCTCGGGCGGCAGAGAGCACGCGATCGCCTGGCGTCTCGCCCGGAGCCCCCGCGTCCAGAAGGTCTTCGTCGCCCCCGGAAACGGCGGCACTGCGCGGGAGAAGGGCCTCGAGAATCTGCCGGTCTCGGAAATCCAGAAGCTCGCCGATTTCGCGCTCGCCGAAGGCGTCTATCTCACGGTCGTCGGGCCCGAGGCGCCGCTCGCTGAAGGCATCGTCGATCTATTCCGCACCAAGGGCCTGAGGATCTTCGGCCCGACCGAGGCGTGCGCACGGCTGGAAAGCTCGAAGGAATTCGCCAAGGAATTCATGACGCGCCACGGCATCCCGACCGCGACCTTCGCGGCCTTCGACGACGCCAGGTCCGCGCACGCATACGTCGACGCGAGGGGCGCACCGATCGTCGTCAAGGCCGACGGGCTCGCGGCCGGCAAGGGCGTCGTCGTCGCCGCGAGCGCGGACGAGGCGCATCGCGCGATCGACCGCATTCTCGTCGAGAGGACGATGGGGGCCGCCGGCAGCCGCGTCGTGATCGAGGAATTCCTCGAGGGGGAGGAGGCGAGCTTCATCGTCCTCGCCGACGGCGAGCACGTGCTTCCGCTCGCCACCAGCCAGGACCACAAGCGCCTGAAGGACGGCGACCAGGGACCGAATACCGGCGGAATGGGCGCGTACTCGCCGGCGCCTGTCGTGACGCCCGAGCTGCACGCCCGCGTCGTGCGCGAGGTGATCCAGCCGGTGCTCAAGGGAATGGCCGAGGAAGGCCACCCTTACAGCGGCTTTCTCTACGCCGGACTGATGATCTCCGGCAGCGGCAGCGCGCGCGTGCTGGAATTCAACTGCCGGCTCGGCGATCCCGAGACGCAGCCGATTCTGCTTCGCCTCAAGAGCGACCTGTTCGAGCTCATCGAAGGCGCCGTGGAGGGGCGCCTCGACCGGCTGAGGGCGGAATGGGACCGCCGCGCAGCGCTCGGCGTGGTGATCGCCGCCGCGAACTATCCCGACTCGCCCAAAAAGGGCGACGTGATCACCGGCCTTCCAGCGCCGGCAGACGACCTCCGGGTGTTTCACTCGGGCACGGCGATCGAGGACGGAGCGACGGTGACCAGCGGCGGGCGCGTGCTGTGCGTGACCGCGCTGGGCGATTCGATCAAGATGGCGCAGCGCCGCGCCTACGAGGCGGCAGCCGGCATTCGCTTCGACGGCATGCAATACCGGCGCGACATCGGCTTTCGCGCGGTCTCCGCCAAACGATGAATCCCCCCGCGGTCAGCGACTATCTCCTCGGCCTGCAGGACCGCATCGGAACCGAGCTCGAGCGGCTCGACGGCCGGCGCTTCCGGCAGGATCGCTGGCAGCGTGCCGAGGGCGGCGGCGGCCAGACCCGGATCATCGAGGACGGGAACCTGTTCGAGCGCGGCGGCGTCAACTACTCCCGCGTTCAGGGCGAGCGCCTGCCCGCGGCCGCGAGCGCGGCGCGACCGGATCTCGCCGGAAGGGGATTCGAGGCGATGGGCGTGTCGCTGGTGCTGCATCCGCGCAATCCCTACGTACCCACCGTGCACATGAACGTGCGCTTCCTCGCCGCCACCAAGCCGGGGAGCGAGCCGATATGGTGGTTCGGCGGCGGAATGGATCTCACGCCCTACTACGGCTTCGAGGAGGACGCACGGCATTTCCACCGAACGTGCAGGCAGGCGCTCTCGGGCTTCGGGCCGGAGGTCTATCCGCGCTTCAAGCGCTGGTGCGACGAGTATTTCTATCTCAGGCACCGCGACGAGCCCCGCGGCGTCGGCGGGATATTCTTCGACGATCAGAACGACGGCGGCTTCGAGCGCTGCTTCGAATTGACGAAGAGCGTCGGCGATCACTTCCTGCCGGCCTACCTGCCGATCCTGGAGCGCCGCAGGGACCTGCCTTTCGGGGAGCGCGAGCGGGATTTCCAGGCCTACCGCCGCGGACGCTACGTCGAATTCAACCTCGTCTATGATCGCGGAACGCTCTTCGGCCTGCAGTCGGGCGGGCGCGCCGAGTCGATCCTCATGTCGCTGCCGCCCGCCGTGAAGTGGCGCTACGACTGGAAACCCGATCCCTCGAGCGAGGAAGGAAGGCTGTACCGCGATTTCCTGCGGCCAAGAGATTGGCTCGGCGAGCAAGGTTAACCCAAAGGAGAGTCATGGAGACGCGCAAGCTTGGAAGGACCGGCCCCGAGGTTCCGGCACTGGGCCTGGGTTGCATGGGAATGACCGGAATCTACGGAGAACCGAACGAGGCCGAGTCGATCGCGA
>DATEGT010000165.1:0-4112 GCA_035280025.1 Burkholderiales bacterium | reverse complement strand
GGACGGCAAGGCGCCGCTGCCCACCGACGACGTGCGCTATTACGGCGGCTTCACCCAGAAGGACGTGAGGCCCACGCCCGACTCGCCGCTGCTCAAGCTCGGCATCGAGATGATCCGGCCCATCATCACCAGCGCCGTGGTTCTCGACGCGAAAACCCTGGTCGGCGGAGGCCAGCCGATGAAAGCGGGCGAGCTCGTCACTGCGAAGCACATCGAGGCGATGCTGAAGGCGCAGGGACTCGCAAAGCGCGGCATCCTCCCCGGCGACGTGATCTACGTGCGCACCGGGTGGGGCGACTACTGGCAGGACCCGGACACGGAAAAGTTCTACTACACCCAGGCGCCCGGCCTGTCGTACGACGCGGCGAAATATCTCGGCGAAAAGCGCATCGTCGCCATCGGCCTCGACACGCCGTTCATCGATGCCGTGCCCGAAGGGATGCTCGCCGGGAAAGCCGGTCCCGCCGCCGGCGTGCCGGACGGATTTCCGTTCGCCCTGCACCACTACATGCTGACGCAGATGGGGATCCACCATGTCGAGAACGTGAAGCTCGACGAAGTCGCGAACGACAAGGTGTGGACCTCCTGCACGATGATCCTGCCGCAGCGCGAAAAAGGCAGCGCGGGCGCCGCGGTACGGCCCGTCGCAATCGGCGTCCCCGGGAAGTAGCTCATGTCCGCTTGCGTTTGGCGGCCTTCGGCTTTTTCTTCGCTTTCCTCGTCGCTTTCGCCGGTGCAGGCTCTCCCGGCTCGCCTTTGCTCTCCTCGGGGACGTCCGGCGCGCCGGGCGCCTCGCCCTCGGTCCCCTCGGGGGTGACGATGATCGAGTGAGGCAGGCCTTCGGGACCGCTTTCGTGACCCAGGATCTCGTCGGTCTTGGCCCCGCCCGTGCGCTTGAGCGCGATCTTCTGCAGCTGGGCCTTGAGCTTCTCCTTGGCGAGCCTGCCGCCCTTCAGCCGCGCGCAGGCCTCGACGACCTCCTCGATGTACAGCTCGAAGATGTTGCGCCGGCGGAATTCGCTCTTGGCGTGCTCGCGCCGCCGCAGGAACACCCCGAGCCGGCGCCCGCACTCCTGGAGCGCGAGGCGAATCTCCTTGCGGATCTCGTCGTAGTCGGCGATCGCCTCCTTGGATTCGCTCGTGAACGGCACCCAGACCGAGGCCATGTGGACGAACACCACCATCGGCCCGGCAGGCAGCGCACCTCGCGACTGCGCGACGCCGTAATTCCGCCAGCCGGTCTCGAGCACCGCCTTGTACGCGGCGCATGCGGACTGCTGATACAGCAGGGGGACGCGGTTGGCGTAGCGGATGACGCGCGCGAGCTCGCGGTCATCGTCCTGCTGCTCACCTTCGGCGAGCGGCGCCGCGGGCGCTTCCGGCGTCCGCGCCGCCTGCTCCGGGCCTTTGCCGAACGCGAGGCCCGCCTCGATGATGAAAGGATTGCCGCGGTAGACCGCCGGCGGCCGGCTCACCGCCGTGTAGAAGTCGCCCTTGATCTGCTGGTAGAGGCCGTGGAGAATCGCCTTCTCGCCGATCGGCGAGATGCAGTTCGAAGGCGGCGCCATGATCCGGGTGGACTGGATCGCCTTGTAGAGCGCCTCGGCGTCGGCCCCGCGAAGACTGCGCGGCTTGGCGTTGGGCGAGAGCTTCGCCGTCTTGCAGATCTCCTGTGCGACGGCGGAGGACACCCGGCTGAACTCGCTCGCGAGAAATCCGGAGAGCCAGTGGCTCCTGGTATCGTGGAGCATGCGAAGGAGAACGCCGAACTCGATGCCGTAGGGATGCGGCTTGATCTCCTTCGGCTGGGGCGGCAGCTCCTCGATCGTCCGCGCATACTCCTTCGTCTCGCCCTCGGGCGTGCGGTAGATCAGCCGCACGTGCGGATTGGCGATCGCCACCTGCTCGAGAAACTCGTCCACCGACGCGCGCCCCTTCTGGTAGCGCCCGTCGATCTCCAGCGCCACCTGCGTCCCGCGTTCGTGCTCCCAGTCGATCTTCTTGTTCTCGAAGATCCTCGGCTCGTTCTTCTTGGTGTCGATCTGCAATTCGAAGTAGTGCGCCGGGCCCCTCGCGCCGGTGCGCGAGGTGATCTGCACGGGCTTTCCCGTCGTGAGCTGCGCGTACATCCCGGCCGCCGAGATGCCGATGCCCTGCTGGCCGCGGCTCATGCGCAGGCGGTGGAACTTCGAGCCGTAGAGGAGCTTCGCGAAGATCGGCGGAATCTGCGCTCGGACGATGCCCGGGCCGTTGTCGGTGACGGTCACGCGGAAGCGGGTCGCCTGGCTCGCGGGCGGCGGCTGCGCTCCGTCGGGCGCCGCCACCTCCACGTTCACCAGGACCTCGGGCAGGATGCCGGCTTCCTCCGCCGCGTCGAGCGCGTTGTCGACGGCTTCCTTGACGCACGTGAGGAGCGCCTTGCGCGGATTGTCGAAGCCGAGCAGGTGGCGGTTCTTGGTGAAGAACTCGGAGACCGAGATCTCCCGCTGCCGCGCCCCCATCTCGACGGCGGAGACGGTCGCGGCCGGCTTGGCGGGCTTCGCGCCGGTCGCTTTCGGGTCGACCGGCGACGCGGCTTCGGGCTTCGCCTTGGCCTTGGCTTTGGATTTGCGTCCGGGCTTGGACTTCGGCGCGGGTTTGGACTTGACCGCCGCTTTGGACGTGCGTTTTGCCATCGCCCTCAATGATACTTCGAGCTTCAGCTGCCCCAGGGGCGGATCGCTTCCTTGAGCTTCTTGTAGCCCTCGATGTAGCGAGGGCGGGCGGGGCTGTAGATCCGGTCGAAGGCGGCGAGCTGCGCGTCGAGCCAGTCGGCGAGCTTCTTGTTGCCGGGATTGGCCGCCTTGTACGCTTCGTTGATCAGCACGAAGTGGATGCGCGGGTCGTAGGGCTGCTTGGTGCCGCCCTCGGTCTCGTCGCCCTTCAGCAGCCGCAGGAGCATGGCGTCCGCCGAGCCGAGCGTCTGCTCGTAGATCGGCGCGCCGTGGACGCGGTACATGACGCTGGTCATGTCCTTGCCGTTGGTCATGGTGAAGCCCATCTCCTTCCACAGCTTCTTCATGTCGGCCTTGGCGCCGGCGCGGTCGAGCACGATCTGGCCCCAGTCGCGCAGCACGTCGGGCGCGTCGGCCATGAGATCGGTGAGCCGGTCGCCGTCCAGATCCGTGGCGTACACGATGCAGGGGCGCTGGCGGATCATGTCGTGCAGGAGCAGGCCGAAGTTGGTGTCGGAGATGTGCTCGTAGACGTCCCCGCCCCAGCTCTCCATGCCCGCCTTGAAGTCCTTGGGCAGCAGCGCGACGATCGCGTCGACGTTGGCGTGGTGCTCCTCGTAGGCGTCCACCGTGTACTGGCGCTTGAGCTTGAACTGGGTTCCCTGCAGCAGCCAGCGGAAGATGCCGGCGTTGATCGCGTCCTCCTGCGCCTGCGTCGGCTTGGTGGCGACCCGCCCGAGGTTCCGCGTCTCGTGCACCATCTTGAGGAAGAGCCGCGCGGCGTACGCCATGCGCACGCCGGGCGTGTTCATCTCGGAGTGGATGTTGCCGCTCTTGGGATCGACGTTGAATTTCTTCTTGTCCTGCGAGTACGGCAGGCCGGGCATGAAGCGCACGCTCGTGATCCCGCCGTACGGGCGCACGTTGCAGTAGACGCCCGCGGCGGTGCGCAGCGGCGCGTTCGCCGACTTGCCCATGACGACGACTTTCTTGCCGCCTTCGTTCACCATGAAATCGCCGGCGGTCGACCACTTGAGCGCGGTGGCGTCGAGCTTGCCGAACCATTCGAGCGAGACGAGCTTGGTGTCGTGCCTGAACTGCGCCATCATCGGCACGCCGAGGAACGGAAGCCCGAGCACGTCGAGGGCCATCAGCGTGCCGTTCAGCGCGAACATGTCGGTGAAGGCGTGCGCGACGGGCTTGACCCCGCCGGCGGAGTTCCCACCTTCCCAGATGATCGCGTCGGGATACCCGGAGGGCCTTACGCTCGAGCGCTTGTAGATGCCGTCGAGCAGCTTGAAGAGATTTCCTTCCTGCTCTTCCCGGGCGATCCCCTGCAAGTCGAGTAGTTGTGCCATGACGACCTCGCGGTGCGGGTTCTAGACCACCAGGGGCACG
>DATEGT010000164.1:0-2613 GCA_035280025.1 Burkholderiales bacterium | reverse complement strand
GAGGAACGCGCGCGTATACACGAGGTTGAATCCGCGCTCCAGCGCGGCGCCCGCCGCCATCAGATCGACGGGCGCCGAAATCGCCGCGGCGGCCGCGACCACGTTCTTCGCCTCCGCGTCCTCGCCGAGCCACTTCAGCAGAGCATTGCCTCCCAGCGAGACGCCTGCAGCGAAGAGCGGCGCATCGCGCGACGCGGCGCTGAAGCGCCGCAGGATCCAGCGAATCTCGGCGGAATCGCCGGAGTGATAGGCGCGCGGGAGCCGGTTCGCCTCGCCGGAGCACCCGCGAAAATGCGCGATCGCGCCGCCCCAGGCCCGCCGCCGGAGCTCGCGCGCGAGAGCGAGGGCATAGTGGCTGGAGGAGCTCCCTTCCAGGCCGTGAAACAGGACGACCAGCGGCGCTCCCGGCGCTCCCGGCAGCCTGTCGACGTCGATGAAGTCGCCGTCCGGCGTGTCCCAGCGCTCCCTCTTCCAGGCGATTCGCGCGCGCGCGAACAGGACCCCATAGAGCGTCTGCGCGTGCCTGCCGGGCAGCCACCACGGAGCCCGGTAAGGGATGCTCGGACTCAATGAAGGATCTTCGGAGGCTCGGCCGGCTCGCGCGGTTCGGGAGGCGCAGGCGAGCCGTGATGCAGGATCATCCTCCAGCCCTTTCCCGTGCGCAGGTAGGCGTTGGTCGCCGCTATCGGCGCGCGCGGGCGCGATTCGCCCTGCACCAGGATGTTCTCGTGCACGCTGTGAATCGCGAGCATCATGCCCGACAGCATCACCTGATGGGAAATGTGCACCTTCAGCTTCTGCCCGGAACCGAGAATCTGCGCCCAGCTGGCGCGCACCTGCTCGAAGCCTGCGAGCCTCGGACCTCCGGGGTGAACGCAGACGATCTCCTCGTCCTCGGCCCACACTTCCATCATGGCGTCGAGGTCGGCCGTTTCGAGCGCCTCATAGAAAGCGGCCTCCGCGTCCTGCGGAGTCGGGAAGATGCTCTTCTTCACGGGAACGGCTCCGGAGCCGCGTAGGGTAGCCGAAAGGCGCGGAGCCGCCAAGGGACGGCCGCAAAACGGTCAGCGCGGCGGCCGCTCGAACCCGATCGCAGACTCGCACCAGCGCGCGACACGGAGGAGCCGTACGTCCTCCCGGGCGGCCCCGGCAAGCTGGATCCCGTAAGGCACGCCCGCGTCAGAGAGCGCGCTCGGCAGCGTGATCGCGGGAAATCCCACCAGAGTCCAGAGCGTGCAGAAGCTGGGGTCGCCGGTGACATCGAGCGTCGCCGGAGCCGCCCCCGGAGCGGGAAGCGACGCGATCGCGTCGCAATCCGCGAAAAGGTCGAGCGCCATCTCGGCGAGCGCGGCGCGCCTGGCGAGGGCCGCCCCGTACTCGTCGTGCGAGATCGCCAGGCCCTCGTCGATCGCCGCGTTCAGCGCCGCGCTCATCACGCGCCGGTGCGCGGCCTGCCTGGGCGCATGCTCGCGCGCACCCTCGTAGAGCATGATCGTGCGGTGCACCACCTTGGCATCGTCGAATTCGTCGGGAAGATCGAGTTCTTTTACCTGGGTCCCGGCGGCCGCCAGGCGCTTGAGCGTCCCCTGGAGCTGCGCCGCCGCTCCGCGCTCCGCCGCGTTCCAGGGAAAGCGCAGGAGAACCGCGACTCTCGGGGGCCTGGACAGAGAGTCGATGTCGGCGGTGAACGCCCCGGGCTCGGCGAGGCAGGCGGTAAAGTAGCCGGCATCGGCGACCGAGCGCGCAAACACCCCGACCTGGTCGAGCGTTTCGGCAAATGGCAGGGCGCCCTGTATCGGCAGCGTGTCCAGCGTCGGCTTGAACCCGACGACGCCGCAGAACGCCGCTGGCCGGATCACCGAGCCGTTGGTTTGCGTGCCCACCGCAACGGGAACGTGACCGGCGGCGACCGCGGCGGCGGAACCCGAGGAGGAGCCGCCGGGGGTGTGGCGCGGATTCCAGGGATTGCGCGTCTCGGCGGGATGCATGAAGGCGAATTCCGCGGTCGCGGTCTTGCCGAGCGCGTAGCCGCCGGCAGCGACGATGCGCTCGACGACCCGGGCGTTCTTTGCGGGCCGGTTGCCGACGAAGGCCGCCGATCCCATCTCCGTGGGAAGGTCGTCCGTGTCGAAGATATCCTTCACGCCGACCGGGATGCCGTGCAGCGGACCGCGGGCGTCCCTGACGTCGCGCGTCGCCGCGATGGCCCGGGCACGGCCCTCGTCCAGCGCGGCCCATGCCTTGATCGTCGCCTCGTCGGCGCGGACACGCTCGAGGCAGGAGTCGCAGTAGGCACGTGCCGTGAGCGTCCCCTCGACGAGCGCTTCGACCGCGGCTTTTACGTCGTCCGCCCAAGCCGGCCTGGCGGCAGAGCTCGTGGAGGGCACCTACGGGCTCCTAGCGGCGGCGCCCGGCCCAGGCTTCGGGGTTGAGCAGGTTGGGCGGCCGCCGTCCGGACAGCGCCGCCGCGATGTTCTTCGACGCCAGCATGGCCATGGCCGTGCGCGTCGCGCGCGTCGCGCTGCCGATATGCGGCACCAGCGCGACGTTGTCGAGCTCCAGGAACCCCGGATTGAATCTGGGCTCGCCCTCGAACACGTCGATGCCGGCCGC
>DATEGT010000163.1:0-10763 GCA_035280025.1 Burkholderiales bacterium | reverse complement strand
CGGTTCTCGCGCGCGTACTCGTCGTTGCCGACGCGGATGAGCGTCTTATCGAGCAGGCTCACCACGGTGGCGAGGATCTGGCGGCGCGTGAGGTCGCGCGCGCGCAGGTCGCGCTCGACGCGGTCGCGGATCTCCGGAAGGATCTCGCTGAACTCGAGCATGCGGCGGAACTTGGACTTGTCGCGCGTATCGCGGTAGAGCGGGTGATAGCGGTATTGCTTGCGCCCGCGGGCGTCGCGCGCCGTGGCCTGGATGTGGCCGTCGGCATCGGCGCAGATCCACACGTCGGTCCATGCCGGCGGAATCACCAGGGCCCTGATGCGCTTCTTCTCGGCCCGGTCGGTGACGAGCGTCCCGTCGGGCGCGTAGTAGCTCCACCCCTTGCCGTTGCGCTCGCGCCGGATGCCGGCGATGCCGTCGGTGACGTAGGACAGGCCCGCGTGCGCCGCGGCCTCGCGGTGCTGGTCGACGCGGGGCGCGATCACGCCTCGGGCCTTTCCTCGCGCCCGTCCGGGTGCCGCGCGAACCGCGCCGCCTCCGCCCCGTGCACCGGCGCATCGTCGGGCCAGGGCCAGCCTCCGAAGCGGGTGCGGCGGTAGTCGGCGAGCGTCTGCGCGATCTCGGCCTGCGTGTTCATCACGAACGGCCCGTACTGCGCCACCGGCTCGCCGATCGGCCTGCCCTGGAGCAGCAGGAACTCCGAGATCTCGGATCCGTTCTCCAGATCGGCGGCGCCCGGCGCAAGGTCGATCGCCGCGGGTCCGCTCACCGCCTGGCCGGAGACGGCGGCGGATCGGCCCCTGAAGAAATAGAGGCTGCGCGCGGTCGCCGGTCCGTCCGCGGGCGGCAGCCTGAAGCGCGCCTCCGCCGCCATGCGGATCGTCCAGATCGCGAGGTCGGCTTCGGCGTGAGCCGCCCAAGAATCGGGCGGCGGCGCGAGCGGGACGTCGCCGTCGGCAAGCTTGCCTGCGACGAGGACGATCTCGGTGGGGCGGCCGGACTCGTCGCGCACCACGCGACGTGGAATGTCCCCCGACCAGAACATGGTGAAGTAGGGCGCCGACATCTTCGAGGCCGCGGGCAGGTTGAGCCAGATCTGGAAAAGCTCCACCGGGTTCGGCGCGGCGCGGTCGAGCAGGGGGAACATCTCGGCGTGCACCACGCCGCGCCCCGCGGTGAGCCACTGCACGTCCCCGCCGCCGTAGCGCGCCGCGGCGCCGAGCGAGTCGGAGTGGTCGATCAATCCGCGCCGCACGATGGTCACGGTCTCGAAGCCGCGGTGCGGGTGCGCCGGGAAGCCGGGGACCACGGTGCCGTGGTACATGCTCCAGCCGTCCTTGCGGCTGAAGTCCTGTCCCAGCTCGCGCCCGGCGAGCGGCGTGTCGGGCCCGAGCTTCGCGTTCGCGCGAGGGTAGGCGTCGTCGTGGTGGACGCAGAAGAGGAAAGGGTCCGCGGTCTCCCAGGGAAAGCCCAGCGGCCTCACGCGCAGCGCGGGGAGGCGGGAGTCGAGCCTGCTGCTCATCGCGCCTTGCCCGGATGCACTTCTCCGCACTTGGCGCAGGTGCGGACCTTCTCGCTCGCGTAGAACCGCTCGAACAGCGGCGGCAGGTCGCGCACGATGCTCTTCAGCTGCACCTCGACGCGGTGCAGGAGCGCATGGCACTCCCGGCAATACCACTCGAAGCCGTCCTTCACGCCTTCGGGCCGGGTGCGCTCGATCACCAGGCACAGGCTGCCGGCCTCGGGCCGCTGCGGCGAATGCCGCAGGTGCGGCGGCATGAGGAAGATCGCGCCCTCCGGCAGCTCTATCCGCCCGGGCCTGCCGTTCTCCATGACGTCGAGAAAGGCGTTCCCCTCGATCTGGTAGAAGAACTCCTCGTAGGGATCGTCGTGAAAGTCGGTGCGGCGGTTGGGGCCGCCGACCACCGTGACGATGAAGTCTGCATCCTCCCAGACTTGCGCGTTGCCGACCGGCGGCTTGAGGAGGTGCCGGTGCTCCTCGATCCACCTGCGGAAATCGAGAGCTTTCGGCACGGCCCTACAGCTTGATGCAGATGTTCGTCGGCTCGGAATAGAAATTCAGCGAATGCAGCCCGCCCTCGCGGCCGATGCCCGAGAGCTTCGCGCCGCCGAAAGGCGTTCGCAGGTCGCGCAGGAACCAGCAGTTCACCCAGGAGATGCCGACCTCCATCGCCTGGCCGACGCGGTGGCCGCGCGAGAGGTTGCTGGTCCAGACCGTCGAGGCGAGGCCGTAGGGCGTGTCGTTCGCCATGGCGATCGCTTCTTCCTCCTTGTCGAAGGGCGCGATATGGGCGCAGGGCCCGAAAATCTCCTCGCGCACCGTGCGCGCGCTCTCGGGGAGCCCGGTCCACAGGGTCGGCTGGATCCACGCGCCGTTGTCGCGCGCGTCGCTGAACTTCGGCACTGCGCCGCCGGTCACGACGGTTGCGCCTTCCTTCTTCGCCAGCTCGTAGTACGACAGCACCTTCTCGCGGTGCTGCTTCGAGATGAGCGGCCCCATGCTCGTCGCCTTGTCCTGCGGGAAGCCGAGAACCAGCGCCTCGGCCTTCGCCTTCAGCGCCGCCACGAAGCGGTCGAAGATCGGCCGCTCGACGTACACGCGCTCGGGCGCGAGGCAGACCTGCCCGGTGTTGGAGAAGATCGCGTGCGCCATGCCGGCGACCGCGGCGTCGAAATCGCAATCCGCGAAGACGATCCCGGGATTCTTGCCGCCGAGCTCGAAGGAGATCGGCTTCACCGTCGGCGCGACCGCCTTCATGATCGCGGCGCCGGTCGCGGTCTCGCCGGTGAAGGTGATGCCGTTCACCCCGGGGTGGGTGGTGATGAACTCGCCGGCCGAGTCCGGACCGAAGCCGTGCACCACGTTGTAGACGCCCGGGGGAACGCCCGCTTCGTGCATGACCTCTGCGAGCAGCGTCGCGGTCGACGGCGTTTCCTCCGAGGGCTTGGCGACGATCGTGTTGCCGCAGGCGAGCGCGGGCGCGAGCTTCCAGGTGAGGAGGAGCAGGGGAAGGTTCCAGGGCGCGATCACGCCGATCACGCCCAGGGGCTTCCTCATCGCGTAGTTCACCGCGCCCTTGCCGTCGGGCGTGTCGAGCCAGTAGGACTCGGTGCCGTAGCTGCGCACGATGTCGGAGAAGACCCGGAAGTTGGCTGCGCCCCTGGGGATGTCGAGGTGGCTCGCGAGCGAGACCGGCTTCCCGGTGTCCGCGACTTCCGCCTGGACGAAATCGTCGAAGCGCTTCTCGACGCCCTCGGCCACCTTGCGCAGGAGATCGACCCTCGCCTGCAGCGCCATCTTCCCCCAGGGCCCCTTGAGCGCGGCGCGGGCGGCGGCCACCGCGGCGTCGACCATGGCGCGGTCGGCCTCGTGCACCTGGGCGACCACCGTGCCGTCGACGGGATTGATCTTGGCGAACTGCCTCGAGCTGCCGAGGAACTGGCCGTTGATGTAGCACTTGCGCTCGGCGACCTTGGTATTGGCGTTCATGACGGCTCCGCGGTTGGACCCGCGACCGTAGGCAGGCCCGGGAAAATAGGAGATACTTTACCAAAAGCAATGACACTCATCTCCAAGGAACGCGCGATCCTGTTCGCGGACGTCAGCGGGAGCACGGCGCTCTACGAGCTGCTCGGCGACAAGCCCGCCGCCAAGGCGATCGACGCCTGCCTCGGAGCCCTGAAGGAGGTCATCGCGACGCGCGACGGGGACGTGGTCAAGACGATCGGCGACGAGCTGATGGTCGTGTTCAACAATCCCGAGGCGGCCTGCGAGGCGGCCCGCGAGATGCAGCAGCGCATGGCTGCCTGGCCCCCGATCTCGGGCGCCAAGCTCGCGATCCGGATCGGCTTCCACTTCGGCCTGGTGCTCGAGGACAAGGGCGACTTCTGGGGGGACGGAGTCAACACCGCCGCGCGCCTGGCCGGCCTCGCCAAGGCCGGGCAGATCCTCACCACCGGCGCCACCGCGAACGCGCTGCCCGGGCTGCAGCGCAGCAACCTGCGGGACCTGGACGCGATCTCGGTGAAGGGCAAGCAGGACGCGGTGCGCGTGTTCGAGCTGATGTGGGGCGACACCGAGGACGCGACCCAGGTCGCCGGCATGTCGGCGAGCTCCGGCGTCGAATCGCGCCTCACCCTGGAGGTCGCCGGGCGCACCATGGGCTTCCCCCCGGAAAAGTCGGTCATGGTGCTCGGACGGGAGAACAGCTGCGACATCGTCGTGCGGGAGAAGACGGCGTCGCGTCGGCACGCACGCATCGAGCGCCGCGGCGCGCAGTACGTGCTGGTCGACGAGTCGACCAACGGCACCTACGTCGCGATCGAGGGCGACCGCGAGATGCTCCTGCGCCGCGACAGCGTGATGCTGCGCGGCCGCGGCACGATCGCGCTGGGGATCTCGACCGGCTCCGCGCTGGAGCTGGTCCTGTTCGACTGCTCCTGAGCTAGAATTCCGCTTTTCCCCGGCCATTTCCAGGAGAGGTCGACGTGAACGAAGCGGCTCTGGGCGCGCGCACCGCGGTTTCCGGCAGGGAGCACTGGACCGGCAAGGGCGCCGTGAAGCTCTTCCTCTGGCAGAAGCCCCAGGCCTCCAGCGGCCCCAAGCGCGGCACCGTGCTGTTCGTGCACGGCTCCTCGATGGCCTCCCAGCCGACCTTCGATCTCAAGGTTCCGGGGCGCCCCGATTCCTCGGTGATGGACTGGTTCGCCGCGCGCGGCTTCGACACCTGGTGCATGGACCACGAGGGCTACGGCCGCTCGGACAAGTCCCGGCCGATCAACTGCGACATCCCCAACGGCGCCGACGACCTCGCCGCGGGCAGCGACTACATCCTGAAGACCACCGGCGCGAAGAAGCTCCTCGTGTACGGCATCTCCTCGGGCGCGCTGCGCGCAGCGCTGTTCGCGCAGCGCCACCCCGAGCGGGTCGCGCGCCTGGCGCTCGACGCCTTCGTATGGACGGGCGAGGGCAGCCCGACGCTCGCCGAGCGCAGGAAGAAGCTCCCCGAGTTCTCGGCGAAGAACCGCAGGCCGATCGACCGCGCCTTCGTGCACAGCATCTTCGAGCGCGACCACCCGGGCACCGCCGACAAGGCGGTCATCGACGCCTTCGCCGACCAGATCGTGGCGCTGGACGACTCGGTCCCCACCGGGACCTACGTCGACATGTGCTCCAGGCTGCCGATCGTCGACCCGGCGAAGATCTCGGCGCCGACGATCGTCATGCGCGGCCAGTGGGACGGCATCGCGGGCTTCGACGACCTCGTCGAGTTCTTCAAGCGGCTCCCGAACCCGGACAAGCAGTTCACGGTGATGGCCGGCATCTCGCACGCGAGCTTCCAGCAGAAGAACTACCTCACGGTCTATCACATCCTGCATTCGTTCTTCACCCAGCCCGAACCCCTGTACAGAGGCTAGCTCATGCGCGCGCTCATCGCACTGATCCTCGCGTTCCTCGCGGCGCCCGCCGCGGCGCAGGCCTACCCCAGCCACCCCGTGCGCCTGGTGATTCCGCTCTCGCCGGGCGGCACCACCGACGTGCCGGGCCGCATCATCGCGCAGAAGCTCTCCGAGACGCTCGGCCAGCAGTTCTTCGTCGAGAACCGCGCGGGTGCTGGAGGCACGATAGGCTCGGATTTCGTCGCGAAGTCCAGGCCCGACGGGTACACGCTGCTGCTCACCGCGTCGCCCTTCGTGATCTCGCCGCACGTCTACAAGAACATGCCGTACAACGCGCTCGCCGATTTCGCGCCGGTGATCCGCATCGCCAGCGGACCGTACGTCCTGGTGGTGCATCCCTCGCTCGGGGTGAAATCGGTGAAGGAGCTGATCGCGCTCGCCAAGAAGCAGCCGGGCAAGATCGATTTCGCGAGCTCGGGCAACGGCGGCGCGCAGCACCTGGTCACCGAGCTGTTCATGTACATGGCGGGGATCAAGCTGAATCACGTGCCCTACAAGGGCAGCGGCCCCGCGCAGCAGGACCTGATGTCGGGCATCGTCAAGGTGAGCTTCGTGGGGACGCCGATCGCCATTCCGCACATGAAATCCGGCAGGCTGATCGCGCTGGGCGTGAGCACGGCGAAGCGCTCGCCCGAGATGCCCGACGTCCCGACCATCGCCGAGGCGGGCGTGCCCGGGTACGAGGCCCGGGTATGGATCGGCCTGCTCGCTCCGGCGGGCACGCCGGCCGAGATCGTCGGGAAGCTGAACGGCGAGGTCGCCAGGCTGATGCGCGCCGAGGAGGTCCGCAAGCTGCTTCTGCCGACCGGGATGGAGCCCGACCCGGACAGGCCCGAGCAGTTCGCCGCCTTCCTCAAGACCGACTACGACAAGTGGGGCAAGGTGGTGCGCGAGTCCGGCGCCACGGTGAACTGAAGCCGGCCGGGGCGTCCTGAAGGAAGTCATATTCCTGCTGGCGCTCGCCAGCGCCAACGGCGGCATCGCGCTGCGGGCGGTGGAGCCGATGCTGCCCCGCCTCGCCGCGGAGTTCGGCACGAGCGTCTCGCGGGCCGCGGCGATCATCTCCGCGTACGCGATCTCCTATGCCTGCTCGCAGCTCGTCTATGGGCCGCTCGGCGACCGCTTCGGCAAGCTGCGCGTCGTCACCCTGTCGCTCGCGGGGGCGGCGCTGGGCTGCTTCGCCTGCGCGCTCGCGCCCGATATCGCCGCGCTCGCGGCGATGCGCCTCTTCACCGGGCTGTTCGCCTCCACGCCGGTGCTCCTCGGCATGGCGTACATCGCCGACCGCGTGCCGGCGGCGGAGCGCCAGCCGGTCATCGCGCGATTCATCGTCGGCACGATCACCGGGCAGGCGCTGGGCCCGGCGGTGGGCGGCGCCGCGACCGACCTGTTCGGCTGGCGGGGAACGTTCGTGCTGATCGGGGCGGTCTACGCCGTGGTGTGCGCGATCCTGCTCGCGCGCACCCGCGGCCAGTGGGCCGCAGAGAAGGCGAGGGTCTTCTCCGGCCATCCTTTCGCGGTGCATCTCCGCCTGCTGCGCTCCTCCCGCGTGCGCCACGTGGTCGCGGTCGGGTTCGTCGAGACGTTCATCTTCTTCGGCGCCTTCTCGTTCCTGGGCGCGTACCTGAAGATGCGCTTCGACCTCAGCCTCACTGCGATCGGCGCCATCCTCGCCGGATTCGGCGCCGGCGGCATTCTCTACACGCTGTTCGTGAAGCGCCTGCTGCGCGGTCTCGGGCAGCGCGGCCTGGTCGTGGCGGGCGGAGCGCTCTGCTTCGCCGCGTACGCCCTCGCCGTGCTGACCCCGGCCCCGGCGGTGTTCGCGGTCTGCACCGTGGCGCTCGGCTTCGCCTTCTACATGCTGCACAACACGGTCCAGGTCAAGGCGACGGAGATGGCCCCGGAAGCGCGCGCCACCGGGCTCGCGCTGTATTCCGCGGGCTGGGCCCTGGGGCAGGCCGCGGGCGTGGCCGCGATGGGGCTCGCCGTCACCGCCGCCGGCTACCGGGCGCCGATCGCCGCCTTCGGCGCGTGCTACCTCCTGCTCGGGCTGTGGATGAGAAGGAACCTCGGCAGGCTTTGATATGATCTCGCGGTGAAGAAGCGCCTGTACGCGGCCTGCGTCCTCGTCCTGATCGCCGGGCTCGGCTGCGCGGCGTGGATCTATGGGACCGCCGACGACGGTCCCGACCTCTCCGGCGCCTACCAGATCATCGTCGTGAACGGCGTTCCCCAGGCGATCGCGCCGAACGAATCCAAGGCCTACGTGCGCGACCTGCGGCGCTTCGGCGGGAAGATGGCGCTGCTGCTCGACGACATCGACCGCTGGTGGAGCGGGCTGTGGCGCGGGAAGTCGCTCGCGCTCACCGTGGCCTTCGTCGCCGTCCTCGCGTCCCTCGCGCTGTATTTCGTCGCCCTCGCCGTCGAGTAGTATCATTCGCACTTTGCCGCCCGCCTCAAAATCCTTCCGAGATCCAAGCCATGAATACCCGTGATCCAGCGCTCGCGAAGACCCGCGAGCTCGCGCATTTCGTCGGCGGCAAGCGCCTCGACGGTCAGAGCGGCCGCTTCGGCGACGTGTTCAATCCCACCACCGGCGCGCTCGCGGCGAAAGTTCCGCTCGCGTCGAAGGCGGAGGTCGAGCGCGTCATCGCCAACTCCAGGGAGGCCTTCGCCGGCTGGTCGGAGACCTCGCCCGTGACGCGCGCGCGGGTGATGTTCCGGTTCAAGGAACTGGTGGAGAAGCACATGGACGAGCTCGCGCTGCTGGTGGCGTCCGAGCACGGCAAGGTGCTGTCGGACGCCAGAGGCTCGGTGCAGCGCGGCCTGGAAGTGGTCGAGTTCGCCTGCGGAATACCGCACCTGATGAAGGGCGAGTACTCGGACAACATCACCTCCGGGATGGACCTGTACTCGATCCGCCAGCCCCTGGGCGTGTGCGCGGGCATCACGCCGTTCAACTTCCCGGCGATGGTGCCGATGTGGATGTTCCCCATGGCGATCGCCTGCGGCAACACCTTCATCCTCAAGCCCTCCGAGAAGGATCCTTCGTGCCCGCTGCGCCTCGCCGAGCTGATGCTCGAGGCGGGCGCGCCCCCGGGCGTGCTGAACGTCGTGAACGGCGACAAGGAGGCGGTCGACACGCTGCTCACCGACCCGCGCGTCGCGGCGGTGAGCTTCGTCGGCTCGACCCCGATCGCGAAATACGTCTTCGCGACGGGATCGGTCAACGGCAAGCGCGTGCAGGCGCTGGGCGGGGCGAAGAACCACATGGTGGTGATGCCCGACGCGGACATCGAGGTCGCGGCCGAGGCCCTGATGGGCGCGGCCTACGGCTCGGCGGGCGAGCGCTGCATGGCGGTGTCGGTGGCGGTTCCGGTCACCGAGCGCACCGGAAACGAATTGATCGAGGCGATGGTTCCGAGGATCCGCAAGCTCAAGATCGGGCCGTCGACCGACAACGCCTCCGAGATGGGGCCACTCGTCACGCGCGAGCACCGCGACAAGGTGAAGGGCTACGTCGACCTCGGGGTGAAGGAAGGCGCGAGCCTGGTGGTCGACGGGCGCGGTTTCCGCGTTCCCGAGCAGCCGGACGGCTTCTTCCTCGGCGGCTCCCTGTTCGACAGGGTGAGGCCCGACATGCGCATCTACAAGGAGGAGATCTTCGGCCCGGTGCTGTCGGTGGTGCGCGCGAAGAGCTTCGAGGAGGCGCTCGCGCTGCCCTCGGACCACGAGTACGGCAACGGCGTGGCGATCTTCACCCGCAACGGCGACGTCGCGCGCAACTTCACGCACAAGGTGAATTGCGGCATGGTCGGCATCAACGTGCCGATCCCGGTGCCGCTCTCCTTCCACTCCTTCGGCGGCTGGAAGAGCTCGATCTTCGGCGACATGAACCAGCACGGCCCCGAGGGCGTGCGCTTCTACACGCGCCTCAAGACGGTGACCGCGCGCTGGCGCGAAGGCGTGAATCCCCGGGCGGATTTCGGCATGCCGCTGATGAAATGACGAAATGAGCGCCAGCACATTTCGTCATCCCGAGGAGCGGTTTCACCGCGACGAGGGATCTCCTCTTGCGCGATCTCCCGTGGAGAGATCCCTCGCTGCGCTCGGGATGGCAGGACGCGGCTGACATGGTCCACCTCCACGACATCCGCTACCTGCGGATCGGCACGCCCGACCTCGAGTCGGCCGTCGAGTTCGCGACGAAGATCGTCGGTCTCCAGCTCGCGGGACGCGAGGGCAAGGCCGCCTACTTCCGCAGCGACAAGGCCGCGGTTCGCGGCGACACGCGCGACCACACGCTCGTCTATTTCGAGGGCGATCCCTCGGACCACGCGATCGCCTTCGACCTGAAGAGCCGCGAGGATTTCGACCGCGCGGGCGCGGAGATCGAGCGCGCCGGCCATCCCGTGCGCTACGGGACGAAGACCGAGTGCGAGCTGCGCCGCGTCCAGCAGTTCCTCGCCTTCGAGGATCCTTCGGGGAACAAGATAGAGATCGTCGTCCGCCCCTTCCACTCGGGCGAGCGCTATTTCCCGTCGCGCGACGCGGGCATCACGCATTTCAGCCACATCGGCCTCAAGACCTCGAACGCGCCGCGCGACGAGCAGTTCTGGACCCGGCTCCTGAACGCCCGGGTCTCCGACTGGATCGGCGACGCGCCGCTCCTGCGCGTGAACACCGTCCACCACACGCTCGCGCTCTTTCCCTCGCCGCACCCCGGCGTGCAGCACATCAACCACCAGGTCGAGGACTTCGACGACGTGATGCGCTCCTACTACCTCCTCCGCGAGAAAGGCGTGAAGATCGTCTTCGGTCCGGGCCGCCACCCGTCTTCCTCGGCGTGCTTCCTCTACTTCGAAGGGCCCGACAAGATGGTCTACGAGTACTCGGTCGGCGTGAAGCACATCCTTCCGGAGGAGGAAGCGGGCTACCGGCCGCGGCAGTTTCCGTTCGCGCCCGAGTCGTTCTGCATGTGGGGCTCGCGCCCGGACATCCCCGAGTTCCGCGCAGACCAGAAAGACAAGAAGCCGCCGCTGAAGACCGTCGCGTGATGGAGCAAGAGCAGATCGTGGTGCGCAAGATGGCGCGGGCGCTTGCCCGCGCCGGCCTGGTCACCGCTTTTGGCCACTGCAGCGTGCGCCTCGACGGCGCGTCCTTCCTGGTGTGCGCGTCCAAGCCGATGGGCGCGATCGGGCCGGGCGAGCCCGGGACGGTGGTCTCGACCGGCGCGCCGCTGCCCGAGGGCGTGCTCGGCGAGGTCAGGATGCACCAGCAGA
>DATEGT010000162.1:0-17255 GCA_035280025.1 Burkholderiales bacterium | reverse complement strand
TGATCCGGATGCAGGAGTCGGTCGGGCTCCACGCGATCACCGACGGCGAGTACCGGCGCACCTCCTTCCACGCCGACTTCATCGAGAAGCTCGACGGCGCGAAGGCGGCGGGGCGGCTGGACGTGAAGGACACGGCGAGCGCCTTCGACGGAAAGAGGACCGAGGCCGGAAAACCCTTCGCGCCCCGCGCGTTCGCGATCACCGGGAAGCTGCGGCACGCGCGCCCGATCGAAGTCGACAATTTCAGGTTCGTGAAATCGAACACCCGCCGCACCGCGAAGCAGACCATGCCCTCGCCGACCATGCTCCTGCGCGGCGGCCGCGCGGCGGTGAGCCTGGACGCCTACCCGGACCTCGCGGAATTTCACGCCGACATCGCGAAGGTCTACCGTGAAGAGCTGGCGCAGCTCGGCGACGCCGGGTGCCGGTACGTGCAGCTCGACGACACCAATTTCGCCTTTCTCTGCGATCCCAAGCTGGCCGAGACCTACCGGCGCGACGGCTACGACCTGGCGCGGCTGCCGGGACAGTTCGCCGGGTTGATCAACTCGGCGATCGCCGGCCGGCCGGCGGGGATGACGGTCGGCATCCACGTCTGCCGGGGCAACTCCGTGGGGCAATGGGCGGCGCGCGGCGGCTACGAGCCGGTGGCCGAAGTCCTGTTCGGGGGCGTCGACGCGGACGCGTACTTCCTGGAGTACGACGACGAGCGCTCCGGCGGATTCGAGCCGCTGCGCTTCCTGCCGCGAGGCTCGTCCAAGCGGGTCGTGCTCGGCCTGGTGAGCACCAAGACGGCCCCGCTCGAGTCCAAGGACGCGCTCAAGCGCCGGATCGAGGCCGCGGCCAGGTACGTGCCGCTGGAGAACCTCTGCCTCAGCCCGCAGTGCGGGTTCGCGAGCACGTTCCGCGGGAACCCGATCTCGGAAGAAACGCAGCGCAGCAAGCTCGAGCTCGTCGTGGAGGTCGCAACGGAGGTGTGGGGCTCGCCCGCTTAGGTCCGGGCCAAACTGCTTTCGCTCGCAAGGCGTTATGCGGCTTGCTTGAGGAAGCACTTTCACTCTCGCGCAAACGCGTTCGAGCCCTCGCGCGCGCCTTGTCGCCGTCCTGCCTCCGGTGTAGATTGTCGCTCCCCGTCGTCCAATATCGAATCGCAGAATCCGAAATGGCGGCAGAGCAATCAGGGAGCACGGTCGCGCGGCGCCAGTCCTCCGGTGCGGAGGAGAGCGCGCGGCTTTCCGCGTTGCGCGGCTACTGCGTGCTCGACACCGGGCGCGAGGCCCGTTTCGACGATCTGACCTCCCTGGCCGCGAGCATCTGCGAGACGCCCCTTTCGCTGGTGAGCCTCGTCGACACGAACCGGCTGTTCTTCAAGTCGGCGCACGGCATCGATCTGCGCGAGCTTCCGTACCCGGATTTCTTCTGCGGGCACGCCATCCGCCAGCGCGACGTCTTCATCGTCCCGGACGCGCGCGAGGACGCGCGCTTCGCGGGCCATCCGCTGGTGGCCGGCTCGCCGAACATACGCTTCTACGCCGGCGCTCCACTGGTGACTCCCCAGGATTACGCGCTCGGCACGCTGTGCGTCGCCGATTTCGTGCCGCGGCAGCTGGACGCCCGGCAGCTCGATACCCTGCGCATCCTCGCGCGGCAGGCGATGTGGCAGCTGGACCTCAACATGCGGGCGATGCGCGATCCCCTCACGGGCCTGTACAACCGGCGCCAGCTCGAGGAGAGCCTGCACCGCGAAGTCCTGCGCGCGCGCCGCGGGAGTGCCGCGGTCGGGGTCATGGCCATAGACGTGGATCATTTCAAGAGGGTGAACGACACCCTGGGGCACGAGGTCGGCGACAGCGCGCTGCGCGGCATCGCCGGGGAGCTCGCGTCGTGCGTGCGGGAGGAAGACATTGCCTGCCGGGCCGGCGGGGAGGAGTTCGTGATCATTCTTCCGGGGACGGGGAAGACGGCGCTGCGATCGCGCGCCGAAGCGGTGCGCAGGACGATCGAACAGGCGAGCATCGCCGCCGGAGAGGGCACGCTCAAGCTGACCGTGTCGATCGGGCTGGCGAGTTTTCCGAGCTACGGCGACAGCGGCGAGGCGGTGCTGCGCGCGGCCGACGTCGCCCTGTACAAGGCGAAGGCCGCGGGCCGCAACCGCGTGGTCATGTGCACCCCGAGCACGGCGAGGCCATCGTCGCCGTCGGTCAAAGCGGCGTAGAATCCGCCGGTAGATTCCGATCCGTCGTTCGATAGCCGGGTAGCCCCCGAGCGTTTCGACGCGCGTTTCTCGAGGGCAGGCTGATGACTGCGGCGTTCAAGGGCCGGCGTGAAGACCTGAGGCTGGTCACGGGGCAGGGAAGATACGCTTCCGACTGGAACCTCCCGGGGCAGGTCCACGGCCATTTCCTGCGCTCGGACCGGGCTCACGCCGAGATCGTCTCGATGGATGTCTCGCGCGCCGCGAAATCGCCGGGCGTGGTCGCGGTGCTCACCGGCGCCGATACCGCCCGAGCCGGGTTCAAGTCCACGCCCAATATCGCGCGCTATCCGGGCCGCGGCGGCATGGGCATCAAGGTGCCGCACCGCGACGGCCTCGCCAACGGCCGCGTGCGCTTCGTCGGCCAGGAGCTCGCGATGATCGTCGCGGCGTCGCCGGCGGCGGCGCAGGACGCGGCCGAGAAGATCGAGGTCGAGTACCGGGATCTTCCGGTCGTGGTCGACGCGCAGGCGGCGCTCGCCGCCGGGGCCCCGCAGCTCTATCCCGAGATACCCGGGAATCTCTGCTTCGACTACGAGTACGGCGACGAGGCGAAAACCGCGGAAGCCTTCTCGCGCGCCGCGCATGTCACCCGGATCGCGCTCGAGAGCCAGCGCATGGTCGGCAATCCCATGGAGCCCAAGGCCTGCCTCGCCGCCTACGACGCCGGGACAGGCCGCTACGACCTGTACTCGAGCTCGCAGGGGCTGACGCTCATGCGCGGGAGCGCGAGCGGCATCACGGGGATCCCGGCCGAGAAGATCATGGTCCACGCGCAGGACGTGGGCGGAGGTTTCGGCATCCGCTCCGACGCGTACGCCGAATACTGCGTGGCGATGCTCGCCGCGAAGACGCTGGAGAAGCCGGTGAAGTGGATTTCGTCGCGCTCCGAGACCTTCCTCTCGGATTACCACGGCCGCGCGGCCACGCTGCAGGGCGAGCTCGCGCTCGACCGGGACGGGCGCTTTCTCGCGATCCGCATCAACTGGATCGTGAACATGGGCGCCTACCTTTCCACTCCCGGCGCGCTCATCAACACGCTGCCTCCCGGGCTGCACGCGGTCAACCTGTACCGCATCCCCGCGATGTACGGCCGGCACCGACTGGCGCTCACCAACACCACGCCCACGACCGCCTACCGCGGCGCCGGGCGCCCCAACGTCTGCTACCTCGCCGAGCGACTGGTCGAGGAGGCGGCGCGCGAGATGAAGATCGATCGCGTGGAGCTGCGCAGGCGCAACCTCATTCCCAGAGAGGCGTTTCCCTACCAGACCCCGCATCCCCACTCGGTCTACGACAGCGGCGACCCGCCCGGGCTGCTCGAGGAGGCGCTCGCGAAAGGGGAATGGAACGGCTTCGAATCGCGCCGCGCGGAGGCGGGAAAGCGCGGCAAGCTGCGCGGCATCGGTTGCGCGGTGTTCGTCGAGCCCGCGGGCGCGGGCGGCGCGCCCAAGGAAGAGGCGATGATCAAGTTCGGCGAGTCGGGGAACGCGCTGCTCTATTCGATGGCCGGCCCCTCGGGGCAGGGGCACGAGACGGTGTATCCGGAGGTGGTGGGCGAGGCGCTCGGCATGGATCCGGAAAGGATCACGCTGCGCGCGAGCGACCCGGATGGCCCGGCGCTGATCGGAGAGGGAACCATCGGCTCGCGCTCGATGATGGCGCACGGCGGTTCGCTGCTCGTCGCGGCGCGCGAAGTGGTGAAGAAGGGCACCGAGCTGGCGGCGAAGGATCTCGAGGTGGCTCCGACCGACCTGGAATTCAGGCAGGGACGCTACCGCGTGAAAGGCACCGACATCTCGATCGGCATCGAGGATCTGGCGAAGAAGCATCCGGGCGCGCTCGATGCGAAAGGCGAGATTCCGCTGCCGCGGTCGTTCCCGACCGGCGCGCACGTGGCCGAAGTCGAGATCGATCCGGAGACCGGCGTGGTCGACGTGCTGCGCTACACGGCCGTCGACGATTGCGGCCGGGTCATCAACCACGTCCTGCTCGACGGGCAGCTGCACGGCGGCATCGCGCAGGGAATAGGGCAGGCGATGGGCGAGCATGCGATCTACGACGAGGCGAACGGCCAGCTGCTCACCGGGACTTTCATGGACTACGAGATGCCGCGGGCGGACGGCATGCCCGACATCCGCCTGCACGACCGCTCGATCCCGTCTCCGGGCAATCCCCTCGGCGTGAAGGGGGCGGGCGAGGCGGGAACCACGGGCGCGGTGCCGGCGGTCGCGAACGCGGTGATCGACGCCCTGCGTCAGCTCGGGGTCGACCGCCTGGATTTTCCGTACACGCCGGACCGCGTCTGGCGCGCGATCCGGAAGGCGAAGGCCTAGCGGAGAATCTCGGTCAGCACCCGGCCCTCGCTTGCCGAGGGCTGGCGCGTTCCGAGAATGAAGGCGAGCGTCGGCGCGAGATCGACGACCTCGGCATAGCCGGCGAAAGATCCCGCCTTGATCCACCGCGAGCCGTACAGCATCAGCGGCACGTTCGTGTCGTACGTGTAGGGCGTGCCGTGCGTCGTGCCTGTTCCCGTGCCGAAAATCGCGTGCGATCTAGGTATGAGGTAGAGATCACCGCCGATCTCCCGGTGCCAGCTGCGCTGAACCAGGGTGGCGACGCGGCCGTGCGGGAGCGCGCCGCCCGCCAGCTGGGTGCGCGTAAACACCGTCGCGATGCCGGGGAAGTTCAGGAGCACCCTCGCCGCAACCGACTCGACGGTGGCGCGGTCGAGCGATTTCGAGTCGATAAGCTTGCTGTCGAAGTACACGGCCGGTTCCGAGAAGCGAGCTGCGTACACGCCGGGACCGAATCGTGCGGCGAGGCGCTCGTTCAGGTCGGCCATCATTTTCCGCGGATCGATACGCATGCCCGGCAGGCCGCGACTGGCGGTGTATTCAGGCACGTTGGGAAAACCGTGATCGGCGGTGAGTACGACGAGCACTTTGTTGGGTCCGATGCGCTTCGCCAGATAGTCGAAGAAGCCCGCGAGAGCGCGGTCCAGGTGCAGCATATGGTCGTGAGACTCGCGGCTCTCCGGACCGAAGCTGTGGTTCACGTAATCGTGCGTCGAAAGGCTGATACCGAGGAGGTCGGGAACGCCGGCCGGGTTCCTGCCGAGGTTCTCGCCTTCTATCGCGGCTCGCGCGAATTCCAGCGTGAGCTCGTCCCCATGCGGCGATCCTATGAGCGCCCGGTAGTAAGAGCGATCCGGCTTCTCGCTCCTGCTCCCCAGCGTGAAAGGAAACCGCTTGCCCATGTCGTCGTAGTCCGGAAACCAGGGCTGGCCGTCGGCGATCGAGCGCGCGTACGCCGCCTCGGGCAGGGCGAGTTTCCAAGATCGCTTGAACCAGCGATCCTGGGGACGGCGTGCGTAGAAGTGCTCCCACCACCGCGGGTGCTGCTTCATGTAGTAGGTGCTGCTGGCAAAGCGGCCGCTTCTCTCCATGTACATGTAGGCGATGCCGGTCCTGCCCGCGAGGAGGATGGCTCCGCGGTCCTTGCCGGACACCGCGAGCACTTTCGAACGGTCGCCGTTCGAGTAGCGCAGCTCGTCGCCGAGCGTGGATACGCGCAGGTTCGCCGGCGACGTCCCGTCGAGCTTCCGGGTCTCTTCGCCGATGTAGACATAGGCCGGATCTTCCGCGCAATAGATGGGCGCGAGCGTCCTCCGGTCGAACCATTCGTTGGCGATGATCCCGCTCCGGTAGGGGTAGGCACCCGTGAGCACGGCCGTGTGGCCGGGCGCCGTCTGCGTCACGGCGTGGGCCTGGTGCGCGTTGCCGAACCAGGCGCCGTTCCGGAGCAGAAGTCTGAAGCCGCCCGGACCATACTGGTCACGGTACTTTAGAACCTGCTCCTGCGGCAGGCCGTCGATCACGATCACCACTACGAGCTTCGGCGGGCTCGCGGCGGCCTGCGCCTGCCCCTGGCACGCGCAGAGGAGGAGCATTGCGGCGAAACGGCGCAGCACTGCTATCTAGGCCCCGACTTCCTTGCGGACCAGCGCCGCGCCGGCCGCCAGCGCCTTCAGCTTGCCGACCGCCACGTCGCGCCCGAGCGGCACCATGCCGCAGTTGGTGCAGGGGTAGAGCTTCTCCGCCGGAACGAACTTCATCGCCGCGCGGAGGGTGGCCGCGACCTCTTCGGGCTTTTCCACCGTGTCGCTCGCGACGTCGATCGCGCCCACCAGCACGTCCTTGCCTTTCAGCAGCGCGAGCAGGTCGAGCGGCACGTGCGATCTCGCGCACTCCAGCGAGACCTGGTCGATCTTCGATTTCGCGAGCAGGGGAAAGGTGGACTCGTACTGGCGCCATTCCGATCCCAGGGTCTTCTTCCAGTCGTTGTTCGCCTTGATGCCGTAGCCGTAGCAGATGTGCACCGCGGTCTTGCACTTGAGACCGGCGGCCGCGGCCTCGAGCGCGGCGACGCCCCAGTCTCGCACTTCGTCCATGTAGACGTTGAAGGCCGGCTCGTCGAACTGGATGACGTCGGCGCCCGCGCGTTCCAGCTCGCGCGCCTCCTGGTTGAGAAGGGCGGCGAACTCGCGCGCCAGATTCTCGCGGCTCCTGTAATAGTCGTCGTAGAGCGTGTCGACCATGGTCATGGGGCCGGGAAGCGTCGCCTTGATGGCGTGCGTCGTCTGCGAGCGCAGGTAGCGGATGTCCCCGGCGTAGACCGGATGCCGGCGCGCCACCTTGCCGACCACGACGGGGACGTCGGCGTCGTAGCGCTTGCGGATGCGCACCGTGCGCTTGTGCTCGAAGTCGACGCCCTCGAGATTCTCGATGAAGGTCGTGACGAAGTGGCGGCGGGTCTGCTCGCCGTCGGTGACGATGTCGATCCCGGCGGATTCCTGGTCGCCGAGCGCCAGGCGCATGGCGTCGCGCTTGCCCTCGTCGAGCAGTGCCGCCTCGAGGAGCCAGGGGGCCCAGAGCTTCTTCGGCTCGGCGAGCCAGGCGGGCTTCGGCAGGCTGCCGGCGATCGTGGTCTGGAGCAGGCGGTTCAAACGCGTGCGCCCAGGTTCCAGGCGGCGTAGCCGCAGCCGACGTAGACCTCGGGGCAGTTGCAGTAGCCGATCAATTCGAAGCCGCGCCGGTCGGCGGCGCCGTGGGCGGCGACCCAGTTGCGGATCTCCGCCGCGCCGTTGCCGATGGTGGGCAGGCGCTCGTTCAGGAAATCGACGAGCTTCCGCTCGTCGCCGCTCTCGAAATGCCGGATGCACTCGCGGTCGAAGGGCTCGTCGATCTCCCCCATCGTGGGCTCGCCGATCGAGTGCGACAGCCCGCCGGTGGCGAGGATCGCGACGCGGATGTCCTCGGGATAGCTGCGCACCGCCTCGGCGAGCATCGCGCCCCATTGCAGGCAGCGCCGCACCGTCGGATACGGCGGCTCGAGGTCGTTGAAGATGATCGGCACGACCGGCGGCAGCGGGTCGAGCCCCCCGCGCCACAGCGGGATACAGAAGCCGTGATCGAGCGTCAGGTGATGCGACATCGACGGCTCGAAGTCGCGCTCGAGCGCGGTCTCGACGATGTGGTGGGCGAGCTTGGGGTGGCCCTTGATCTTCTTGTAGGGGCACTCCTTCATCCAGGGTTCGGCCGGCCCGTCGTGCTCCTCGCCCATGCCGACGCAGATGCTCGGCAGGTTGTTGATGAAGAAATTCACCCAGTGGTCGGGTGCGATCTCGATGATCACGTCGGGCCTGGCGGCCTTCATGCGCGTCCCCAGCTCGGTCATGGAGCGCGACAGGCTGTTCTGGTTCTCCGGGCTCACGTCCTTCCAGCCGCGGATGATCAGCGGCGCATGGCTGGAGGCGTATACGCCGACGAGCTTAGCCATGGCTGGACCTCGCCGCGGTTTCCGCGCCGGCGCGGCGCACTTTCGCGAGAAATTCCGTCTCCGGCATGCCGGCGACGACGAAATAGAAGCGCAGCAAGTAGGGATTCACCCTCGAGGCGAGGAACACCACGTCGTCTCGCTCGACCGCCTTGCGCACCTCGGGCTTCAGCGGATACCGATCGAGAATCTTGTTGCGGTCAGCGCGGTACTCGGCGCCCAGGGGAGGGGAGCTTTGCAGATCGAAGAAGAGCTTGCTCAGCCAGTAGTCTCTCATGGGCCTTATTTTGCCACGGCCGCGGCTCAGTTGCCCCGGGTGAGGGGAACGAATCTCACGGGCAGGGTGCGTCGCGTGGTCGCCTTGCCGTCGGCCTGCTTCTCCACGAGCAGCAGCTGCTGAACGTCGGCCGGCCCTCCGACGGGGATGACCATCCTGCCCCCGGGCTTGAGCTGGTCGATGAGCGGCTGCGGGACCGTGGAAGGCGCCGCCGTGACGACGATGGCGTCGAACGGGCCGGCGGCGGGCCAGCCTCCGTAGCCGTCGCCGATGCGCACCTCGACGTTGCGGTAGCCCAGATCGGCGAGCAGCCTCGAGGCCCGCCTGCCCAGGGGCTCGACGATCTCGACCGTATAGACCCTGGCGACGAGCTCGGCGAGAACCGCGGCCTGGTATCCGGACCCCGTTCCCACTTCCAGGACCGCATCGGTCGCCTTCGGGTCGATGAGATCCGTCATCAGCGCGACGATGTAAGGCTGCGAGATGGTCTGGCCTTCGCCGATGGGCAGCGGTCGATTGTCGTAGGCGAACGCTTCCTGCGGCTGGGGAACGAAACGGTGGCGGGGCACCTTGCCGATCGCCGCCATCACCGCATCGCCGAACCGCGGGCGGCCGGTCTCGCCGCCGGTCTCGCGGGCCATCGCCGCGATCTCGGAGACCATGCGGGCGCGCGCGGCCGCGAGCTCGTCCTGCGTCGCGGCGGGCGTGAGGCCGATCACGAGCAGGACGGCGGCGGGGACCCGCACGGCGGCTTCCGGCTCAAGCGACCACCAGGCTCGTCAGGCGCTGCGGGTCGGCGAGGAGGTCGGCGCTGGAGCCGCTGTAGGCGATGCGGCCGCGGTTCAGGACCAGCGCGCTCTGGGTCACTTCCAGCGCGAGCTTGGCGTGCTGCTCGACCAGCACGATCGCCAGCGCGTCCTCGCGGATCAGGCGCTGCAGCGCCGCGAGCAGCGTCTCGACGATGATGGGCGCAAGCCCTTCGAGGGGCTCGTCCATCAGGAGCAGCGCGGGGTTGCCCATGAGCGCGCGGCCGATCGCGAGCATCTGCTGCTCGCCGCCGGAGATCTGGTTGCCCCAGTGCCTGCGCCGGTCGGCGAGCCTGGGAAAGAGATCGTGCACCCGCTCGAGCGTCCAGCGGCCGGGCCGGGCCGCGACCGTGAGGTTCTCCTCCACCGTGAGCGAGGGGAAGATGTCGCGCGTCTGCGGAACGAATCCCACGCCCAGCCGGTTGCGCCCGTAGACCGGAAGCCTCTCGATCCTCCTGCCCTGGTACTCGATCGTGCCGGCGTGAAACGTCGTGTGGCCCATGATCGTCGCGAGGAGCGTCGTCTTGCCCACGCCGTTGCGGCCGAGCACCGAAAGCGCTCCGCGCTCGGGCAGCGAGAAGGCGATCTCCTCGATCACCACGGTCTCGCCGTAGCCCGCATGGACGTCCTTCAGGCGCAGAGCGTCAGCCATGGCGCTGCTCGCCGAGGTAGACCTGGTGCACGCGCTTGTCCCTGCCGATCTCCTCCGGCGTGCCTTCGACCAGCACCTCGCCCTGCACCAGGACCGTGATGCGCTGCGCGAAGCGGAACACCAGGTCCATGTCGTGCTCGATGATTAGGATGGCGATGTCGCGAGGCAGGTTGTCGAGCACCTGCAGGATGCGGTGCGACTCGAGCGAAGGCACGCCCGCCGCGGGCTCGTCGAGCAGCAGCACGCGGGGCCTGAGGCCGAGCGCGATCGCGATCTCGACCAGGCGCTGCTTGCCGTAGGGGAGGTCGAGGATGCGCTGGCCCGCGTCGTCGGCGAGCCCCAGGGTGGCGAGAAGCTCGAGGCCCTCGCCGCGAACGTCCGGGTGCCTGCTCGCCGCGCGCAGCATCCTCGGCGCCACGCCCCGTCGCTCGGCGACCGCGAGAGCGACGTTGTCGAGCACCGGGAGGCGCCGGAACAGCGCGTTGATCTGGAAAGTCCGGCCGAGGCCGAGCTTCACGCGCCGCGCCTGGCTGAGCGCGGTGATGTCCTCGCCCCCGAGCGCGATGGTCCCGGACGAGGGCGCGAGCACGCCGGTGAGCATGTTCACGAAGGTGGTCTTTCCCGCGCCGTTGGGCCCGATCAGCGCGTGCCTCGCGCCCGGCTCGAGGCGGAAATCTATCTTCTCCGCGACGGTCAGCGCGCCGAAGGACTTGCAGAGGCCGCGTGTCTCGAGCGCGGCGCTCACGATTTTCTCCGCAGCTTCGCGATCAGGCCGTCGAGGATGCCGAGGATGCCGCCGCGGGCGAACATGACCACCAGCACCAGCATCGTGCCGATCCCCAGGTACCAGTACTCGGGGAATTGCTTGGCGAGCATGTCCTGCGCGATGAGGTACACCACCGGACCGACGAAAGCGCCGTAAAGGCGCCCGACCCCTCCGAGGATCAGCATCACCAGCAGCTCCCCGGCGGACTCGAAGGAGAGCACGTTGAGCCCCACGAACTGGTTGGTCTGGGTGAGCAGGCCTCCGGCGACGCCCGCGATGGTCGCCGAGAGCGTGTACACGAGAACCTGCCGCCAGTAGACGGGGGCGCCGATCGCGTGCATGCGCAGGCTGTTCTCGCGCACGCCCGTGAGCGAGGTGCCGAACGGGGAATAGATCAGCTTCCTCACCAGCCACCAGCCCAGGAGCAGCACCAGCAGGCAGTAGAGATACGCGGTCTTGCCGAAGATGTCGAACTTGAAGGCGCCGAGGATGGGCGCGACCACGACTCCCGAAAGCCCGTCCGCGCCGCCGGTGAGGTTGGAGGCCTTGTTGGCGATCTCCAGCAGTACCGAAGTGATCGCGAGCGTGAGCATGAGCAGCGTGAGGCCGCGCGTCCTCAGGATGATCGCGCCGGTGGAGATTCCGAGCACGGCGCCCGCCGCCGCTGCCGCGGCGAGCTGGGCCATCGGATCGGCGATGCCGGCCTTGGCCGCGAGAATTCCCGCGACGTAGGCGCCCAGGCCGAAATACGCGCTGTGGCCAAGCGTGATGATCCCGGCGTAGCCGACGATCAGGTCGAGCGACAGCGCATAGAGGACGTAGATCAGTATGCGCGCGCCGAGGGAGAGATATTCGGGCAGAAGGAAGAAGGCGGCGACCGCGACGATCCACGGCAGCCATTCGATGCGGCGGATGCGGGGATCGGCGCTGTAGCCTCCGGCGTGCGCGCTCATGCGTGCCGCCCGAACAGCCCCGCCGGCCGCCACAGCAGGATGGCGATGGTGGCGACGTAGATGGGAAACGCCCCGAACTGGGGCAGCCAGTACTTGCAGGCCGTGTCCGCGATGCCGATGAGGAGCGCGGCGAAAAAAGGTCCGCGCAGGCTTCCCAGGCCGCCCACCGCGACCACCACCAGGAAGTAGACGAGGTTCTCGAAGGGATACGTGGGCTGGATCGCTATGATCTCCGCTCCCAGGCCGCCGCCCAGCCCGGCGAGGCCGCTGCCCAGCGCGAAGGTGAGGGTGAAGAGCCGCTTGGTGTCGATGCCGACCGACTGCGCCATCGCCCGGTTGTCGACGGCCGCGCGCACCATCGCGCCCCAGCGCGTGCGCTCGACCCCGAACCACAACAGGCCCACCATCACCGCGCTGAACGCGAGGATGAACACGCGGTAGGTCGGGAAGTCGCGGCCGAGGAGGGAGAACTGGCCGGTCAGGTACGCGGGCAGGACCACCGGCTGCTGCAGCGTGCCGTAGATGAATCGCGCCACCGCGACCGCGATGAAGATCAGGCCGATCGTGAACAGCACCTGCTCGAGATCGCTCGCGGCGTAGAGCCTGGAGTAGAGCAGGCGCTCGAGAACCACGCTCGCGGCGCCGACCAGGACGAAGGCGAGCGCCAGCGCGAGAGGGAAGGGCACGCCGAAGCGCGAGATCGCCGTGGTGAGGATGTAGCCGCCGGCCATGGCGAACACGCCGTGGGCGAGATTGGCGAAACCCATCAGGCCCATCGTGACCGACAGGCCGACCGAGATCACGTAGAGGATCATGCCGAGCGCGGCGCCGTGAAACGCGACGCTCACCAGCGATGCGAGAACTGCGTGCACTCAGGAGCCTCCGGGATCAGGCGCAGATAAACAAACCCCCGCGGCACGTCCGGCGTGGCGCGGGGGAAGGCGGCGCCCTGGCTTACTTCTTGTTGTTGATGATCTTCCAGGGATCCTTGACGGCGGTCTGCACCGTTTCGAGCTCGACGTTTTCGAGCTTTCCGCCGACCTTGCGCACTTCGCGCAGGTACTCGTTCTGGACGATGTCGCGGGTCTCGGGATCGATCGAGATCGGTCCGCGCGGGCTGCTCGTGCTCTTGTAGTGCTTGAGCAGGTCCATGGTCTTGTCCGGATCGACCTTTCCTTTCTGCTCGCGGATCGCATGATAGATCGCGTCCATCGCATCCCAGGCGCCCACCGAGATGAAGTTGGGAGTGGAATTCGCGCCGTACTCCTTGTGCCATGCGGCGACAAATGCCTTGTTGGCCGGCCGGTTGGCCGCTGCGGAGTAGTGGAACATGGTCAACACACCCAGAGCCTCGTCGCCCATGTTGGCCAGCTCATCGTCGGGCGTGATGTCACCGGGTCCGATGAACTTGATTCCGGCCTTATCGAGGCCCAGCTCGCCGTAAGCCTTCATGATCGCGGTGGCCTGCTTGCCGGCGGGGACGAACGCGAACACCACGTCCGGCTTTGCGTCTTTCACGCGCTGCATGAAAGGCACGAAGTCGGGATTGGCGAGCGGAATGCGCACGCTGCCGACAATCTTGCCGCCGTCGTCTGTGAACCCCTTGGTGAACGCAGCTTCCGCGTCGTGCCCCGGCCCGTAGTCGCTCGTGGCGACGTAGGCGGTCTTGAATTTCTTGCCCGCCCAGGTGCCCATCGGAAGGCTCGATTGCCATAGCGTGAACGACAGCCGCACGATGTAGGGCGACATGGTGGTGATCGCGGAGGTGCCGGCGTTCATGATCACCATGGGGACCTTCGCTTCGGTGCACAGCGGGGCCGACGCCATCGCGTTGGGCGTGAAGATCATGCCTGTCAGGAACTGGACCTTGTCGCGCACGATCAGCTCCTGCGACAGCTGCTTCGCCTTGTCGGGGTTGGGGCCGCCGTCGTCCCGCATGATGATCTCGACTTTCACGCCCGCCGGCAGCGAATGCATCTTCACGTAGAGCTTGATCGCCCGGTCCATGGTCTCGCCGAGCGTCGCATTCGGCCCGGACATGCTGAGGACCACGCCTACTTTTATGGTTTGGGCCGACGCCTGCGCGGCGCACGCGAGCGCGGCAAGCACCAGGAATCCGGTTCTGATTACGTGCTTCACTCTCTTTTCCTCCTCGCAAGAAAATTAGACCGATTCTATATCAGTCCCCGGGAACTTGGCACCCTGTCGGGCCGGCCGGGCTAATCCACCTTGATTCCCACGTCCTTGACAATCTTCCCGTACTTGTCGTAGTCGCTCCTGATCAGAGCCCCGAACTCGGCCGGCGTGGTGATGTAGGGCTCGAGCCCGCCCGCCGCGTTGAGCCTGCGCTTCACCTCCGGCTCGGCGAGCGCCTTGTTGACCTCGGCATGGAGGCGCGCGAGCACCGGCTCGGGCGTGCCCGCCGTCGCGAACAGCCCCAGCCAGATCTTGACCTCGTAACCGGGGTAGAACTCGCCTATGGTCGGCAGATCCGGAAACAGTTTCGAGCGCTCCGCGCCGGTCACCGCGAGCGCGTGCAGGTGACCCGCCCGGATCTGGCCCGCGCTCGAGGTGCCCGAGAACATCGCCGAAACCTCGCCCGAGACCGTGGCGGTCGTTGCCGGCGCTCCGCCCTTGTAGGGCACGTGCGTCAGGCTGATCCCGGCGCGCTGCTTGAGCATCTCCATCGCCATCTGGTGGATGCTCCCGTTGCCGCCGGAGGCGTACGCCAGCGGCGGATTGGCGCGCCGCGCGTACTCGATGAATTCCTTGAAGTCCTTGACCGGCACCGAGGGGTTGACCGACAGCACCCACGAGTTCGACACGACGCTCGCGACCGGTGCGAGATCCTTCAGCGGGTCGAGCTGCATTTTCTTGTACAGGTGCGGATTGATGGCGATCATGCTGTCCGCGAGCAGCGCGAGGGTATAGCCGTCGGGCGGCGCCTTGGCGACCAGATCCATCGCGATGTTCCCGTTGGAGCCGGGACGGTTCTCCACCACCACCGGCTGGCCGAGGAGCTCGGAGAGCCTCTGCCCGACGACTCTCGCGGAGATGTCCGGCGCGCCCCCCGGGGGGATGGGGACGATCAGCTTGATCGGCCGCGCCGGGTATTGCGCCCACGCGGGCAGGGATACCAGAGCCGCAAAGGCCACCGCGGCCAGGCGGGCGAACGGAACGGATCGCATGACAGCCTCCGGGGAAAATTGCACGGTACGACCGATGCTATGATATTCGCCGTTCCGCGAAAAATCACATGTTTCATGGAATGAAATGTTCATAGAACGCCGTATCGAGCGCCTGGTCTCGAAGCTGAGGAAGTCCGCGTCCATTCCCTTGCGTCTGGAATTGTGGAACGGCCGCACGTTCGACCTCGCGGGCGAGCCCACGGTCAAGATCGGGGTGACGAGTCCCTCGGCCCTGCGCTTCCTGATCTCGCCCGACCTGATGAGGCTCGGCTACGCCTACGTCGAGGGCTATCTGCGCGTGGAAGGACCGATTCTGGACGTGTTCAGGGCGGCCGAGGCCCTTGCGCGGGGCGCGGCTTCCCGTGGGCGCCGCGGCCTGTACCGCGCCTTCCGCCATACCAAGCGGGGCGACCGCGACGCGATTCAATATCATTACGACGTCTCGAACGATTTTTACGCCCTGTGGCTGGACCGCAACCTCGTCTACTCGTGCGCCTATTTCCGCGGCGAATCCGACTCGCTGGAGCTGGCGCAAGAGCAGAAGCTCGACCATATCCTCGGCAAGCTCATGGTCAGGCCCGGCGAGCGCTTTCTCGACATCGGCTGCGGCTGGGGCGCGCTGATCCTGCGCGCGGCCAAGAAGTACGGCGCGCGTGCAACCGGGGTGACGCTCAGCCGCAATCAGTTCGAGTTCGCCTCGAAGCGCATCCGCGAGGAGGGCCTGGAGGGCCGCTGCGAGGTGCGCCTCCAGGACTACCGGGACATCCCGGGCGAGGGGGTGTACGACAAGATCGCGAGCGTGGGCATGTTCGAGCATGTCGGCCTGAAGCATCTCAAGGGGTATTTCGCCACGGTCCGCTCGCTTCTCGCCGACGGGGGACTGGTCCTCAACCACGGCATTACCGCCACCGATCCCGACAGCAGCTGGGTCGGCCTCGGCGCCGGAGAGTTCATCAACCGATACGTGTTCCCTCACGGCGAGCTCCCGCACCTGTCTCTCGTGCTGCGCGAGATGGCGCGCGCGGGGCTCGAGGCCGCCGACGTCGAGTCGCTGCGGCGCCATTACGCGCGCACCTGCCTCGAATGGGCGAGGCGGCTCGAGGAGAACCGCGAGCGGGCCATCTCGGCGGCCGGAGACAAGCGCTACCGCATCTGGCAGATATATCTCGCCGGCTGCGCGCACGGGTTCGCGAACGAGTGGATGAACATCTACCAAGTGCTCGCGCGCAAGGAGGGCGCGGCGTCGAATCCGCTCCCGCTCACGCGCGATTACATGTACCGCCAGGGTCAGTGAAAATCCCGTGACTCGACCTGCAGCGACCTGACCAGGTCGCTGTGGTCGACCAGCCGCTGTGCGATGAGGTGCATTACCTCGCCCTCGCGCTCGAGCGTTCCCTCGACCCCCATCAGCTTCGAGCTCAGCAGCTCGCGCCGCTGCCGCTCGATGAGATGCGGCCAGACGATGACGTTGACGCAGCCGGTCTCGTCCTCGAGCGTGACGAACACCGTGCCCGAGGCGGTCCCGGGGCGCTGGCGACCGGTGACGATGCCCGCGGCGCGCGCCCAGGCGCCGCTCGGCAGCCGCTTGAGTTCGTCGGCGGTGGCGAAGCGCATGCGCGAAAGACGCCGCCGCAGCAACGCGAGCGGATGGCGTCCGAGCGTAAGGCCGGTGCTTGCGTAGTCGGCAACCAGGCTCTCTCCCTCGGCGTGGGGGGCCAGCTCCGGCCGGCGTTCGGCCACCGGCGCGCCGCTCAGGACATGGCTTCCCGTGGCGATGCCCGCGACCGACCAGTGCGCCTCGCGCCTGTGTCCCGCGAGAGGCCTGAGCGCGTCCGCCGCGGCCAGGCATTTCAGATCGCGCCGGTCGATCGCGGCGCGATGCGCCAGGTCGTCCGCGGACTCGAATATCCGCTGCGCGCGCGCTTCGACGATGCGTTTCGCCGCGGTCTCGGCCAGACCCCGTGCCATGAGCAATCCCAGGCGGACCGCGGGCTGCGGGGAGGAGGGGACAGACTCGAGCGTGCATTCCCATTCGCTCGCGGTCACGCTGACCGGCCGCACCTCGACGCCGTGGCGTCGCGCGTCCTGCACCAGCTGCGAAGGCGCGTAGAAGCCCATCGGCTGGCTGTTCAGCAGCGCCGCGAGGAATGCGGCTGGCTCGTGGCGCTTGAGCCAGGCGGAGACGTAGGCGAGCAGGGCGAAGCTCACCGAATGCGACTCGGGAAAGCCGTACTCGCCGAAGCCGAGGATCTGGCGGTAGATCGACTCGGCGAACTCGGCGCTGTAGCCGTTCTCGCGCATGCCGTGCTTCAGCTTCTCTTCGAACCGGTCGAGGCTGCCCGACCTTCTCCACGCCGCCATCGAGCGGCGCAACTGGTCGGCCTCGCCCGGCGTGAACCCGGCCGCGACCATGGCGAGCTCCATCACCTGCTCCTGGAAGATCGGTACGCCGAGGGTTCTTTCCAGTACTTTTCTCACCGCGTCGCTCGGATACGTGACCGGCTCCTGCTTGCGCCGGCGC
>DATEGT010000161.1:0-30486 GCA_035280025.1 Burkholderiales bacterium | reverse complement strand
CGCCGGCGAGCTTCACGCGGCCCCCGAGGTGCGCGAGCGCGAGCGCCGCCTCGCCGGTCGCGCCGGAGAGCCAGAGGTCGTCGCCCGCGCGCGCCGCGTCGCGCCGGAGCGCGCTTTTCCGCGCCAACTCGCCGATCACCGTGACCGATATCGCAAGCGGCCCTTTGGTGGTGTCGCCGCCGATCAGCTCGGTCCCGAAGCGGCGGGCGAGGCGAAAGAAGCCGCGCGCGAACGCGGCGATCCACTTCGGGTCGGCCCGGGGCAGCGCGATCGCGAGCAGCGCCCAGCGCGGCTCCGCGCCCATCGCGGCGAGATCGGAAAGGTTGACCGCGAGCACCTTGTGGCCGAGCCCGCCGGGATCGGCCTCCGGAAAGAAGTGGCGGCCCGCGAGCAGCATGTCGGTCGACACTGCGAGCGTCGCTCCGGCGCGCGGACGTATCAGCGCGGCGTCGTCGCCTACCCCGAGCACCGCGGTCCGCGAAGGCCGCGCGAAGTACCGCCGGATGATCTCGAACTCGGTCACTGCGGCTTCTGTCGCGGGCGCTCGTTCGGGCGCAGCCTGGCGACGAGCTTGTCGAGCACGCCGTTCACGTACTTGTGGCCGTCGGTGCCGCCGAACTCCTTGGCGAGCTCGACCGCCTCGTTGATCACGACCTTGTAGGGCACTTCGGGGGCATCCCTCAGCTCGAAGACCGCGAGCAGCAGGATGCCGCGCTCGACAGGCGACAGCTCCTTGAGCTTGCGGTCCAGCGCCGGGGCGATCACGCCCTCGAGCGCGCCGGCGTCGGCTATGGTGCCTTCGAGCAGGCGCGCGAAATATTTGGAGTCGGCCTTGCCGAATTCCTTCGACTGGGCGGCCTGGCTCTCCAGCACCGCCGCGTCCTGGCCGGAGAGCTGCCACGCGTAGAGGGCCTGCAGCGCGAGCTCGCGCGAGCGCCGCCGGGCCGACTTCATCGGTGGCTCTTCGCGACGTTCCTGGCGAGATTCGCCATTTCCACCGCCGCCTCGGCGCAATCCCGCCCCTTCTTCCCGGCCCGCTTCTCCGCCTGCTGCTCGGTGTCGACGGTGAGGATGCCGTTGGCAACGGGAATGCCCCCGTCGAGCTGCACCTGCATCAGGCCGGACGCGGATTCGTTGGCGACGATTTCGAAGTGGTAGGTCTCGCCGCGGATGACCGCGCCGAGTGCGATCAGCGCGTCGTACTTCTCGGTGTTGGCGAGCTTCTGCAGCGCGAGCGGGGTTTCGAGCGCCCCGGGCACGCTCACCACGGTCACCGCGGCCACGCGCAGCTCGGCGAGCCGCTTCCTGCAGGCTTCGAGCAGCGCAGCGCCGACCGGCTCGTTGAAACGCGAGCGCACGATCCCGACCCGCAAACCTTCTCCGCTCAAGTCGGGCTTGATCTCCGCCATCAGCCGCCCCGGGTTCTGGCGGCGCTCTCGACGTAGCCGGTCACTTCGAGGTCCCACCCGGCCATGCTGGGCATCTTGCGGGGCGAAGCCATGAGGCGCATCTTGCCGACCTTGAGGTCGCGCAGGATCTGAGCGCCGACGCCGTAGGTGAGGAAATCGGCCTTCGCCGAGGCGTCGGTCCGCTCCGGCGAGGCGACGCGCTCGATCAGCTGCGACGCGCCTTCCGAACAGTTGAGAAGCACCATCACCCCCCGGCCCTCGGCCGCGATTCGCGCCAGCGCGTCGTCGACCGACCAGGAGTGCCCTCCGGGGCCCGCCTCGACCAGGTCGAGAAGCGACAGCGGCGCATGCACCCGCACCAGCGTCTCCGTTTCCCGCGAGATCTCGCCGCGCACGAACGCGAGTTGGGTCTCGCCGGTGAGCTTCTCGAGGTAAGCGACGAGGCGAAACGGCCCGAAACGGGTCTGCACGGTGCGCTCGGTGACGCGCCGGATGATCGATTCGTGCTGGCTGCGGTAGCGGATGAGGTCGGCGATCGACCCGATTTTCAACCCGTGCCGGGCGCTGAACTCGAGGAGGTCGGGCAGCCGCGCCATGCTGCCGTCGTCCTTCATGATTTCGCACAACACCGCCGAGGGAGCGAGCCCGGCGAGTTGCGCGAGGTCGCAGCAGGCTTCCGTGTGGCCGGCGCGCACCAGCACGCCTCCGTTCTGCGCGATCAGCGGAAACACGTGGCCCGGCTGGACGATGTCGCGCGGCGTGGCCCTGGGGGAGGCCGCGACTTTGATAGTATGCGCGCGGTCCGCCGCCGAGATCCCGGTGGTGACGCCCGAGGCCGCCTCGATCGAGACCGTGAAGTTGGTGCCGTGCACGGAGCGGTTGCGCGCGACCATCGGCAGGAGATTGAGCCGCTCGGCGTGCGCTTCCGTGATCGGCATGCAGATCAGGCCGCGGCCGAACCTGGCCATGAAGTTGATCTTCTCCGCGGTGACGAATTCGGCGGCGAAGACCAGATCGCCTTCGTTCTCGCGGTCTTCGTCGTCGACGAGCACGGCCATGCGGCCGGCCTTGAGCTCGGCGACGAGTTCCTGGATCGAATTGAGGCTCATGGATTCGCCCGGTTGAAGGGCGAGAATTTTACGCCTATCGGCGCCGGGCCGTGCCCGGAGCCTCCGTACGCGGGACGGGGACTTACTCTTCGCCGCCCTGCTCTTCGCCCTCGATCTTCTCGCGGATGCGCGCGCCCTTGCCGGAGAGCTTGCGCATGTAGTAGAGCTTCGCGCGGCGCACGTCGCCTTTGCGCTTGAGCTCGACCGAGGCGATCATCGGCGAGTAGGTCTGGAAAGTGCGCTCGACTCCCTCGCCGGAGGACACCTTGCGCACGGTGAACGACGAGTTGATGCCGCGGTTGCGCTTGGCGATGACCACGCCCTCGTAGGCCTGGACGCGCTTGCGCTCGCCTTCGATGACGCTCACGTTGACGATCACGGTGTCGCCGGGCGCGAAGTCGGGAAGCTTCCTCCCCATGCGCTTGATTTCTTCTTGTTCAATCTGCTGGATCACGTTCATCGCACATTCCTCGTCAACTAAGCCTTCGTCCTCGTTTCCTGCTTGAATTCCTCGAGCAGCTTCCGCTCCGTCTCGCTCAATCCCCTGCGCTCCAGCAGCTCGGGCCTTCGCAGCCAGGTGCGCCCCAGCGACTGCTTCAAGCGCCAGCGCTCGATCTGCGCATGGTGCCCCGACATCAGCACCGCGGGCACCGCTTCTCCTTCGTACACCTCGGGCCGCGTGTAATGCGGCGCCTCGAGCAGGCCGTCGACGAACGACTCCTGCCCGGCCGAATCCTCGTCTCCCAATGCGCCGGGGAGCTGGCGCACCACCGCGTCGATCAGCACCATCGCCGCGAGCTCGCCGCCCGAGAGCACGTAGTCCCCGATCGACAGCTCCTCGTCCACCACGCGGCGTATCAACCGCTCGTCCACGCCCTCGTAACGTCCGCACAGCAGCACCACGCGCTTCTCCGCGGCAAGCGCCATCACCTTGCCGTGGTCCATCGCCGCCGCTTGAGGCGACAGATGGATCACTTTCGCTTCACCCTGCCCCGCCGCCTTCGCCGCGGCGATCGCTTTCGCGAGCGGCTCGGCCAGCATCACCATGCCGGGCCCGCCCCCGTACGGCCGATCGTCGACCGTGCGGTAGTTGTCGGTCGTGAAATCCCGCGGGTTCCACAGCACGAGGCTCCACAGCCCCTCCTCCCTCGCCCGCCGCGTGATGCCGAAATCCGCGACCGCGACGAACGCCTCCGGGAAGAGCGTCACGCAATCGAAGCGGATCACCAGTCCGCTCCCCACTCCACCTCGATCCTGCCGGTCCTCAAATCGACCTTGCGGATCACGTCTCCCGCCACCGGCAGGAGCCGCTCGCCGCCCGGGTGCTCGAGGCGCATCACATCGTGCGCCCCCGCACTGAAGAACTCCTTCACCCGCCCGAGGACCTCTCCGCGGGCATTCACCACCTCGAAGCCGATCACGTCGGCCTGGTAAAACTCGTGTGCGGCGGTCTGCGGCAGGTCCTTCCGCTCCAGCGCCACCTCGGCGCCGTTGTACGCCTTTGCCGCCTCTGGGCTGTCGCACCCCGCGAAGCGCGCGATCAGGTAACCGCCCTGCTCGCGGCACTCCGCTACTGCCATCTTCTCGTGCATCCCCGGCGCGCCGACCCACCAGTGGGAAAATCTCCAGAGGTTCGCGCCGAAGCGCTCGACCTTCACGGCGCCCTTTACGCCCCAGGGCGACAGTACCCGCCCCATCACCACCAGTTTGGTTGGCCCGGCCAACCAGTCCGCCGCTGACCTACTTCGCCGCGGCCTCGGCCGGCGCCTTGTAGCCCTTGAACAGCCGCGCCACCGTCGGGGATAGCTTCGCGCCCTTGCCGCGCCAGAAGGCAACGCGATCGGTCGCGAAACGCAGCGACTCGCGGCCCTCGGGCGCCTTGGGATCGTAAAAACCCACGCGCTCGATGAAGCGCTTGTTTGCAGCCTTGTGCGAGTCGGCGACTACGACGTTGAAAAACGGCCGCTTTTTGGCCCCGCCGCGCGCCAGTCGAATCACCACCATATGGGGAAGTCCGCGAGTCGAAAAGGGCGTGATTTTACGCGAGCTTAGCGGGGGATGGCAAGGGAAAACCGGCGTACGATTGCTCCACCGGAGCTTCCCGGAGAGACCATGCCCCGCCGACTCGTCGTATGCCTCGACGGCACCTGGAACAAGCCCGGCCAGAAGGACGAAGGCGTCGCGACCGAGACGAACGTCCTCAAGCTCTCCGACGCCCTGTCGAGGCTCCCCGATCAGATCGCGGGGT
The DNA here is from genome assembly GCA_035280025.1 of Burkholderiales bacterium. Lineage (GTDB taxonomy): Bacteria > Pseudomonadota > Gammaproteobacteria > Burkholderiales > SG8-39 > VBDM01. The sequence continues at coordinate 25,720 of DATEGT010000161.1, read as the reverse complement.
ATTTCCGCGGCGTCGGCACCGACCGGGGCGAGAAGGTGACCGGGGGTGCCTTCGGCTGGGGACTGTTCGACCAGATCAAGGACGGCTACCGGTTTCTCCGCGAGAACTTCCAGCCCGGCGACCGCATCTACGTCTTCGGGTTTTCGCGCGGCGCGTACTCAGCGCGCAGCCTCGCCGGGATGGTCCTGCGCTGCGGCATCCTCAGGCGCGACGCCGATCCGAAATTTCCCGATCTCGGCTCCGACTTGCTCACCACGCAGCAGGACGGTAACCTGCGGATGGACGTCGTCGACCGCGTCTTCGCCCTGTACAAGCGTGCCTACGACGAGAAGAACCGGCCCGAGGTCGAGCGCTTCAAGCAGCAGTACTGCCACGACGCGGGCGTGCGCCTGGTCGGCGTGTGGGATACGGTCGGCGCGCTGGGAATTCCCGACGGCGTCGTCCCCTTCCTCAACAAGTTCGACAAATCCCTGGACGCCAAGCTCTACGGATTCCTCGACACCGAGCTGCACCCCCGGGTCGACGCCGCGTACCACGCCGTCGCGATCGACGAGCATCGCAAGCCTTTCCTTCCGACGCTCTGGACCGACGCGACGGAAGGCCCTGCGCGCGTCAACGTCGCAGGGTCGAGTGTCGAGCAGACCTGGTTCGTCGGCGCGCACTCCAACGTCGGCGGCGGCTACGCCGATAGCGGGCTCTCCGACGTCGCGCTGAGATGGATGATCGACCGCGCGACGAAGAACGGCCTGGCATTCGACCAAGCCAAGGTCGCGGCGCTCCGCCCCTCGCCGCTCGCCAAGCGTCGCGATTCGCTGGACGAGTTCGTCGACCTTGGCAAGAGCGGGTTCTCCGGCTGGATCGACAGGCAGCTCACGCGCTTCATCACCGTCAACCGGCCGATCGGAGCGGGCTCTTGGATCCACGACAGCGTGAACGTCAGGCTCGCGGCAGCGAAAGCGGCCGAGCCGGATTCCGACTCGCCGTACCGGCCGGCAGACAACCTGAAAACCGGCCAGAGCGGCGGCGTGCGCACGGTGGATCCGTCGCTTCGGGTGGTTTCCTAGCGCGGCTTCCAGTCGGGCGGGTACATCAGGAGAAGCTGCCGCTTCTCCTCTTGCGACAGCGGGAACATCCGCGGTTGCCGCGAGCGAAACGCCGCCGGCCGGCGCGGCTCAGCGAATCCAGGTCTCCCTCGGGAATCGACTGGTCGACCCGGGTTACCGGACCGAGCCGGAGGCCCGAGCCCAGCCCGGCGAGGGTGTCGTTCCAGAAGCTGACGGCCTCGTCGACGAGCGCGACCCGAGGATCGTCGCCGTTCGCCACCACCCCGACCGTGGGCACGCGCGTCCACGCGATCAGAGCCTGCGCGGGGGAGGATTGCGCTCCGAGAGCGAAGACGAGCGCGGGCAGCAACGGCACTAGCGCATCCCCGGCATGAAACCCTTCATGCCGCGCATCATGCGCGCGAGATTTCCGCCCTTCATCATCTTCATCATCTTCTGCATCTGCTCGAACTGAGCGAGCAGGCGGTTCACCTCCTGCACCGGAACGCCCGCCCCTGCCGCAATGCGGCGCTTGCGCGAGGCCTTGATGGTCTCGGGATGGAGGCGCTCGCCCGGCGTCATCGAGTTGATGATCCCCTCGACGCGGCGCAGGTGCTTCTCGTCGGTCTGCGAGGACTGCGCGGCATGCGCGAACTGCGCCGGCAGCTTCTCCAGCATGGACGCAATACCGCCCATCTTGCGCATCTGGACGATCTGCTGCTTGAAATCCTCGAGGTCGAAGCCTTTGCCCTTCTTCACCTTCTCGGCGAGCTTCTTCGCCTTCTCGACATCGACGCTCTTCCTCGCCTCCTCGACCAGCGACAGCACGTCGCCCATCCCCAGGATGCGCGAAGCCATGCGCTCGGGGTGGAACGGTTCCAGGCCGTCGGGCTTCTCGCTCACGCCGGCGAACTTGATCGGCTTCCCGGTGACCCGGCGCACCGACAGGGCCGCGCCCCCGCGCGCGTCGCCGTCGAGCTTGGTGAGCACCACGCCGGTCAGCGGCAACGCGTCGTTGAAGGCTCTTGCGACGTTCACCGCGTCCTGGCCCTGCATCGAGTCGACGACGAACAGGGTCTCGGCCGGCGACAGCGCCGCGTGCAGCCCGGCGATCTCCTTCATCATCGGCTCGTCGATCGCAAGGCGCCCGGCCGTGTCGACGATCAGCACGTCCTCGTAATGCTTCCTCGCGTGGTCGAGCGCTGCGGCGGCGATCGCGAGCGGCTTGTCGCCGGCTTGCGAAGGAAAGCAATCTGCGCCGATCTGGCGCGCGAGCGCCGCCAGCTGCTCGATCGCGGCGGGGCGATACACGTCGCACGACACGAGCAGCGGCTTCTTGCCGAGCGTTTCACTCAGGAGCCTGGCGAGCTTCGCCGCCGTGGTCGTCTTTCCCGACCCCTGCAGGCCGGCGAGCAGGATCACCGCGGGCGGAGCGACCGCGAGATCGAGCCCGGCGCTCTCGCCCCCCATGAGCGAGGCGAGCTCGCGGTGAACGACGCCGATCAGCGCCTGTCCCGGCGTGAGACTGTCGGCGACTTCCTTGCCGAGCGCAGCTTCGCGCACGCGCTCGACGAACGCCTTGACCACTGGAAGCGCGACGTCTGCCTCGAGCAGAGCCATGCGCACCTCGCGCAGCGCTTCCTGGATGTTGGTCTCGGTGAGGCGCGCCTCGCCGCGCAGCGTCTTGACGACACGCGCGAGCCGCTGGGTCAGGTTGTCGAGCACGGACGGGCTACGCCCCGGTGTACACTTCGAGGATGCCGGCGATTCTACTCTACGGCGCGGCGTTTCTGCTCTACGGGGCGCTGGCGTTCCATTTCTGGCGCACGCGCTGGCGCGGCGAAAGCGCGCGCGTTTTCGCCCGCTGGGACCGCGGCGCGATACTCGCGCCGCTCGCGCTGCACACCTGGCTCGTCTACGACATGCTGTGGACGCCCGAGCTGCGGTTCGGCTTCAGCCAGGCGCTTTCGATGATGCTGTGGCTCGCGGTGATCATCTACTGGGTGGAAAGCCGCTTCCTCGAGCTCGAGGGCATGCAGGCTCCGGTGCTCGCGCTCGCCGCGATCTGCGTGCCGCTGCCCGCCCTGTTCCCGGGCCTCGCCTCGCCCTCATCCGCCTCGGCACACAACACCGAGCTGCGCCTGCACCTCGCGCTCGCGATGGTCGCCTACGGCCTGTTCACGATCGCGGCGCTGCACGCCCTGCTCATGACGCTGATGGAGCGGCGGCTGCACGGCGGCGCGCTCGTCGGCCCGCTGGCGGCGCTCCCGCCGCTGCTCGTGATGGAGAGGCTCCTGTTTCGCGTGCTCCTCGCGGGGTTCGCGTTCCTGACGCTCACGCTGCTCACGGGGATCGTGTTCTCCGAGACCCTGTTCGGGCGCGCTATGAAATTCGACCACAAGAGCGTGTTCGCGGTCGCCTCGTGGGTCATCTTCGCGGGTCTGCTCGCGGGCCGCTATCTCTACGGCTGGCGCGGGCGCGTCGCGCTGCGCTGGACCCTCGCGGGATTCGTCGCGTTGCTGCTCGCCTACGTCGGCAGCCGCTTCGTACTCGAAGTGATACTGCACCGCCCTCTCGCCTGACTTGGACAAGATTCCCTTAACCGCGCTGCTCGCGGCCTTGGTCATCCTCCTCGTGCTGTCGGCTTTCTTCGCGATGGCCGAGACCGGGATGATGGCGATCAACCGTTACCGCCTGCGCGCGCTGGAGCGCACCGGCCACCGCGGCGCGCGGCTCGCCTCGGACCTGCTGCGCGAGACCGACAAGCTGCTGTCGGTCCTGCTCGCGGGCAACACGCTCGTCAACGCGGCGATCACGATGATCGTCGGCGTGATGACCATCGACCTGTTCGGGCACGACAAGGTCGTCCTGGGCGCCGCCACCGTGGTGGTCGCGTTCCTGATCCTGGTGTTCGCCGAGATCACGCCCAAGGTGATCGGCGCCCGCTATCCCGAGCAGGTCGCGTTGGCCGCAAGCTACGCGCTCAAGCCCCTGGTCAAGGGCTTCCTCTGGACGCTCTGGATCGCCAACCTGTTCGTCCGCTGCCTGCTGTGGATGCTGCGCATCCCGACCGAGAGCGCGCCGCAACGCCTGTCGATCGAGGAGCTGCGCGCGCTGGTGCTCGAGTCCGGGCAGTTCATGCCGAAGAAGCATCAGAGCATTCTCGTCAACCTGTTCGATCTCGAGGCGATCACCGTCGAGGACGTGATGATGCCGCGGGCGCAGATCGAGGCGGTCGACCTCGAGGCACCCACCGAGAGCCTGCTCGCGCAGCTCACGACCGCGTACCACACGCGCCTGGTCGCCTACCGCGGCGAGCTCGGCAACCTCGCGGGCATCCTGCACCTGCGCAAGGTGATGCGCCTGCTGCGCGCGCAGGAGCTCGACCGCAAGGCGCTGGCCGAATTGCTGGCGGAGCCGTATTTCGTGCCGACGGGCACGCCGGTATTCGCCCAGCTGCAGTACTTCCAGGAGAACCGCCAGCGCATCGCGCTGGTGGTCGACGAGTACGGCGAATTGCAGGGGCTGGTGACGCTGGAGGACATCATCGAGGAGATCATCGGCGAATTCACCACCGCCGCGCCGGTGAAGTCGCAGATCTACGCCTGGGACAAGGACGGAAGCGCGCTGGTCGAGGGCTCGAGCATGCTGCGCGAGCTGAACCGCAAGCTCGGTCTCGCCCTGCCCCTCGACGGACCCAAGACCCTCAACGGCCTCATCCTCGAGCACCTGCAGGACATCCCCGACGCGGGCGTCGCGCTGAAGATCGCCGAAGTGCCGATGGAGATCGTCCAGACCCAAGACCGGGTGATCAAGACCGTGAGGCTTTTCCGTCCGCACGCGACCGGCTTGGCACGCGCGGCGTGAAACCCGGCGAGGAAAAATCACGGACAGACGGCGGATTGCACCTTGTCTTCAATGCATTGCGATGAGATCTTAAGGCTTTACAAACGCCCGGCCTGCATGCATCATCGTTGGATTCTCCGGGGGTAACGACGCATGGCCACCGCAGCAGCGCCGGCCGCAAAGGTCCAGATCAAGGAAGCCACCTACCTTTGGGAAGGCAAGGACAAGACCGGCAAGATCATCAAGGGACAGATGCGCGCCGGCGGCGAGGCGCTGGTCAATGTCACGCTGCGCCGCCAAGGCATCGTCGTCACCAAGGTCGCCAAGCAGCGCATCGGCCGCGGCGGCAAGGTCTCCGACAAGGACGTGACGCTGTTCACCCGGCAGATGGCGACCATGATGAAGGCGGGCGTGCCGCTGCTCCAGTCCTTCGACATCGTCGGCAAGGGACACGCCAACCCGGCGGTGGCACGGTTGCTGATGAGCATCAAGACCGACGTCGAAACAGGCTCCTCGCTGGCGGCGGCGTTCCGCAAGTTCCCGCTGCACTTCGACGCCCTGTTCTGCAACCTGGTCGCGGCCGGCGAGCAGGCGGGTATTCTCGAAACGCTGCTGGACCGCCTGGCGACCTACAAGGAGAAGATCCTCGCCATCAAGTCGAAGATCAAATCCGCCCTCTTCTACCCGATTGCGATCATCGTGGTCGCATTCGTCATCACCGCGGTGATCATGATCTTCGTGATCCCGGCATTCAAGCAGGTGTTCACCAACTTCGGCGCCGACCTTCCCGCTCCCACGCTCTTCGTGATGGGCGTGTCGGACTTCTTCGTGAAATTCTGGTATCTCATTTTCGGTATCGCGATCGGCGGCACCTGGGGATTTCTCGAGCTGTGGAAGCGCTCGGTGCCGGTGCAAATATTCATGGACCGCATGACGCTCCGGATCCCGGTCTTCGGCGACCTGATCCGCAAGTCGACGATTGCCCGCTGGACCCGGACGCTTTCCACGATGTTCGCCGCGGGCGTGCCCCTGGTGGAGGCCCTCGACTCGGTCGGCGGCGCATCCGGCAACTACGTGTACCAGCAGGCCACGAAGGAAATCCAGAGGAAAGTGAGCACCGGCACCAGCTTGACCGCTTCGATGCAGGAGGCGAATGTCTTTCCCAGCATGGTCGTGCAGATGGTGTCGATCGGCGAGGAGTCAGGCGCGCTGGACGCGATGCTCGGCAAGGTCGCCGATTTCTTCGAGGCCGAGGTCGACGACGCGGTGGAAGCGCTCTCGAGCCTGATGGAGCCCATGATCATGGTCGTGCTCGGGGTGGTGATCGGGGGCATGGTCATCGCCATGTACCTGCCGATATTCAAGATCGGCCAAGCTGTCTAGCAGCGTCCCCGTCTCGCGCGGATGAGCGACACTCTCAAGGCGGTCGCCCACCCCGCGGTCTTTCCCTGGGTCTGCCTCCTGATCGGCCTGGTGGTTGGGTCCTTCCTCAACGTCGTGATCCACCGTCTCCCGAAGATGATGGAGCGCGCGTGGAAGGAGGAATGCGCCGAGCTGGAGGGCGCGGCTCGCAAGACCAAGCCCGTCGACAGGTACAACCTCCTTGTCCCGCGCTCCAGCTGCCCCGGCTGCGGCCACCGCATTACACCGCTGGAGAACATCCCCATCCTCTCCTGGGCCGTGCTGCGCGGCCGCTGCTCCGCGTGCAAGACGCGCATCAGCGCGCGCTATCCGATTGTCGAGCTGCTGGCCGGACTGGGTGCGTTCGCCTCGGCCAGCCACTTCGGAACCAGCCTCGCCGCCGCGGGCGCGTCGATCTTCATCTGGTGCACGATAGCCCTCGCGTTCATCGACCAGGAAACCGGGTATCTCTTCGACGACATCACGCTGCCGCTCCTGTGGCTCGGCTTGCTGCTCAATCTGGGCAGAACCTACGTTCCCGTGGCCGAAGCAGTGACCGGCGCCGCCGCCGGTTATCTCGTTCTGTGGGGGGTGTATTGGCTGTTCAAGCTCGTCACCGGCAAGGAAGGCATGGGCTACGGCGACTTCAAGATGAACGCCGCGGTCGGAGCGTTTCTCGGCTGGCAGATGCTGCCTCTCGTGATCCTGCTCTCGTCCATCGTGGGAACGGTCTTCGGCGTCGCACAGATGCTGGCTGCAAGAGGCGGCTGGGAGTGGAACTTCAGGTTTCATTTCGGCCCCTACCTGGCGATCGCGGGAATCGTGGCCCTGTTCTGGGGCCCTCAGCTCACCCGGCAGTACCTCAGCCAGTTCATTTTTTGAAACCCTATACTGTCGGGCTCACGGGCGGCATCGGCAGCGGCAAGAGCGCCGTCGCGGCGCTGTTCTCGGAGCTCGGCGCGGAAGTGGTCGACACCGATGAAATCGCCCACGAGTTGACTCGGCCGAACGGCGAGGCGATAGCGCCGATTCGGGCGACATTCGGCGCCGATGCGATCGCGGCGGACGGCTCGCTCGACCGCGCCGCGATGCGCCGTCTGGTCTTTGCGGACGCCCGGGCGAGAAAACGGCTCGAGGCGATACTGCATCCGCTGATCGGGATCGAGAGTTCGCGCCGCGTGGAACGCGCCGCGAGCCCCTACGCGATCCTGGTGATCCCGCTCCTGGTGGAGAACGGGGTGGACCGGTCGAGAACGGCCAGGGTGCTGGTGGTCGATTGTCCCGAGGCATGCCAGATCGAGCGCGTGAGGCGGCGTAGCGGCCTTTCCGAGGCGGAAGTCCGCGCCATTCTTTCCTCGCAGGCGACTCGCGAGCGGCGCCTGGCCGCGGCCGATGACGTGATCGACAACAGCGGAGCGCAGGAGAAGCTCGCGGGTCAGGTCTCGCGCCTGCACGAGAAATATCTCACGCTCGCCCGTTCCGGAGCGGGGTCGTAGCGAATGGGTCGTTGTCAATTCCTGGAGGATCGGGGAGAATCCGGCCAAATTCACTCCGACAATACGCCGACCTCTCGAGCCTCGGGTGTGACGTGATCACCTACGAGTACCCGCTCAACGAGCGTATCCGCACTCTCCTGCGGCTCGAAAATCTCTTCGAGCGGGCCGGCCACTTCCTCGCGAAAGAGGAAGACTCGCGCGACCATCACGCGGCGCTGCTGACGCTGTTCGAGATTCTCGAGGTGGCGGGCCGCGCCGATCTCAAATCCGAGCTGCTCCAGGAGCTGGAGCGCCAGAAGCAGGTCCTGCTGGGTTTCCGCAACAATCCTCAGATAGCCGAGAACGTTCTCAAGCAGGTGATTTCGGATATCGAACGCACCAGCGCGGCGCTGTTCGGCATGACGGGAAAGATCGGCCAGCACCTTCGCGAGAACGAATGGCTGATGTCGATCAAGCAGCGGATTGGAATCCCGGGCGGAGCCTGCGAATTCGACTTGCCCTCGTATCATTTCTGGCTGAACCGCGACGGCCCCAGGCGCAGCGCCGATCTGCAGACGTGGTTCTCGCCGCTGATGCCGATCAAGGATGCCTCGGCGATCGTGCTGAAGCTGCTGCGCGAAGGAGGCAGGCCGGTCAAGCATGTCGCTCACCGCGCGGTATTCTCGCAGATGCTCGGCGGCAAGACTTCGCAGATGGTGCGCCTGCGCCTGCCGCGCGCCTCGGTATTCATTCCCGAGATCAGCGCCAACCGCTACGCGCTCAACGTACGTTTCGGCACTTTCGGCACCAAGGTGTGCGAGGCCGATGTCGAGTTCGAGCTTACGTTCTGCAATCTCTAGGGCCGTGGCGCAGACGCGCTTCGTGAGCTGTCCGCGCTGCGGCGCGCGGGTAGCCTGGCTGCCCGCGAACACCCACCGGCCCTTCTGCTCCGAGCGCTGCAAGCTCTTCGACCTGGGCGACTGGGCGATGGAGAAATACCGCGTACCGGACGGGGAAGAGAAGGACGTGCCGGAGGCCGGGGAAGCGGACTAGACCTCCCACGCACCCCGCACCATGGCGAGGCCGTGCCCGCCACAGCTCCGCGCCTGCTCGAGATCGCGCGACTGCATCCCGCCAAGCGCGTAGACCGGAATCGACGCTCCCGCCGCGATCTGCCTGAAACGGTCCCATCCCATGGGAATGGCGTCCGGGTGCGACGGCGTCGGGCGAACGGGTCCGAGCACCGCGAAATCGATCCCAAGCGCTTCCGCGCGTCGCAGCTCCTCGAGGGAATGGCAGGAGGCTCCGCACCAAGGGGCCTCGGGACGCGCCGCCGAAGCGAGCAGCTGCGCTGCGGTGAGGTGCACGCCGTCCGCGCCGATATTGCGCGCGAGTTCGGCGTCGTGGTTCAGGAGCACCTTCGCCCGGTGAGCGCGGGCAAGCGCGAGCACGCGCTCTGCGAACGCCCTGAGCGCGTCGCGCCCGAGATCCTTTTCCCGCACCTGGACGAGGCGCAGGCCGTTGCGCAGCCGCGCCTCCAGCCGGGAGAAGAACACCTTTTCCCCGAGGGAGGCGCAGGTGATCGCGTACTCGTCGGGGAGCGACAGCGCGCGCAGCACCGGGCCGTTCGCTGGCAGCATGGGAACGAGCTCCGGGGTATCCGGGAGCTGCCAGGCGAGCGCCTGGTGCTCGAGCGCCCGCGGCTCTCCGCTCCAGGCGTAGACGCGATGAAAATGCAGGCGCACGATCGCATGCGCGTAGACGAACACGCGGGTGATCCAGGGATGCGCGCGCTCGACCCCGACGCCCAGCTCCTCGCGGACTTCGCGCGCGAGCGCAGCGGCAATCGGCTCGCCCGGCTCGACCTTCCCGCCCGGGAACTCCCAGTAGCCCGGATAGACCTTTCCCGGGGGACGCCGCGCGAGAAGCACCGTGCCGTCGAGACGGATCAGCACAGCCACGGCCACGTCCACCGGGGCCGACATGATTCCCGGATTCAGCGCCCGGACCTGCCGTCGCCGGAGCGGCGCCCGGCGTAGTCGCGGGCGAACTGCCAAGCGACGCGGCCGCTGCGCGAGCCGCGTTGCAGCGCCCATTGCAGCGCCTCCTGCCTCGCCTTCGCGATCTCGCCGTCGCGGCAGCCGAGCTCCCGCAGCCAGTGGTCCACGATCGCCAGGAACTCGTCCTGGTCGAAGGGATAGAACGAGACCCACAGGCCGAAGCGCTCCGAAAGCGAGATCTTCTCCTCCACGGTTTCGCCGGGATGGATCTCCTCGCCGAGGTGCTTGGTCTCGAGGTTCTCCTGCATGTACTCCGGCATCAGGTGGCGCCGGTTCGAGGTCGCGTAGATGAGCAGGTTCTCGGAGGTCGCGGAGATCGAGCCGTCTAGCACGGACTTGAGCGCTTTGTAGCCTGCGGCCTCCGAGACCTCGAACGACAGGTCGTCGCAGAAGAGGATGAAGCGCTCGGGCCGGCCGGCCACCTGGTCGACGATCTCCGGGAGATCGATGAGGTCGTGCTTCTCCACCTCGATGACGCGCAGGCCCTGCTTGTGGAATTTGTTGAGCACGGCCTTCACGAGCGACGACTTCCCGGTCCCGCGGGCGCCGGTCATCAGCGCGTTGTTGGCCGTGCGTCCTTCCACGAACTGGCGCGTGTTCTGCTCGATCAGCGCTTTCTGGTTGTCGACCCCGTGGAGATCGGCGAGACGAATGCGGTGCACGTTCGCGATCGGCTGGACATACCCTCCACGCGCGCTCTTGCGCCAGCGGAACGCGATGCTCGCCTGCCAGTCGACCGGCCGTGAGGCGGGCGGCAGCAGCTTTTCGATGCGCTCCAGCAGCGCCTCGCCGCTCCTGATCAGCTTCTCCAGCTCGGACATGCGCGCTCTAGGTCCTGTACTCGGCGTTGATGGTAACGTATTCGTGGGACAGATCGCAGGTCCACACCGTGGTCGCGGCCCCTCCGCGGTTGAGCGCCACGCGCACGGTGATCTCGCTCTTTCCCATCACGCGCTTTCCGTCCTCTTCGCGATACGCCGGGTGACGCCCTCCGTCCCGCGCCACCTGGACGTCGTCGAGGTACAGCTCGACGCGGTCGACGTCGAGGTCGCTCACGCCCGAGTTTCCGATGGCGGCGAGCAGCCGCCCGAGATTCGGGTCGGAAGCGAAGAACGCGGTCTTGACGAGCGGCGAGTGCGCGATCGCGTAGGCCACGCTGGCGCACTCGGCCTCGTCCCTGCCCCTCTCCACCCGCACGGTGATGAACTTGGTCGCGCCTTCGCCGTCGCGCACGATGGCCTGGGCGAGCCCCTGGGAAACCTCCAGCACGGCTTCGCGCACGAGCGCGTCGTCGCAGCGGCCGGCCGCTCCGGTGGCGATGAGGATGAACGAGTCGTTGGTCGAAGCGTCCCCGTCGACGCTGATGCGGTTGAACGAGCTCGCGGCGGCACGCTCGACGAGCTTCTCGAGGGCATCCTGCGACACTGCGGCGTCGGTCGCGACGAATCCGAGCATGGTCGCCATGTCGGGCCGGATCATGCCGGCACCCTTGGCGATCCCGGTGACCGTCGCGCCTCCGGCGCGGCGCGAGCGCGCCTTCGGCACCGTATCGGTCGTCATGATCGCTTCGGCTCCGCGCCCCCAGTTGTCCTCGCGCAGGTCGGCGACGCACGCGGGCAGTCCCGCCACGACGCGATCCAGTGGCAGAGGCTCCATGATCACGCCCGTCGAGAACGGCAGCACTTCGCGCGGGTCGCAGCCGAGCAGCCGTGCCGCGGCCGCGCAGCTCGCCTTTGCGTCGGCGACGCCCGCTTTACCCGTCCCCGCGTTGGCGTTTCCCGTATTCACGACGAGCGCGCGCGTCGGCCGCCCCGAGGCGAGATGCTCCCTGGCGACCTGCACGGGGGCGGCGCAGAAGCGGTTGCGGGTGAACACCCCGGCGACACGGGCGTCCAACGCGAGCGCGACGACGAGCAGATCCCTGCGCCCCGACTTGCGGATTCCGGCCTGGGCGACGCCCAGCTTCACGCCCCTCACGGGCAGCAGATCTTCGGCCCTCGGCGGGCTTAGGTTGACGGCCATATTCTTTGCGCCTCCCGGGAAGCGGGGCGATTCCGGATCAGGCGAGCTTCCCGTGACAGTGCTTGTATTTCTTCCCGGATCCGCAGGGGCAGGGATCGTTGCGCCCGATCTTGCCGACGTGCCTGACGAACGGGGCCGCCTTCGCTGCCGTCGCGGTTTCGCCGTCGCCGCCCGCGAGCGCTTCCTCGTAGCCGGCGTGCTGGTACTGCACGTTCTCGACCGCGGGTGCCTGGAACTGCTCGACCTCGGCCTCCTCGCGCATCTTCAGCTCGACCGTCATCAGCATCCGGGTCACTTCCAGCTTGACCGTCTCGACCAGGTTGCCGAACAGCTCGAAGGCCTCGCGCTTGTATTCCTGCTTGGGGTTCTTCTGCGCGTAGCCTCGCAGGTGTATTCCCTGGCGCAGGTGGTCGAGCGCTGCAAGGTGCTCCCGCCAGTGGTTGTCGAGTGTCGAAAGCAGCACGTGGCGCTCCACCAGGTGCACGCCGTCCGGCGGATAGGCTTCCATCTTGCGGCGGTAGGCGGTGCTCGCCTCTTCGACCGAGCGCTTGAGCAGGGCTTCGTCGTCCAGACTTGGATCTGCCGAGAGCCATTGGGAGAGCGGCAGCTCCAGGCGCAGCTCCGACGCGACAACCTTCTCGAGGCCGGGGATGTCCCACTGCTCCTCCATGCTTTCCTCGGGAACGTGGGCGCGGAACAGGTCGGTGACGACGCCCTCGCGGAGCGATTCGATCTGGTCTGACACGTCCTGCGACTCGAGGATGGTGTTCCTCAAGTGGTAGATCTCGCGCCGCTGATCGTTGGCGACGTTGTCGTATTCGAGCAATTGCTTCCTGATGTCGAAATTGTGCGCTTCGACCTTCCGCTGCGCGCTCTCGATCGATCGCGTGACCAGCCCGTGCTCGATCGGCTCGCCCTCGGGCATCCCGAGGCGCTGCATGATGGCGTTGACGCGCTCCCCGGCGAAGATCCGCAGCAATGGATCCTCGAGCGACAGGAAGAAGCGCGAGGAGCCGGGGTCGCCCTGCCGGCCCGACCGGCCGCGCAGCTGGTTGTCGATCCGGCGGGCCTCGTGGCGCTCGGTGCCGATGATGTGCAGGCCGCCCGAGGCGATCACCTGGTTGTGCAAGTCCTGCCACTCGCGGCGCAGCTTCGCCACGCCGCTCTCCTTCTCCGCGTCGCCGACCTCCTCCTTCTCCTGGAGCAAGTCCACCTGTTTCTCGACGTTGCCTCCGAGCACGATGTCGGTGCCGCGGCCCGCCATGTTGGTGGCAATGGTGATTACCCTGGGGCGCCCCGCCTGCGCCACGATCTCCGCCTCGCGCGCGTGCTGCTTCGCGTTCAGGACCTGGTGCGGCAGCTTCTCCTTCTGCAGCATCCCCGAAATCAGCTCCGAGTTCTCGATCGAGGTTGTGCCCACCAGCACCGGTTGTCCTCGGTCGTAGCAGTCCCTGATGTCGTCTATGATTGCCTTGTACTTCTCCTTGGCCGTGCGAAACACCTGGTCGTTGCGATCGGCGCGGATCATTGGCATGTGGGTCGGGACGACGACCACCTCGAGGCCGTAGATCTCCTGGAACTCGTAGGCTTCCGTGTCCGCGGTGCCGGTCATCCCGGCAAGCTTGCGGTACATGCGGAAGTAGTTCTGGAAGGTGATCGAGGCGAGCGTCTGGTTCTCGCTCTGGATCGACACGTTCTCCTTGGCCTCGATTGCCTGATGCAGGCCGTCCGACCAGCGTCGGCCCGGCATGAGCCGGCCCGTGAACTCGTCCACGATTACAACGTCGCCTTCCTGCACGACGTAGTGCCGGTCGCGGAAGAACAGATTGTGCGCCCGGAGCGCCGCGTTCAGGTGGTGCATCAGGTTGACGTACGCGGGCTCGTAGAGGCTGCGGCCCTCGGGTAGCAGCTCCGCGCGCGCGAGGAGCTTCTCCGCGTGCTCGTGGCCCTCCTCCGAGAGCAGTACGGTATGGTTCTTCTCGTCGACGAAGAAGTCGCCGGGCGCCCCGTCCTTCTCCTGGCGCTTCAGAAGCGGCGCAACCTGGTTGATGCGGTGGTAGATCTCGGTACGATCCTCGGCCTGTCCGGAGATGATGAGCGGCGTGCGCGCTTCGTCGATGAGGATCGAGTCGACCTCGTCGACGATCGCGTAGTTCAGACCGCGCTGGAAGCGGTCGCCGACCTGCATCGCCATGTTGTCGCGCAGGTAGTCGAATCCAAACTCGTTGTTGGTGCCGTAGGTGATGTCCGCGCCATATGCCGTCTGCTTCTCGTCGTGCGGCATCTGGGTGAGGATGACGCCGACGGAGAGCCCCAGGAACTTGTAGACCTTTCCCATCCACTCCGCATCGCGTCGCGCGAGGTAGTCGTTGACCGTCACGATATGCACACCGCGCCCTGAGAGCGCGTTGAGGTAGGCCGGCAGGGTCGCGACCAGCGTCTTGCCCTCGCCGGTCCGCATCTCCGAGATCTTGCCGTCGTGCAGGACCATCCCGCCGATCAGCTGCACGTCGAAATGGCGCATGTGGAGGACGCGCTTCGCGGCTTCGCGCACCGCCGCGAAGGCCTCCGGAAGCAGCTCCATGAGCGCCGCCTTCTCGGCGTCGTCGCGGCCCTCCTCCGGTACGCCCTGGACCCGCTTCGCGAAGCGCTGCCTGAGCTCCGGGGTCTTGGCCGCGAGGGCCTGATCCGACAGGGCGGCGATCGACGACTCGAGGGCGTTGATCACCTTGACGGTTTTCGCGTATTGCTTCAGCAGCCGATCGTTGCGGCTACCGAAAATCCACTTCAGCAATCGGGAAAACATCGATTAGAGACGGCCGGGACCTGCAAAAGTTCGCAGTCTACCATGGGGATGTAACCGCCCCGGGTAGCGAGAAACGGACTAGCGCGACGAAGCCTGGAGGAAGCGTATCGGGTTCTGCGCCACACCCCGATAGCGCACCTCGAAGTGCAGGTGCGGTCCGGTGGCCCGGCCGGTGGATCCCGATTCAGCGATCTTACTTCCGCGCTGGACGACTTGGCCTTCCTTGACGAGGACCCTGGAACAATGGGCGTAGCGGGTGGTGAAGTCGTTGCCGTGATCGATCTCGACCAGATAGCCGTATTGGGGATGGGGCCCTGCGTAGGTCACCACGCCCCCCGCGGCAGCAAAAACCGGCGACCCGACGTCGACCGGGAAGTCCAGGCCCTCGTGCATCGCCAGCATCCCGTTGAACGGGTCGATGCGCCAGCCGAAGCTCGACGCCAGATAGGCCGCGTCGACTGGAGGAATCGTCGGCATCAGCTTCTTCTTGACCTTGGCGTCGAACAGCTGGGACTCGAGGATGCCCAACGAGTCGGTCCGATTCTCCATTTGCCGGGACAGCTGGTCGAGTTGCCGGTTGAACTCGGCCATCGACAAGTCCTTGGGGGGGATGCTGGAAAGCGCGCCGCCGCGCCCGGGCACCTCTGCGAATCGGAACTCGCCTGGCTTGAGGCCGGCAAGGGCCGAGAGCCGCTCGCCCAGGGCGTCGAGACGCATCAGCTGGGCCTGCATCTCGCCCAGCTTCACCGCCATGGCGTTGAGGTTCTCCCGCAGGAATTCTTCGGTCTTGCGCTGCTGCGCTTCCTGGGCCGACTTCACCAGGGAATCCAGCAGGGGAAACTTGAACTCGTTCGCATGCCTGACCGTGATCCAGAACAGTCCGAGGGCCAGGCTGACGACCAGGACGCCCACGAGCAGCAGGACGGCGACCATGTGGCGATGGGTCAAGGTCAGGGACTTCGCCCCGGCCAATCTGCTCGAAACAAGAATAATATGCATGCTGCCTTCCCTAGGCGGGTGACCGACGGACTTCGAGAGCATGCATGTGAAAAACCCCTGCGCCTTCCTGAATCAAGCCGACGCCATCTCCGCGCTCATTCCACAGACCGAGCGCTTGATCGAACTTCGCGAGACCCTCTCCTCGCTGCTGCCGGAGTCCCTGGCGCGACACTGCTCGGTCGCGAACTTCAAGCAGGGACGAGTGGTTGTGTTTGCCTCTAACGGGGCAACCGCCGCGAAACTGAAGCTTATGCTCCCGGCATTATTGGAGCGGCTTTCGGGGCGAGTGGCGGAGGTTACCGGAATGGAGGTGACGGTGCAAGCCCCGGTACCTCCGGCACAAGCGGTTGAAAAATCAGCAACAATTAGTTCAGACGCGATCGCAGGACTCGCGGGGTTCTGCGAGCAACTACCTGATTCAGAATTGAAAAGCACGCTTGCGCGAATCGTCTTTCAACATCGCCGCTAAGTATTTGCCTAGACGAGCATAAATCCTCGTTCCAGGGCCAATAAACCGAATACCAGGAGGGCGAAAAACAGGGCATACCGGAAAACCCGGAGTGCGAAGCGCAGATACCTCTTGTCGCGTGTCAGCAAGTACAGACCGAGACCGGCCAGGACGACCAGCAGGACCAAAATCCCCGCGATGCGCAGGGCAAGCACGGATAGAGCGGGCCGCCTAGCTGGCGGGCAGGGCGAACAGCCGGGAAAGCGCGGGCGGGGCGTCTTCCTCGCGCTCGAAGGTCACCCACTCCCACGAATCCCGGGAGGCGAGGGCCGCGCGCGCCAGGCGATTGTTGAGCGCGTGGCCCGATTTGTGAGCGGAGAAGAAGGCGATCAAGGGATGCCCGATAAGGTAGAGATCGCCGATCGCATCGAGCAGCTTGTGCTTGACGAATTCATCGCTGTACCTCAGTCCCTCGGCGTTGAGCACGCGGTACTCGTCGACGACGATGGCGTTGTCCAGGCTGCCCCCGCGGGCGAGGCCGGAATCCCGCAGCGCCTCGACTTCCTGGATGAAACCGAAGGTGCGCGCGCGCGCGACCTCCTTGACGTAGGAGGTATCGGCGAAGTCGACTTGCGCCGTCTGCGCGGAATGCTCGAACGCGGGATGATCGAACTCGATCGAAAACGACAGCTTGAAACCTTCGAAGGGATCGAAACGCGCCCACTTGTCCCCGTCCTTCACCTCGATCGTTCTCTTGATCCTGATGAAGCGCTTCGGCGCCGGAAGTTGCTCGATCCCGGCCGACTGTATGAGGAACACGAAGGGCGCCGCACTGCCGTCCATGATAGGCACCTCGGATCCGGTGAGATCGACGTAGGCGTTGTCGATCCCCAGCCCCGCGAACGCCGACATGAGGTGTTCGACGGTGGACACCTTGGCGCCGTTCGACTCGAGCGCGCTGCACAAGCGAGTGTCGGTGACTCTGGACGCGTCCGCGGCGATATCGACAGGGGTCGCCAGATCGATGCGCCGAAACACGATCCCGACGTCCGCTGCGGCCGGCCGCAAGGTCATAGCCACCTTCTCGCCGGTATGAAGGCCGACGCCGGTGGCGCGGATTACGGATTTGAGGGTGCGCTGCTTGAACACTTGCGTCGCTGCAGCGGCAACTGCAGACAATTGAAAGTACGGCAGTTTAGCACACGGCGCGGCCTCACCGGCCCGGAATTTCCGGTGAGGCGCGCACTATGCACGCCGCGCTCTAGTGGGCGCGCTTCCGCAGGTACGCGGGCACGAACGCCACCGTGCGGATCAGGACCGGCGCGGGCGCGGGACGCGCCGTCACCTCCAGTTTTGCCGGCGGACGGGCGATGACGGGCTTGCGCAGGTAGCGGGGCATGCTGGGCCGTTTTGCTGTACTCATGGAGCCTCCCTAGTCGGCTTGCTTGCGAAGAAATGCGGGAATGTCGTACTTGTCTACGCCGTTGGCCTGCAGAGCCTCTATGGTCGAGGCCCGGTTCTTGCGGATCACCGCAGGCATCTCGTCGAGAATGCGGTAGTCGACACCGGCGACCGGCATGTTGTCGGTGCCGGTCTTCTGCACCAGCTTCGGCTTGGCGGCGCGCGCGAGCTGCGGCTGGCCGAGGCCCGTGGCGATGACCGTGACGCGCAGTTCCTCACCCATGGGGTCGTCGTACACCGCGCCGAAAATAATGGTCGCGTCGTCCGCGGCGAACCCGCGGATGGTGTTCATCACTTCCTTGGTCTCGCGCAGCTTGAGACTCGACTTGTTCGCGGTGATGTTCACCACCACCCCGCGAGCGCCGGAGAGATTCACACCCTCGAGAAGCGGACACGCGACCGCCTGCTCCGCCGCGATGCGCGCTCTGTCCACGCCCGAGGATGCCGCTGAGCCCATCATCGCCATTCCCTGCTCGGCCATGACGGTGCGCACGTCCTGGAAATCGACGTTGATCAGACCGGGGACATTGATGATTTCGGAGATTCCCGCGACCGCGTTTTTCAGCACGCTGTCGGCGGCTGAGAACGCCTCCTCCATCGACACGTCGTCGCCCAGGACCTCCTCGAGCTTCTCGTTGAGGATCACGATCACCGAGTCGACGTGCTGGGATAGCTCTCCGATCCCGACCTCCGCCGATTGCATGCGGCGAACGCCCTCGAAGGAGAAGGGTTTGGTCACCACCGCGACGGTGAGAATGCCCATCTCCTTGGCAACCTCCGCGACCACGGGGGCCGCGCCGGTCCCTGTGCCGCCGCCCATTCCGGCAGTGATGAACACCATATGAGAACCGTCCAGTGCGTCGGCTATCTGATCGCGTGCCTCCATCGCCGCCGCTCGGCCGGCTTCGGGCTTCGCCCCGGCGCCCAGCCCGGTCGAGCCGAGCTGGATCTGGTTCTTCGCCTGGGTGCGCGACAGCGCCTGCGCATCCGTGT
The DNA here is from genome assembly GCA_035280025.1 of Burkholderiales bacterium. Taxonomy (GTDB): domain Bacteria; phylum Pseudomonadota; class Gammaproteobacteria; order Burkholderiales; family SG8-39; genus VBDM01. The sequence continues at coordinate 7,166 of DATEGT010000161.1, read as the reverse complement.
TCGCGGTGATGAATTCGACGCCGGCCACGCCGTTTCGGATCATGTGGTCGACGGCGTTGCCTCCAGCGCCGCCGACACCGATCACCTTGATCACGGTGCCGCTTGCTGCGTTTTCGACGACTTCAAACATGCTGACCTCCTTCCGGGGTGAAGTGAGAAACACTTGCCTGCAAACCGAGCTAGAAATTCCGCTGGAACCATTCGCGCATCCTTCTTCCGACTTGCCGCAGCGATCCGCTCTGGCGCGAGATCAGCCCGCGCTGCGTCTGCACCACGCCCTCGAGCAGCAGTCCGACCGCGGTGGCGTAGCGCGGGCTGCGGATCACGTCCGCGAGCGAGCCGGTGTAGCGCGGGATGCCGAGCCGCACTGGCATGTGGAAGATCTCCTCGCCCAGCTCGACCATGCCCTGCATCACCGCCGATCCGCCGGTCAGGACGATTCCCGAGGACAGGAGTTCCTCGTAACCGGAGTCGCGCAGCACTTGCTGGATGAGGGAGTACAGTTCCTCGACGCGCGGCTCGATGACCTCGGCGAGGGTCTGGCGCGAGAGCATTCGCGGCGGACGATCGCCCACGCCCGCGACCTCGATCATCTGGCCCGATTCCGCGAGCTGCCTGAGCGCGCAGCCGTGCCGCACCTTGAGCTCCTCGGCCTCGGCGGTGGGCGTGCGCAGCGCCATCGCGATGTCGTTCGTGATCTGATCGCCCGCGATGGGGACGACGGCAGTGTGTCGGATCGCGCCTTCGCGGAACACCGCGATGTCGCTGGTGCCGCCGCCGATGTCGACCAGGCACACGCCCAGCTCCTTCTCGTCCTCGGTGAGCACGGCGAGCGAAGAGGCGAGCGGCTGGAGAATCAGGTCATTCACCTCCAGCCCGCAGCGGCGCACGCACTTCACGATGTTCTGCGCGGCCGAGACCGCGCCGGTGACGATGTGCACTTTCACCTCGAGGCGCACGCCGCTCATGCCGAGCGGTTCGCGCACGCCGTCCTGCCCGTCTATGATGAATTCCTGGGTGAGGATGTGCAGAACCTGCTGGTCGGTAGGAATCGGCATCGCGCGCGCCGTCTCGATCGAGCGCTCGACGTCGGTCTGCGTGACCTCCTTGTCCTTGATTGCGACCATGCCGGTGGAGTTGAAGCTCTTGATGTGGCTGCCGGCGATCCCGGTGAAGACGCGCTCGATCTTGCAGTCGGCCATTAGCTCGGCTTCCTCGAGCGTGCGCTGTATGGCGTTCACCGTCGTTTCGATGTTCACCACCACGCCCTTCTTCAGTCCTTTGGACTCGTGACCGCCCATGCCGACGATGTCCATGCGCCCGTCGGGAAAGAGCTCGGCCACGACCGCGACCACCTTGGAAGTGCCGATGTCCAGCGCGACGATGAGGTTCTTGTTTTCCCTCGCCATATCAGACCCGCTTGTGCACACGAGGCTCGGCGCCGGGGTTCTCGGATGCGCGAACCGCAAAACCGTTCGGGTACCGCAGATCGACGTAGTCGAAGCGTTGCCGCAGTGCGCCGAGCGTCAGGGGATACGCCGAGACGAAGCGCGCGAGGCGATCCTCTACCCGGTCCCGGTCCGAGTCCCGCCCGAGCTGCACCGTAAGCCCGTTCGAGAGCTTCAGCTGCCAGGCCATGCGCGACGAAAGCAGCACCTGCCTGGGCTCGAGGCCCAGCGGGGCGAGCAGATCGCGGAACGCGAGGAAGCGGCGCGCAACCTCGGTCTCGGTGCCCGCGGGACCGGCGAGGACCGGCAGCGATTGGTCGCTCTGTCCGGAAAACAACTCGCCCTGCGGGTTGACCAGCTGCGCTCTTCTGCCCTGGCCCCAGCGCGCGAGAGCGACCTGCTCCTCGATGCGCACCTCGAGGCGGTCGGGCCACTTGCGCCGCAGCTCGGCGTGACGCACCCAGGGAACGCCCTCGAAAAGGGCGCGGACCGACTCCAGGTCGACCGTGAAGAACGTGCCCCTGACGCGCCCTTGGAGAGCCGCGACGATGTCGCGGCGGTCCACCCGCTCGAGGCCTCCATCGACGACGATCGTCTTCAGGAGGAAGGCCGGCGAATCGACCAGGACGCGCGCCCCGGCGTAGGCGAGGAGCCCGAGCGCGAAGGCGGCGAGCGCCAAGGCGGCGGCGTTGACCACGCGCGGGCTATCCCACACGTTCGCCTCCCTTTTCCAGCCGCGCAGACTCGAGAATGCGCAGGCACAGATCCTCGAACGACAGCCCGGCGTGGCGCGCCGCCATGGGCACCAGCGAGTGGTCGGTCATGCCGGGCGACGTGTTCACTTCGAGGAAGTACGGCTTTCCCGAGCGGTCGAGCATCAGGTCGACGCGGCCCCATCCGCTGCAGCCCAGTGCATTGAACGCGAACAGCGCCTCGTCCTGAACGATGCGCTCGGCGTCCGGCGGCAATCCGCAGGGAATGAGATAGCGGGTGTCGTCGGCGTGGTATTTCGCCTCGTAGTCGTAGAACTCGCGAGGCGTCTCGAGCTTGATGAGCGGCAGCGGCTTGTCTCCGAGTATTCCCGCGGTAAGCTCGACGCCCTCCACGAAGGATTCGGCGATCACGGCGCTGTCGTAGTTGGCGGCGAGGGCGTAGGCCTCGGGAAGCTCGTGCGCGCTCTTCACCTTGGTCATGCCGATCGAAGATCCCTCGTTGGCGGGCTTCACCATGAGCGGCAGCCCGAGGCGCGTCGCCACCGCGGGCATATCGCCGCCGCGCGCGAGCAGCTCCCCGCGCGGAGTCGGAATGCCGCACGATTGCCATACGAGCTTCGCGCGCCACTTGTCCATGGCGAGAGCGCTCGCGAGCACCCCGGACCCCGTATAGGGGATGCCGAGGAGCTCGAGGGCGCCCTGGATCGTGCCGTCTTCGCCGTAGCGGCCGTGAAGGATGATGAAGGCACGGTCGAAGCGCTCTTTGAGCAGAGCATCGATGCCGCGCTCCTTCGGGTCGAACGCGTGGGCGTCGACGCCCTTGCTTTTGAGAGCGGCGAGCACGCGTCCGCCGCTCTTCAGGGACACCTCGCGCTCGGCGGAGCGGCCGCCCATGAGCACGGCGACCTTCCCGAACCCGCGCGCGTTCAACTTGCCTCCCCGATGATTCTCACTTCCGGAACCAGCTCGACCGCGAAGCGGCGCGCGACCGTGTCGCGCGCCAGCGCGATCAGCGCCTCGATGTCCGAGGCTCGCGCCCTGCCCTTGGGGTTGACGATGAAGTTCGCGTGCTTCTCGGAGATGCTGGCGCCGCCGATTTCGCGGCCCTTCAGGCCCGCGGCCTCGATCAACCGCGCGGCGTGGTCGCCGGGAGGATTGCGGAACACCGAGCCGGCGTTCGGCAGCTCGAGCGGCTGTGTAGCCAGACGCTTCGCGAGGAGTTCCTTGATCCGGCCCCGCGCGATCTTCTCGTCGCCGGGGCGGAAGCGGAACCACGCGGCTAGGAACCAGTCGGCGGCGCCGAGCTTCCCGCCGAGCAGCTCGACATGGCGGTAGCCGATCGCGAATTCGCCGGGGTCTCGCTCGGTGACTTTGCCCGCTCGCGAGAGCGTCAGCACCTTCGCGACCACGTCCCAGGTCTGCGATCCGTAGCAGCCGGCGTTCATCGCGAGGGCTCCGCCGACCGTGCCCGGGACGCCGGCGAGGAATTCCGAGCCTTCGAAGCCGCGTGTCGCAGCGAAGCGCGCCACCTTGGGGGACGCCGCGCCGGCCTCCGCGAAGACCAGATCGCCTTCGGAGCGGATCGCGCCACCGGGGTTGTGCATCAGGATCACCGTGCCCCGGAACCCGCCGTCGCGCACCAGCAGATTGCTCCCCAGGCCGATGAAACACACCGGCTCGTGCTCGGGTAGCGTCGCGAGGAAGGCGGCCAGGTCCGCGGAATCGGCGGGCGAGTACGCCCGCGCGGCGGCGCCGCCCGTGCGCCAGCTCACGTGCTTCGCCAGCGGCTCGTTGAGCCGCAGGACGCCGCGCAGGGGAGGCGGGGGTTTGGCGATCGGCTCGGCCATGTTCATTTGCCGCCCTTCAAGAGCGCCCCGGGCACCCCGCCGATCGAGCCCGCGCCCATGGTGAGGACGACGTCGCCGGCGCGCGCCAGCTTGCGTATCGCCTCGGGCATGTCGGCGATCTTCTCGACGAACACGGGCTCCACCTTCCCGGCGAGGCGGATGGCCTCGGCGAGCGATCGGCCGTCCGCCGCGACGATCGCCGGCTCGCCCGCGGGATAGACGTCGGCGAGCAGCAGCGCGTCCACGCCCGAAAGCGCCTTGACGAAGTCCTCGAAGAGATCGCGGGTCCGGGTGTAGCGGTGCGGCTGGAAGGCGAGCACGATGCGCCGCCCCGGAAAGGCACCGCGCGCGGCGTCGACCGTCGCGCGCATTTCCGCGGGGTGGTGCCCGTAGTCGTCGACTAGGGTGAAGCTCCCCGGCGCCTTGCCGTTGGCGGCGAGCGGCACCTCGCCGTAGCGCTGGAAGCGCCTCCCGACGCCTCGGAACTCGGCGAGCGCCTTGCGGATCGCGGCGTCCGGGACGCCGAGCTCGGTGGCCACGGCGATCGCCGCGAGCGCGTTCTGCACGTTGTGCCGGCCGGGGAGGTTGAGGACGATCTCCAGAGGCGCGGCGTTCTCGCGCAGCGCTTTGAAGCGCATGCGCTCGCCGGTGACGATATCGACGCCGCGGACCATCGCCTCCTCGCGCAGGCCGTAGGTGACGATGGGCTTGGCGACCAGGGGCATGATCTCGCGCACCCCGAGGTCGTCTGCGCACAGGATCGCGCTCCCGTAGAAAGGCAGGTTCTGCAGGAATCCGATGAAGGCCTGCTTCAGGCGCACGAGGTCGTGCTGGTAGGTTTCCATGTGGTCGGCGTCGATGTTGGTCACGACCGCCGCCACGGGCTGCAACTGGAGGAAAGAGCCGTCGGATTCGTCGGCCTCCGCGACGATGAAATCGCCCGCGCCCAGGCGCGCGTTGGATGCCGCGCTCACGAGGCGCCCGCCGATCACGAAAGTGGGATCGAGGCCGCCCTCGGCGAGCACGCTCGCGATCAAGCTCGTCGTCGTGGTCTTGCCGTGAGTCCCCGCGACCGCGATCCCCTGCTTGAGCCGCATGAGCTCGGCGAGCATCTGCGCACGCGGCACCACCGGGATGCGCTTCGCCTTCGCCGCGACGACCTCGACGTTGTGCGGCGGCACCGCCGTGGACACCACCACGGCATCCGCCGAAGCGACGCTGTCGGGACTGTGTCCCAGCGTAACCTTCGCCCCGAGCGATGCGAGGCGCTCGGTCGCGGCGTTCGCGGCGAGATCGGATCCGCTGACCTGGTAGCCGAGGTTGAGCAGCACCTCGGCGATGCCGCTCATCCCGGAGCCGCCGACGCCGACGAAGTGGATGCGCTTGACCTTGTGCTTCACGGCGCGAGCTCGATGCAAGCGCGAGCGACTGCAGCGGTCGCGTCCGGCCGGCCCAGCAGGCGCGCCCGCGCAGCCATCTTCGAGAGGCCCGGGCGGTCGAATCCCGCGATGATCTGTGCCAGCCGCTCCGGCGTAAGCTCCGTCTGCGGGAGGAGCACCGCGGCCCCGGCGTCCGAGAGAAAGCGGGCGTTCGTTGTCTGGTGATCGTCGACCGCGTGCGGAAAGGGAACGAGAATGCTCGGCAGGCCCGCGGCGGCGAGCTCGGCCACCGTGGTCGCCCCGGCGCGGCACACCGCGAGGTCGGCCTCGCCGTAGGCGGCGGCCATGTCGTCGATGAAGGCCGGCGTGCTCGCCTGCACGCCGGCGGCCGCATAGGCCGCTTTGAGCGCGTCCGCGAGCTGTGCCCCCGACTGATGCGTGACGACGGGCCGCCCCGCAGCGGGAATGAGCGCGAGCGCTTTCGGAACGATCTCGTTCAGGGCCCTTGCGCCGAGGCTCCCGCCGACGACGAGGACGCGCAAGGGTCCGGAGCGCGTCGCGAAGCGCGCCTGGGGGGCGGCGATCTCGGCGATCTCGGCGCGAACCGGGTTGCCGACGTGCATCGCGCCCTTGAGCGCGCCCGGGAAAGCGCAGAGCGCGCGGTCGGCGACGCCCGCGAGAACGCGATTGGCGAGCCCCGCCACGGAATTCTGCTCGTGGATCACGAGCGGCCGGCCGAGCAGCGCTGCCATCATCCCGCCGGGGAACGACATGTAGCCGCCCAGGCCAAGCACCACGTCGGGACGCGTCGCGAGGATCGCGCGCGCGCTCTGCCAGAAGGCGAGCAGCAGTTTCAGAGGCAGGAGCAAGAGCGCAAGGGGTCCTTTGCCGCGCACGCCCGAGAACCTCACTGCGGCCATCGGGTAGCCGTGCCCGGCGACCAGCTTCGCCTCCATGCCGGCCCCGGAGCCCAGCCACACCACGCGCCAGCCCGCGGCGCGCAGGAACCCGGCGACGGCGAGACCCGGAAACACGTGGCCGCCCGTTCCGCCCGCGGCGATCATGACGGTTCTTGGCACGGAGGTTTCGCCCCGAGAACGATCACGCGCGTACCCCGCGCATCATCTGGCGGTTTTCCCAATCGATCCTCAGCAGGATCGCGAGCGCCACGCAGTTCGCGAGCAGGCCGCTGCCCCCGAAGCTCATCAGCGGAAGGGTGAGTCCCTTGGTCGGCAGCACCCCCATGTTGACGCCCATATTGATGAACACCTGCACGCCCAGCCACACGCCTATCCCTTGAGCGACCAGCGCCGCGTAGGGGCGCTCCAGGGTGACCGACTGGCGCCCGATGGCGAATGCGCGCATCACCAGCCACGAGAAGAGCGCGATGACCGCGAGCACGCCGGCGAAGCCCAGTTCCTCGCCGATCACCGCGAGCAGGAAGTCGGTGTGCGCCTCGGGCAAGTAGAGCAGCTTCTCGACGCTCGCCCCCAGGCCGACGCCGAACCACTCTCCGCGGCCGAAGGCGATCAGCGCATGTGACAGCTGGTAGCCGCGGCCGAAGGGATCGGACCACGGGTCCATGAACCCGAAGATGCGCTGCATCCGGTAGGGCGAGGACAGGACCAGGCCGACGAAGCCGACGGCCATCATCAGCAGCAGCCCCGCGAACCAGGTGCCGTTCATGCCGCCGAGGAACAGGATCCCGGTGGCGATCGAAGCCACCACGACGAAGGCGCCGAAATCCGGCTCGCGCAGGAGCAGCCAGCCCACCACCAG
>DATEGT010000160.1:0-2002 GCA_035280025.1 Burkholderiales bacterium | reverse complement strand
GGTGCTGCTGCTCGACGAGCCGACCAGCGGCGTCTCGTCCGGGGAGAAGTTCGGCATCATGGAGCTGATCATGCAGGCGGTGAAGGCCGAAGGCGCCACCGTGATCTTCGTCGAGCACGACATGGAGGTCGTGAGCCGCTTCGCCGGGCGCGTGCTCGCCTTCTACGACGGCCGCATCATCGCCGACGCCCCGCCCGAGACCGTGCTGAGGGACGCCGAGGTGCGGCGCTACGTCGTCGGGACGATCGAGAGAAGCGTGCATGCTTAGCATCCGCGGGCTGAACGTCGCGATCCGCAACGTGCAGATCCTGCGCGACGTCTCGCTCGAGCTGCCGGAACGGACCATGGCGGGCCTCATCGGGCGCAACGGCGCCGGCAAAACGACGCTGATGAAGTCGCTCATGGGTTTGCTGAAGACCACGAGCGGCGCGGTCCGCTTCGGGGACGTCGATCTCCTCGGGCTGCCCACGCACGAGCGCGCGCGCCTGGGAATCGGCTACATGCCCGAGGACCGGCGCCTGGTCCCGGAGCTCACCGCCGAGGAGAACGCGCTCGTGCCCGCGTGGGCCGCGCGCGCTCCCGACGCCCGCGCGCGGCTGGAAAAAGCCTACGCGCTCGTTCCGGAGGCGCGCGAGTTCGCGCAGCGCAAGGGAACGCAGCTCTCCGGCGGCCAGCAGAAGCTGGTCGCGCTCGCTCGGGCCCTGGTCTGCGGCACCAGGCTGCTGCTGCTCGACGAGCCGTTCGAGGGCGTCGCGCCGGCGCTCGCGCAGCGCCTCGCCGAGGTGGTCGCAGGATTGAAGAAAGAGGGCATGTCGGTGATCCTTTCCGAATCCGACCTGCAGCATTCCGAGCGCCTGGTCGATCGCGTGTTCGTGATCGACCGCGGCAGCGTCGCCTTGAAGGAAAAGTCGTGAAGGAGCGGCCATGATCGTCGAAGAGCGCATCTACACTTTGCATCCGGGCAAGGTCCCCGAGATGGTGAAGCTGTACGGCGAGGAGGGGCTGCCGCTGCAGCAGGCCTATCTCGGGAAATTCATCGGCTACTTCACCACCGAGACCGGCAACCTCAACCAGATCGTCTTCATGTGGGGCTACGACAGCCTCGACGACCGCGCGGCGCGCCGCGACAAGATACTGAAGGATCCGGCATGGCAGGCGTACCTGAAGAAGGTGCAGCCCCTGCTGCTCTCGCAGGAGAACCGCATCCTGAAGCCGACCGCGTTCTCGCCGATCCGCTAGAGCGATGAGCTTCGAGCGCAGCGATCCGCGCGCGGTGCGCCTGGCGGCGCGCTCGGGCGAATTCGACGGCGTTACCGCGGGGCTCGCGCCGGGCTGCGTCCAGGGCAACGTCTGCATCCTGCCGCGCGCCTTTGCCGGCGATTTCCGCGAGTATTGCGAGCGCAACCCCAAGCCTTGCCCGCTGATCGGCGTCTCCGCGCCGGGCGACCCGCGCCTGCCCGAGCTGGGCAAGGACCTCGACATCCGCAGCGACGTGCCGCGCTACCGCGTGTTCCGCGACGGAGTGATGAAAGGCGAAGCGACCGACATCCGCGACTTGTGGACGAAGGACCTGGTGGCCTTCGTCATCGGGTGCTCGTTCTCGTTCGAGGAGGCGCTGACCGCCGAGGGCGTGCCGCTGCGATACGTAAGCGAAGGCAAGAACGTCGCGATGTACCTCAGCAACATCGACACCGTGCCCGCGGGACCTTTTCGCGGGCCGATGGCGGTGTCGATGCGCCCGCTGACGGCTGCGGACGCGGAGCGCGCCGTGAAGATCACCTCGCGCTACCCGAGGGCGCACGGCGCGCCAGTGCACATCGGCGACCCTAGTGCGATCGGCATAGCCGATCTCGACCGGCCGTTTGCGGGGGACCGCGTCGACGTGCGGCCGGACGAGCTGCCGGTATTCTGGGCGTGCGGCATCACGCCGCAGGCGGCCGTGCTCGCGGCTAGGCCGCCGATCTGCATCACCCACGCGCCCGGGCACATGCTGGTGACGGAC
>DATEGT010000159.1:0-19479 GCA_035280025.1 Burkholderiales bacterium | reverse complement strand
TTTCCCTGCTCGGTGTAGTTGAACGGCGGGTTTTCCTCGGTTACCAGGGTCAGCGCGCGGGCCGCAGGCGTTCCAAGGCACAGACAGAGAAGTGCGAGCGTCGCAAAGCGTGGAATCATGGCGGCTCCCGGTTGTCGAAGGGCGTTCTAGGCCCGCTTCCTGCGCAAGTATAATACCCCGGCGTGAGCAAGCTCCTCCTTCTCGTCATCGCCGCGGCCGTCGTCTACTTCCTCGTGAGCGGCTACACGCGCAAGCGCAACAGGGCCGATGCCTCCGTGGCCGCGGGGGAGTCGATGGTTCCTTGCGCTCACTGCGGGGTCAACGTTCCGCGCAGCGAGGCGCTCGAAACCGCCGGCCGTTTCTTCTGCAGCGAAGAGCATCGCCGCGCCGCCTCCGGCTGAAGGGAGCCGTGTCCAGCCCCACCGTCGCGTTATGGCCCCCCCAGCAGGCCGCGGTCGCGGACTCCTTCTGGGTCTCGCTCAAGTATTTCAACTTCTATCGCATCGCAGTCGCGGCGATATTCCTGCTCTCGGCGCTGATCTTCGGAAACGCGCTGAGCCTGGGCGACCACAGCATCGCGACGTTCATGTACACGAGCATGGTCTATCTGGCCCTTGCCGTCGCGTTCCACGTCACCCTCAGGAAAGCGCCGGCGCATTTCAATCTCCAGCTCACCCTGCACGTCCTCGCGGATGTCGTCGCGATCTCCCTGCTGATGTACGCGTCGAGCGGTATCCGCAGCGGCCTCGGCGTGATGCTGCTCATTTCCCTTGCCGGGGCGGCCCTGGTGAGTCGCGGCACGCTGGTGCTGTTCTACGCGGCCCTGGCTTCGATTGCCGTGCTCCTGGAGCAGTCGTATTGGGTGCTCGTCGAGGACCAAAGTACGGCGAACTACCTGCAACCCGGGCTGTTGTCGATCGGTTATTTCGCCACCGCGCTGATCACCAACCAGCTCGCGCAGCGCCTGATCCTGAACGAGCGGCTGGCGAAGCAGCGCGGGGCGGACCTGGCCGACCAGCTTCGCATCAACAGGCTGATCATCCGGGACGTGCAGGACGGCGTGCTCGTGGTCGACGCCAACGGCCTGGTGCACTTGCACAACCCGCGGGCGACGGACCTGCTCGGTCACCCCGTTCCCGAGCTGAGCCAGGTGGAGGCGTTCTCCGAGGAGCTCGCACAGCGGCTCGCCGCGTGGCGGGCGGGTCAGGGGGGGAGCAGCGTCAACATGCAGTTCGCCGACAGCGGCAGGCTGGTACGGGCGCGCTTCATTTCGGCGGGCGTTGCGGGCGGCGCCTTCAGCTTGGTGTTCCTCGAGGACTTGTCCAAGCTCCAGGAACAGGCCCAGCAGCTCAAGCTCGCCGCGCTCGGCCGCCTGACCGCGAGCATCGCGCACGAAATCCGCAACCCCCTGTCGGCGATCACGCACGCAGGCGACCTGCTGCACGAGGAGCAGCGCAGCCCGCAAAAGGAGCGCATGGTGCAGATCATCAGGGACAATGCGCGTCGACTCGAGCGCATGGTTCATGACGTGCTGGAGCTGTCTCGGCGCGACCGGGTCCAGCCCGAGCCCATGCGGGTGCGGCAGTACCTGATGACGTTCATCGACGAATTCGCGCGCAACGAAGGCCAGATCCCGAGCGAGAGTTTTTCGGTGGAGGCGGCCGACGACGTGACCGTCGAGTTCGACCGCGCGCATCTCAATCAGGTGCTGTGGAATCTGCTTCACAACGCCTGGCGTCACTGCCGCAGGCTCGCCGGCAGCGTGCGCATCACGGCTTCGCGCCGGGCAAATCGCGTAGAATTGCACGTCATTGACGACGGCGAAGGCGTGCCCAAGGCCTTGCAGGCGCAGCTGTTCGAGCCGTTTTTCACCACGTTCGCGAGCGGCACCGGGCTCGGCCTTTACATAGCGCGCGAGCTGTGCGCCGCCAACGGGGCGAGTCTCGACTACGTGGACCGCGGTTCGGGGGCCGACTTCAGGATCCTATGGCAGGAACCGTAGCGAATCGGCGCGCAGAGCGGAGATCCAGCGCCGTCCAGGGGACGGTACTCGTCATCGACGACGAGGCGGACATCCGCGAGCTGCTCGAGCTTTCTCTCCTGAGGATGGGGCTGGCGGTGGAGTGCGCCGGCTCGGTGGCGTCCGCCAAGCAACTGCTGCAGTCCAAGCGGTACGACCTCTGCCTGACCGACATGCGCCTGCCCGACGGGGACGGGCTCGACCTCGTGCGCTTCATCGGCGCGCAGGTCGCGGACCTGCCCGTGGCGGTGATCACGGCGTTCGGGAGCACCGAAAACGCGGTCGCGGCGCTCAAGGCCGGCGCCTTCGACTACCTGACCAAGCCCTTGTCGCTGGACCAGCTCCGCGCCCTGGTCAAGTCTGCGCTGGCCCTTCCCCAGAAGATGCCCGTCGCCAGGTCGGGAGAGCCGCAGCTCCTGGGCTCGAGCCCCGGAATCGAGCAGGTACGTTCGGTGATCGAGAAGCTCGCGCGCAGCCAGGCGCCTGTTTACATCACGGGCGAGTCCGGGAGCGGGAAGGAGCTGGCCGCGCGGCTGATTCACAGCAAGGGGTCGCGGCGCGACAAGGCGTTCGTCCCGGTGAATTGTGGCGCGATTCCCGAGAACCTGATGGAAAGCGAGTTCTTCGGGTACAAGAAAGGCGCCTTCACCGGAGCCGAGGGTGACCGGGACGGATTCTTCCAGGCCGCCAATTCCGGAACCCTGTTTCTCGATGAGGTGGCCGACCTGCCGCTGGCCATGCAGGTCAAGCTCCTCCGCGCGATCCAGGAAAAACAGGTGCGGAAGGTCGGGGCGACCGCCGAGGACGCGGTCGACGTGCGCATCATCTGCGCCACGCATCAGGATCTCGCCGCCCGGGTCGACGGCGGGAAGTTCCGGCAGGACCTGTACTACCGCCTGGCGGTGATCGAGCTGAGGATGCCGCCGCTCCGGGAATGCCGTGAGGACATTCCGATTCTGGCGGACGCCATTCTCAAGCGCCTCGCCGGCGCCGACGGTGCGCGCGCCCTGCAGCTCTCCGACGCCGCCAGGAAGGCCCTTGCCGACTACGATTTTCCCGGCAACACACGGGAGCTGGAGAACATACTCGAGCGGGCGGTTGCGCTGACCACGCGCGACGAGATCGGCGCCGAAGATCTGCAGCTCGCGCCGCCGCCGGCGCTCGCGTCCGACCCCGGAGCGCCGAACGCGAAGTGGCCGCTGCCGGATTACCTCGACCGGATCGAGAGGGAAGCGATCCTGGAGGCGCTGGAGAAAACGCGCTTCAACCGAACGGCAGCCGCAAAGCTCTTGGGCATCACCTTCAGGGCGCTGCGCTACCGGATGGAGCGGCTGGGGATCCGGTAGGTGACCCTGGGTTTCCTGGACGAGGAGGGGATATTGAACGGGGCGCAGCAGATCCCCTCGCCCAACTGCGACGAACGGCCGGACGAGGCCGACGTCGACCTGCTGGTCGTGCATAACATCAGCCTGCCTCCAGGCGAGTTCGGAGGCGACGGGGTAGTGCGCCTGTTCACCAATACCCTGGACTTTTCCGCGCATCCCTATTACCAGACGCTGCGCGAACTGAAAGTTTCGGCCCATTTTCTCATCGGTCGCGGGGGCGAGCTGATACAGCTGGTTCCCTGCGCCAAGCGAGCCTGGCACGCCGGAGCGTCCAGCTGGCGCGGGCGCGAGCGCTGCAACGACTTTTCCGTGGGTGTCGAGCTCGAAGGCGCCGACGACCAAGCCTATTCCGACCCGCAATATGCCTGTCTGAGCCGCTTGCTGCTCGCGCTGCGCCGTCGTTATCCGATCGTCGACGTCGTCGGCCATTCGGACATCGCTCCGGGCCGCAAGACCGATCCCGGTCCTGCGTTCGACTGGGGCCGCTTCCGGAAATCCCTGCACTCCCTGGCTTGAGCCCGCGGCGCGTCGCTCCGGGGCGACAGGAACGACCTCCAGAGGCGCTTGAGCAAGCCGCGCTTGCGGCTTGACACTACACTAGAATTGGTAGCACACTCTCCCGCAGATACCATATATTGTGTGGCTAGGGGAAACACCCCCAGGTCCCGGCGTCGCCACCCTCAAGGCTGCGGGTGGCGCAGAAAAAGACAAGAGGAGAGGCATATGCAGATTGCGGCTGAGGCAAAGGCACCACAATCGCTTCCCGGAACGGCGCCTCTTTCGGACGTCAGCGTCCCGGTCGAGCCTGCGTTCTCCCAGTACAAGGTCATCCGGCGCAACGGGGCCGTGGTCGGTTTCGAGCCGGGGAAGATATCGGTCGCCGTAACCAAGGCGTTTCTCGCCGTCGAAGGCGGGCAGAGCGCCGCGTCGGCGCGGATCAGGGAACTGGTCGCCGGGCTGACCGACGCGGCGGTGGGCGCGCTGGCGCGGCGCCAGCCGGCGGGCGGCACGTTTCACATCGAAGACATCCAGGATCAGGTCGAGCTCGCCCTGATGCGCTCGGGCGCGCACGAGGTCGCGCGCGCGTACGTGCTTTACCGCGAAAAGCGCGCAGAGGCGCGCGCCCAGGAGGCGCAGAAGAAGAAGACCGCCCAGCCTCAGTTGAACGTGGTCGAAAACGGGGTGCGGTGCCCGCTCGACATGGCGCGCCTGAGCGATCTCATCGCGTCGGCGTGCGAGTCTCTCGGCGAAAGCGTCAATCCCGGCCTCATCCTCGGCGAGACTCTGAAAAATCTGTACGACGGGGTGCCGCTCGAGGAGGTGCGCAAGTCCGTGGTGCTCTCGGCGCGGGCGTTGATCGAGAAGGATCCGGCCTACAGCTATGTCAGCGCGCGGCTCCTGCTCCACGCGATCCGGCACGAGGTCCTGGGCGAGGAAGTCGCCCAGGCCGACATGGCGAAGCGCTACGCCGAGTATTTCCCTCAATTCGTACGGCGCGGCATAGACGCCGAGCTGCTCGACGAGCGGCTGGCGAGCTTCGACCTGAAGAAGCTCGGAGCGGCGCTCGACGCCGCGCGCGACCTCAAGTTCGGCTATCTCGGCCTGCAGACGCTCTACGACAGGTATTTCCTGCACGTCCAGGGAACGCGCATCGAGCTCCCGCAGGCCTTCTTCATGCGCGTGGCCATGGGTCTGGCACTGAACGAGATCGACCGGGAGACGCGCGCCGTCGAGTTCTACAACGTGCTCTCGTCGTTCGATTTCATGAGCTCGACGCCGACACTGTTCAATTCCGGGACGACGCGCTCGCAGCTGTCCTCCTGCTATCTCACGACGGTCTCGGACAACCTGGATGGAATCTACGAGGCGATCAAGGAGAACGCGCTCCTCGCCAAATACGCCGGAGGACTGGGCAACGACTGGACGCCGGTCCGGGCGCTCGGCTCGCATATCAAGGGCACGAACGGCAAGTCCCAGGGAGTGGTTCCTTTCTTGAAGGTCGTCAACGACACCGCGGTGGCGGTGAATCAGGGCGGCAAGCGCAAGGGAGCGGTGTGCTCCTACCTCGAGACCTGGCACCTGGACATCGAGGAATTCCTCGAGCTGCGCAAGAACACCGGCGACGATCGCCGCCGCACCCACGACATGAACACGGCCAACTGGATTCCCGACTTGTTCATGAAACGGGTGATGGAGAACGGAACCTGGACCCTTTTCAGCCCGTCCGACGTGCCCGACCTGCACGACAAGTACGGAAGCGCGTTCGAGCGAGCCTACATTGCCTACGAGGAAAAGGCGGCAAGAGGCGAGTTGAAGCTGCACAAGAAGGTCGCCGCCACGCACCTCTGGCGCAAGATGCTCTCGATGCTCTTTGAGACCGGGCATCCCTGGATCACGTTTAAGGATCCGTGCAACCTGCGTTCCCCGCAGCAGCACGTCGGCGTGGTGCACAGCTCCAATCTCTGCACGGAGATCACGCTCAACACCAACGATGCCGAGATCGCGGTATGCAACCTCGGGTCGATCAACATGGTCGGGCACATGAAGTCCGGCGGCGGCAAGCCCGCGCTAGACCACGAGAAGCTCAAGAAGACCGTATCGACGGCAATGCGCATGCTGGACAACGTCATCGACATCAACTACTACGCGGTCCGGAAAGCTCGCGATTCGAACGTGAAGCACCGCCCGGTCGGCCTCGGGATCATGGGATTCCAGGACTGCCTGCACTTGCAGCGCGTCCCCTACGGTTCGCAAGAGGCGGTGGAATTCGCGGATCGCTCCATGGAGGCCATCGCCTACTTCACGTACTGGGCCTCCACCGAGCTCGCGGAGGAACGCGGGCGCTACGCCTCCTACAAGGGCTCCCTGTGGGACCGCGGCATCCTGCCGCAGGACACGCTGCGCCTGCTGCGCGAGGAGCGGGGCGGCTATGTCGAGATCGACATGACCGAGTCGATGGACTGGAAGTCCCTGCGCGAGCGCATCAGGCGCCACGGCATGCGCAATTCCAATTGCATCGCCATAGCTCCCACGGCGACGATCGCGAACATCATCGGTGTATCGGCGTCGATCGAGCCGACCTTTCAGAACCTGTTCGTGAAATCGAACTTGTCGGGCGAATTCACCGTGGTCAACGAGTACCTCGTCGCCGACCTGAAGAAGCTCGGCCTCTGGGATGAAGTCATGGTGGCCGATCTCAAGTACTTCGACGGCAACCTCGCCCGCATCGACCGCGCCCCTCAGGATTTGCGCGTCCTGTACGCCACGGCTTTCGAGATAGACCCCGCGTGGGTCGTCGAATCTGGCGCGCGGCGGCAGAAGTGGATCGACCAGTCGCAGTCGCTCAACATCTACATCGGCCAGGCCTCGGGAAAGAAGCTGGACGAAACCTACAAGCTCGCCTGGCAGCGCGGCCTGAAGACGACATACTACCTGCGCGCCATGGGCGCGACGCACGCCGAGAAGTCCACCGTCAAGGCGGGACAGCTGAACGCGGTCCCCGCGGAGGGAGGGCCGATCGCCACCGTAGCGGCAGCCGGTGCGCGTGCCGCGGCCGACCCCGAGATCAAGCTCTGCAAGATCGACGACCCCGAATGCGAAGCCTGTCAATGAGCAGGAAATAAGAACGACAACCAGGAGAAGATAGATGCTTTCTTTCGACGACATCGGCGCGGAAGCGATCCCGGGCCTCAATCTGCAGGCGGTAAGCGGGATGCTGTCCCCGGCGCCGGCTCCCGCTCCCCAGGAGCGCTACGCCGCCGGCAACCGCGACCGGCGCGTTCGCGTAGAGGACAAGCGCATCATCAACGCGCAGGCCGATGTCAATCAGCTGGTTCCGTTCAAATACAAATGGGCCTGGGAGAAATATCTGGCGGGCTGCGCCAACCACTGGATGCCGCAGGAAATCAACATGAGCCGCGACATTGCCCTGTGGAAGGATCCGGACGGCCTGACCGAGGACGAGCGGCGCGTCGTGAAGCGCAATCTGGGATTCTTCGTCACGGCCGACTCGCTTGCGGCCAACAACATCGTCCTGGGTACGTACCGGCACATCACGGCACCCGAGTGCCGGCAGTACCTGCTGCGGCAGGCATTCGAGGAGGCGATTCACACCCATGCGTACCAATACATCGTCGAGAGCCTGCAGCTCGACGAGGGGGAGGTGTTCAACGCCTACCACGAAATCCCCAGCATCCGGGCCAAGGACGAGTTTCTCATTCCGTTCATCGACACCCTGACCGATCCTTCCTTCAGGACCGGGACCCCCGAGGCGGACCAGAAGCTTCTCAAGAGCCTCATCGTGTTCGCGTGCCTCATGGAGGGGCTGTTTTTCTACGTGGGCTTTGCCCAGATCCTGGCGCTCGGTCGGCAGAACAAGATGACCGGCGCGGCCGAGCAATACCAGTACATTCTTCGCGACGAGTCGATGCACTGCAACTTCGGCATCGATCTGATCAATCAGATCAAGATGGAGAACCCGCAGCTCTGGACGCCGGAATTCCGCGAGGAGGTGCAGGGGCTGATCCGCAAGGCCGTCGAGCTCGAGTACCGGTACGCCGAGGACACGATGCCGCGGGGGGTTCTGGGGCTCAACGCGCCCATGTTCAAGGAGTACCTCCGCTACATCGCCAATCGCCGCTGCCAGCAAATCGGCGTCGATGCGCTCTTCCCGGGCGCAAGCAACCCGTTTCCCTGGATGAGCGAGATGACCGATCTCAAGAAGGAGCGGAATTTCTTTGAAACCCGCGTCATCGAGTACCAGACCGGGGGCGCGCTCAATTGGGAGTGACGGTGAACTTCACGGTGAACCTGTGCACCGCGTGACCGCGTGCAGGGCTTCGCGGGATTACAAGCTGTGGCTGAGATTCGAGGACGGCCTGGAGGGAAGTGTATTTCTGGGCAATCTCCTCGAGCTGGGCATCTTCAGCGCGTGGCGCGACGTCGACCAGTTCTGCCGTGCCGCCGTGGACTCGGTCGCGGCGACCGTGGTCTGGGACGGAGGAATTCAGTTTGACCCCGACATCCTGCACCAGGATCTGCTGTCGAGCATGGCGGGAAAGGAATTCAGCGCGCCGGGGACGGCTCCCGGCGGTTGAATGGCGCACGCCCGATAGGCGGGCCGTGCGCTTCTGTTTCACAACTCTCAACGGAGGCCACTATGGCTAAGAAGAGAAAGAGCAAGAAGGCGGCGAAGAAGAAGAAAAAGAAGAGGGCAGCAGGAAGCAAGAGAAGGAAATCGTTGAAGAAGCCCGCGAGAAAAGCCGCCAAGAAGAAGGCAAGGCGGAAAACGGCGAAGAAGGCTGCGACGAAACCGGCAGCAGCGACGGCGGGATCGACAAGCACGGCGTCATCGATGATGGCGACGCCGGAAGGGGCGAAGACGGCCCTGAATCCCGCAGCCGCATGGCCCTTTCCGACGGGCTCGAGGCCCTAGCGGGTGGCGAGAACAAGCTGCGCTCAGTCCGGGGACACGCGCTCCGGACTGAGCCGCAGATCTTCGACGAGCTTCCTTCAGAGGTCGTCGATAGTTAGCGCGCGCACACGGCGTAGTGGATTGTTTTCTTCGTACTCGGGATTGCCGAGTCGCGATTATTTGACCGACGTTAAGTACCTATATACAATGAATTTGCTGCGTCGCAACACACTCTGCCCGGAACTAGCTGGCGGCCGAGGCAGCCAGACAGGCGTAGAGCCAATAAGGAGGGCAGGTGCGATGAACACCCCCTGGAATAGGCAGTACTTGCTGGGACAGTTCGGAAAGGCGGCGGCAACCCTGCATCACGGCCTGGCGCTCGTCGGGTTGATCGCCGTCTTGCTCGTGGTGGTGCGTGGCAAGGCCCTGTTCTTCGACGAGCAGCCGAGCCGCTCCGCGACCATCGGCTCGATTCACTACGACATCGGAGCCTCCCTGTTCGACGGCGCGCAGGAGGCTGACGGCGAGAAGTACCGCGCCCTGGCCAGCTACCTGTCCCGCCGGTACCGCATCGCTCCCGACGTGACCGAGTTGTTCGTCGGTGCCGCTCATGAGGCCGGCCGTGAGGTCGGCCTCGATCCTCTCCTGATCCTCGCGGTCATGGCGGTCGAGTCGCGCTTCAATCCCGTCGCCGAGAGCCTGGTGGGCGCGAAGGGTCTGATGCAGGTCGTCCCCCGCCACCATCTCGACAAGCTGATGGAGCACGGTGGCGAGGACGCGGTGCTCGACCCGGTGACCAATATTGCCCTGGGGGCTCGCATACTGAAGGAATACATCAGGCGAACCGGGAGCCTCGAAGCCGGGCTGCAGTTCTACAACGGCGCGCTCGCGGATCCTTCCAGCCAGTATGCTCAGAAGGTATTCGCCGAGAAGGAGCGGTTGCAGCAGGCCGTGCGCAAATTCGATCGCGGGGGAACGCGCAACTCGGCCTGAGGCTTCTCAGGCTCGGGTGCGACCGAGCATCCGGGCGATGCTCTCGACGCCTTCCTGCAGGTCCTCCAACGCCCGAGTGTAGGCGAACCGCACATGGCGTTCCGGGGCATTCGCTCCGAAATCGAGCCCCGGCGTGATCGCGACGCCTGCTTCGTCCAAGGTTCTGAACGCGAACCGTACGCTGTCGGGCGCAAACTCCTCGCAGCCGGCGTAGATGTAGAACGCCCCCTGGGGCATCAAGGGGATGCGAAAGCCCAGTCGGCGCAACGCGGGAACCATGAAATCGCGCCGCCGCTGGAATTCCAGCCGGCGCTGCTCGAGGACGGCTAGCGTTTCCCGGCGGAAGGCCGCCAGCGCGGCATACTGAGCTGGGGCCGAGGGGCAGATGAATGCATTCTGCGCGAGCTTCACGATCTCTCTCACATGGGACTCGGGTGCGACGATCCAGCCCAGCCGCCAGCCGGTCATGCAGAAATACTTCGAGAAGCTGTTGACGACGAAAACATCGTCGGCGAATTCCAGCGCTGTGGACGCCCTGGCGTCGTACACGAGCCCCTGGTAGATCTCGTCCACCAGCACGAAGCCGCCCAGCGCACGCACCGATTCGACGATAGCACGCAGCTCGTCGCGCGCGATCGAGGTCCCGGTCGGGTTGGATGGTGACGCGAGCAGCACTCCCCGAGCAACCTCGCTCCAATGGGAGCGGACATCGGCCGCAGTGAGCTGGTAGCGCTGCCCCTCGTCGACGGGGATCATCCGGGGCCGGCCCTCGAACAGGCGCACGAAGTGCCGGTTGCAGGGATAGCACGGGTCGGGCATCAGGACCTCGTCGCCGGGATTGACGAGCGCTCCCAAGGCCAGAAGAAACGCGCCCGAAGCACCGGCGGTGATCACGATCCGCGAGGGAGGGACCGAAACGCTGAGCTCTTCGAGGTAGTAGTCGGATATCGCCTGGCGCAGCTGCGGCAGACCCATCGAATCGGTATAGCCGAGACGGCGGGTGCGGATGGCCTCGACCGCCGCGTCAGCGACCGCTGGCGGAGCGGGAAAATCGGGCTGGCCGATTTCCATGTGCACGATCCGGCGCCCGGCCGCCTCCAGCTCGTGCGCGCGATTCTGCACGTCCATCACGTGAAATGGCTCGATCTCGGCCATGCGGGCCGCGAGAACCAAGGCCGCTTCGCGCTTCACGGCGCCGGCCGGGCGACGGACATCGAATTTCCCTGCATCGCAGGATTATGCCGAATTCGGCTATCATGCGGCCAGCAACAAGACCTCCGTCGCGAATCCCCATGGAAGACATCCTGCGCAGGAGCGCCCTGGAGTATCACCTGCGGCAACCGCCCGGGAAGATCTCGGTCACTCCTACCAAGGGTCTGCTGAACCAGCGCGATCTCGCGCTCGCCTACACACCGGGTGTGGCGGCGGCGTGCGAGGAGATCGTGCGCGATCCCGCCGAGGCGCGCCGCATGACGGCACGGGGAAACCTCATCGGCGTGATAACGAACGGAACCGCGGTCCTCGGCCTCGGGCCGATCGGCCCCCTCGCGTCCAAGCCGGTCATGGAAGGCAAGGCCGTGCTCTTCAAGAAGTTCGCGGGCATCGATTGCTTCGACATCGAAATCGACGAACGCGACCCGGACAAGCTGGTCGAGATCGTAGCCGCCCTCGAGCCCACGTTCGGTGGAATCAATCTGGAGGACATCAAGGCCCCGGAATGCTTCCTCGTCGAGCGCAAGCTGCGCGAGCGCATGAAGATACCGGTCTTCCATGACGATCAGCACGGCACGGCGATCATCGTCGGCGCCGCGGTGCTGAACGGCCTGCGCGTCGTCGGCAAGGAATTGCCGGCGGTGAAGCTGGTCTGCTCGGGCGCCGGCGCGGCGGCGCTGGCCTGCCTCGACCTGCTGGTCAGCCTCGGCATCCGGCGCGAGAACATCTGGGTCTCCGACATCGCCGGCGTCGTCTACCGCGGCCGCAAGGAGGAGATGGACGACAACAAGGCGCGCTACGCGCAGGAGACCAGCGCTCGCAAGCTCGCCGACATCATCCCGCAGGCCGACATTTTCATCGGGTTGTCCGCCGCGCGCGTGCTTAAGGCGGAGATGCTCAGGCTGATGGCCGATCGGCCGCTGATCATGGCGCTGGCCAATCCAGAGCCCGAGATCATGCCCGACGTGGCCAAGGCGGCGCGGCCCGACGCAGTCATCGCCACCGGCCGCTCGGATTTCCCGAACCAGGTCAACAACGTCCTCTGTTTCCCGTTCATCTTTCGCGGCGCGCTCGACGTCGGCGCGACCACCATCAACGAAGCGATGAAGCTCGCCTGCGTGCGCGCCATCGCCGATCTTGCCAAGGTCGAGCAGTCGGATATCGTCGCCGCGGCGTACGGGGCGCAGGAACTTCGCTTCGGCCCCGAGTACCTGATCCCGAAACCGTTCGACCCCAGGCTGATCGTGGTGGTGGCGCCGGCGGTGGCGCGGGCGGCGATGGACTCGGGCGTCGCGACGCGGCCGATCGCCGATTTCGGCGCCTATCACCAGCGCCTGCTGCAGTTCGTCTACCACTCGGGCCTGCTAATGAAGCCGATCTTCCAGGCCGCCAAGCAGTCGCCGAAGCGCATCGTTTACGCCGAGGGCGAGGAGGAGCGGGTGCTGCGCGCCGCGCAGGTCGTCGTCGACGAGGGTCTGGCCCGGCCGATCCTGGTCGGGCGGCCGGCAATAATCGAGGACAGGCTTTCCCGCTTCGGGCTGCGCATCAAGCCCGGCGTCGATTTCGAGATGATCAATCCGGAATCCGACCCGCGCTACCGTGCGTACTGGACCGAGTACTACCGCCTGACGCAGCGCCAGGGCGTGTCGCAGCAGTTCGCCAAGATCGAGATGCGCCGGCGGCTGACGCTGATCGGCGCGATGATGATCCACATGGGCGACGCCGACGGGATGCTGTGCGGGACCTTCGGCACGCACTCGGCGCATCGCCAGTACATCGAGCAGGTGGTCGGTCTGCGCGAAGGCGTCACCACGCTGGCGGCGATGAACGCGGTGATGCTGCACGACAGGACGGTGTTCATCGCCGACACCTACGTCAACCGCGATCCGAGCGCCGAGCAGATTGCCGAATTCACCCGCTTGGCCGCCGAGGAAGTCCGACGCTTCGGCATCACACCGAAGGTCGCGCTGGTGTCGCACTCGAGCTTCGGCTCGAGCAGCGATCCTCAGGCGCGCAAAATGCAGGCGGCGCTGGCGCTGATCAACGCCCAAGAGCCGGAGCTCGAGGTCGAGGGCGAGATGCAGGGCGACGCCGCGCTTTCGGGAGAAGTGCGGCGCGCGTCATTTCCCGATGCCCGATTCGACGGCGATGCCAACCTGCTGATCATGCCGACGCTCGACGCCGCCAACATCTCGTTCAATCTACTGAAGGTCGCGGCCGGCAGCGGGCTGACCCTCGGTCCGATCCTGCTCGGCGTGGCCAAACCGATCCATGTCCTGACCTCGTCGGCGACGGTGCGGCGCATCGTCAACATGACGGCGCTGACGGTCGTCGACGCCGGCGTCGATCGGCAGCGCGCGCTGATCTGATCCGTACCACATGGCGCCGGCGATCGCCTCCGGCGGTGTAAGATTTACATGGCGTTGCCGCTGTCCTCCGGCGCGATCGATGTCGAGTCATGGGGTGCGGCGCAATTCCGCTATCGGCACGAATCCTGCTGCATCGTCAACGTTGGACTTACGCAAGCCGTTTCACCTACCGCGGAGATTCCATGAGCAAGAAAAAACCGTTTCTCACCGACGTCGCCACCCTGCGCAAGCGCGCCCGGCAGCATATCCAGGAAGGCGCCGTGACCCCCGGCTACGGCGGCGACACCAAGACCGCGGTGCGGTTGCTGAACGAGGCGCTGGCGACGGAGATCATCTGCGTGCTGCGCTATCGCCGGCACTATTTCATGGCCAGAGGCATCCATTCCGGTCCGGTCGCGGCCGAATTCCTGGAGCATGCCAACGACGAGCAGGGGCACGCCGACCGCATCGCCGAGCGCATCGTCCAGCTCGGCGGCGAGCCGAACTTCTCGCCCAATGGGTTGGCCACCCGCAGTCATTCCGAGTACGTCGAGGGGAGCGATCTGGTCGACATGATCAAGGAGGATCTGATCGCCGAGCGCATCGCGATCGACAGCTATCGCGAAATGGCGGCCTACTTCGCGCCGTTCGATGCGACCTCGCGGCGAATGGTGGAGGAGATCCTGGCCAACGAGGAGGAGCACGCGGACGACTTGGCCGATCTCCTCACGCATCTGCCGCCGCAGATCAAGAACTAGCCAAGAGCTAGCCGAACGAGCCATCGAAGCGACCGCCTGAAGCGGTCGGAGGCGAGCCCGCCGCCGGCTGGCCTCCGGAGCCCCTGCGCCGCGCGGACGCACACCGGTCATTCATGTAGTCCTGCGTCCGACGAGCCTGGTTCGCTTATCCGACACCAGAAACAGTCGAGAGCCGATACCGGCTCGTCGATTGACCCGTCATAGTGCGGGCAGACGACTGTGGTGTTCAGCCATGCCAGTTTGTGGCGCTAACCCATTGGGAGCGTGCCCACCGAGGGCACGGGCCAGGACGCCGGCCGTGAGGCGGACCCGACATTTCAAGGAGCGGAAAATGCAACGTCACGTGAAGTCCAAGGTAGCACTCGCAACGGTGGCCGCGGGCATGTTGCTCGTCGCCGGTTGCGGTCAGCACGATTCGAACTCGACCGTCGGCCAGAAGATGGATCGCGCGACCGAGAACATGGCCAGCACGGCCAACAATGCGACCGCCAAGGTGGAGACGGCCGCCGATGACACGGCGATTACCGCGAAGGTGAAATCGGCGCTGATCGCCGAGCCGAACCTCAAGTCCACCGACATCAACGTCGAGACCAAGGATGCGACGGTTACCTTGTCGGGAACCGTGGCCACCTCCGAGCTGCGCGATCGTGCCAAGCAAATCGCCTCGTCGACCACCGGAGTCAAGAACGTCGTCGATAACCTGGTGGTCAAGGCCTAGTACGGCGCGCGGGCGAGTCAACGCATGAATCGCGATCGCATCGAAGGACGGCTGAGGGCGTTCCTGGGCGCCCTCGAAGAGGGCTGGGGCCGCGTGATCGGCGACCAGACACTGCAGTTTCGCGGCGAGCGCGAGCGCTCGCTGGCGCGGATGCAAGCGGGCTACGGTGCCCTGCGCGACCAGCCGGTGATCGAGCGCCGCCGCGGCGCGGGCTGATTTTCGGCAGGCTCTGAACGATTTGTGCGCCCGCATCGGCGCACAGGATTTGTTCGCCCCGGATCGGCGCCCGGCAAGCGGGCTACGGCGACTGCCGCGGTATGGTCACCACGACCGTGGTGCCGTCGCCATTCGACGAAAAAGACATGTTGCCGCCGAAGTGCTGCGCCCGTTCGCGCATGCCGCGGACGCCGTGCGACGTCGGTTTGCTCAGGTCCTCGTCGTCGAGCCCGGCGCCGTCGTCGCGGACGGTGAGCACATAGCCACGCTCGGTCTGGCTGAGTCCGATCCAGGCGTTGGCGGCGCCGGCGTGGCGGACGACGTTGGTGATCGTCTCCTGGAAGATGCGGAACAGCGCCAGCCCGCGCTCGCGATCGATCGCGAAGGTCGGATCAGGCAGGTCGAAGTGGAGCCTTGTCGGCGTGTGCTTCTGATACTCGCCGATCTGCCAGCGCAGCGCCGCGACCAGTCCCAGGTCGTCGAGGATGCTCGGCCGCAGGTCGGTGACGATCTTGCGCGTCGTATCCACCGCCATGTCGACGAGGTCGACCATGGCGCTGCGATTGGCTCTGGCCGCTTTGAGCGAGGCCGGAAGCTGGTCCTCCATCGCCTGCAGATCCATCTTCAGCACGCTGAGCGTCGCTCCCAGCTCGTCGTGGACTTCGCGGGCGATCCGCTGCTTTTCCTCCTCGCGCACCGTCTGCAGGTGTCGCGACAGCTCGCGCAACTCCTCGCGTGAGCGCTCGAGCTCGATCTGTGCCAGCCGGCTTTGCGTGTCGTCGAATACGACGCCGTCCCAGACGATGCCGCCGCCGGTTACCTGCCGCGGTCGGGCCCGGATGCTGATCCATTTCTCGGTCGACTCGTGCAGCGGCAGGATGCGCCCGCTCCAGCTCCAGTTGGAAAGCTGTGCAGCCGAGGTCTTGAGCGTTGCGTCGAAATGCGCGCGCTCGGCGGCGGCGACCAGGTCGAAGAACGCCGCGCTATCCGCGAGCAGCCCGGCTTCGCTGATGCCGGTCAGCGTCTCGGCACCCTCGCTGACATAGGAAAAAGCGAGCCGGCCGCCGGGATCGCGCAGCAACTCGAAAACCATGCCGGGTACGTTGGCGGTGATGCCCTGGTAGCGCGCTTCGCTTTCCTTGAGCTCGCCCTCGACCGCCCGGCGCGCGCTGTTGTCGTAGCAGGAGCAGAGGTAGCCGGTGAAGCGGCCGCGCATGTCGTAGTACGGTCGGCCGCTGCAGATTATCCAGCCGAAGCGGCCATCGGCGCGGCGCAGCCGGAACTCGTATTCGAACGGTTTCTGGGCGGAAACGGTCTGGTCGATGATCTCGCGCCAGCGCGGGCGGTCGTCGGCGTGGACGCCTTCCAGCCAGCCGGCGCCGAGCTCGTCCTCCTGGCGGCGCCCGGTGTATTCGAGCCACGCCGGATTCAGATAGTCGCAGGCGCCGGCCGTGTCCGAGCGCCAGACCAGATTGGGAAACCCGGAAAACAGCGAGAAGTAGAAATCGCGCGCATGCTCGGTCTGCTCGCGCAGTTGCAGGCGCACCGTCGCGTCCCGGGTCACTACCGAGTACCCGCGCAGATTTCCCGGCTCGTCGCGGATCGCGGAGATGATGTCGTCGGCGCAATAGCGGCTGCGGTCCTTGCGCACATGCCAGCATTCCTCCTCGTACGAGCCGCTGCGAGCCGCCGCGTCCAGCTCGCGTTCCATTGAAACGTCTCGATCCGCCGGATACAGGATCGAGAACGGCTCGCCGATGATTTCGGCCGCGGTGTAGCCGTTCAGCGCCTGCGCGCCTGGATTCCAGCTCGCCACCCGGCCGTCGGTATCGAGCATGTAGATCGCGCAGTCCTTGACGGCGTTGATGATCAACCGGGTGCGACTCTCACTTTCGCGCAGCTCCTGCTCGACGTGGTAGCGGCGGGCGATGTCGCTCACCAGTCGCGAGTTGGTGGCCTTGAGATCGCGGGCACTGCCGCGTGCGGCCTGGAACAGGTAGGTCGAAAGCGCAAGTAGCGTCGCCAGAAATGTTCCCAGCGCCAGCGCGGCCACCGGCAGAGGAGACAGCCCGGCGCTGACGAAGTCCTGTGTCGGCGTCGCTCGCAGCGTCCAGTGCGCGTTCTGTACCACCAGCGGCAGCGACTCCGCCCATCGATCGGCCGCCCGCGGGTCTTCCGGACCGACGCTCCTGACGACCCGGCCATCCTGCACGATCTCGACGTAGTGCTCGGGAAAGCGCTGGTCGATGATCGATTTCGGCCAGCCGCCGCTGGCCAGCGTCGCGGCGATGATCGCGCGCAGCTCGTTGTCGCGGAACACAGGCACGTAGACGACGATGCCTTGCCCGCCGAGCGCCAGCTCGACGAAGGGACTCAGTGTCGCGTCGCGGGTGCTCAAGGCGGCGGTGATCGCGTCGCGCCGCTGTGTGTCGATCCGCCGGTCGAGGCCGACCAGCGGAGCGGCGCTTGCCGGCACCGCATAGCCGATGATGAAATCGGGGCCGCCGAGCGTCACCGTATCGACCGACGCCACGCCATGCAGCAGTCCGGCGGCATCGCGCTTCCATGCTTCCGGATCGCTGTAGTAGAGCGAACGCTCCGCCAACCTCTCGACGTTATCGATCCGGGCGTACAGGTCGCGCTGGAGCTGGCCGCGGGCATCGGCCGCGACCAGCGCGGTGGCGCGATAGACGAAGCGCGTTTCCTGTACCACCAGCGCGCGCCACAACACCAGCGCGCAGGCGAAGACGGCGAGCCATACGATCAGCGGCGCCGATCGGCGCAACGCTGCTCTCTCGCCACCGCTCGCCAGCAGCGCCCCGGCGAGCAGTGTTGCAGCCAGTATCGAGTCGACCAGCGCGGTGGTCCGCTCGCCGCCGGTGAGCTGCAGCGATTCCGACGCGATCGCGCTGCCGCTCCAGGCCGCGAACAGCATCAGCAGCGACAGCGCGAGCGCGATCGCCGCCAGCATGACGACGCTGATCGCGTGCCACGCCCGCTCGGTGCCCGGGCCCAGCAACGCCAGCGCGCCGCCGGTCAGCAACGAGATCAGCGCCGCGAGCAGGCTCATGTCGTTGTACTCGCCGGCAGCTAGCGGCAGCCACGGATTGGCCAGCATCGGGTGAATCGCGATCGCGTCCGGCGCGATCGAGGCGGCAAGCCGCAGCAGGCCGATGACCAGCGGCACCGCCGCGCAAAACCTGGCCAGCAAGGTCGCGCCCGCCGCGTGCAAGGCGAGCGCAATGCCGGCGAAACCGATCGCCCACGCGGTGTCGTACTGGATCCGCTCGAGGCCTGCGGCCATGGTCATCGGCTGGCCGGCGTGCCAGCTGGCGATCGTCAGCCCGCAAAAGGTGGCGACACCGGCACCCGCCGCGAACAGCAGCGGCGGGACCCAGGCATTGAATCGGGAGAGGCGATCGCTGACCATCGATGCGGCGCTCGTGCGATGACCACGGGCGCCGAAGTAGCGCATGTTAGCTCATCGCGACGCGACGAGGCGACGGCGCAGCGGGAAACTTGCGGCGATCGGCCGTGCTAAACCGCCGGCATCATCCGTGCCATGCAACCGCGCGCGGGCTTCGCGCGGCCGCGATTCCTTTTCGGCGCCGCGATTGTCCCGGCCGCGGTGGCCTCTGCGGCGGATCGCGCGGCGTCTCGAGTTCGTCGTCGCCGGGCTCGGTCTCCGGAACGTGCTCGTCGGGTTCCTCGGGCTCCTCGAGCGGCGGGTGCGGGCGCGGCGTGTGCGCCAGCGCGGGCATGTATTGCTCGTTGTGCTGCCGTTGCTTGTTCACGGCTTGCCTTTCGCACCCGGCGATTCCGCCATTCGAATTCACGCAAGCAACATGCCAAAGACGGGCATCGGGCGATTTGCCGACGCGCACTACGTTTCTACAATTCGATTGGTCCTTATTGCAAGCTGGTTGCAACTCGTGCCGCGGGCGGGGCGCGCATGCAATGGTTTTGCCGGGCATTTGCGTTGGCACGCGGTTTGCAAGTGGCCGCACGCAGGGCGTCGGGAACATTGGTTCGTTCAGCCCTCCCATGAACCGAATTCGATAACCCGACGCTCCTGCTCCACTTTTCGGCTTGCGGGGGGGATCACTCGATGGCAGCGATGCGCGCCGAAGCGTGGTTTTTCGGCATGGCGTCGGCCGCGGCAGCGGGCGCCGGCCTGGCGGTCGTCGGTGTCGCGCCACCGATATTTCTCGCGATGACCGCGCTGTTGCTGGCATGCTCCTACGCTCTGGCGGCGCTGCGCGAATATCCGCACCCTGCCACCTACGCGGCGCTGACGCTGTCGCTGGGCTGGCTGGCGCTTACAGCATGGCCGTTGTACGCAGCCTATGCCTGGCGCTCGGACTGGCTGCTGGCGGTCCTGATCGCCGGCTGCGCGCTGCTGCGGGCGACGCGTTG
>DATEGT010000158.1:0-14953 GCA_035280025.1 Burkholderiales bacterium | reverse complement strand
TACGCGGGATGGATCTTGCGGCCGTCGATGCGGATGTGGCCCTTGCCGAACAGGGGATCGTCGGTCGGCATCTCCTTCATCTTCGCGACCGTCTTGGTGCCGTCGTCGGTCTTGCCCGCCGCGACGGCCTTCAGGTAGTGCAGGATCGCGGAGTACACGCCCGCCTGGACCATGGTCGGGTACTTGCCGTTGTTCAGCGCGGCGAAGCGCTTCGCGAACGCGCGCGTCCCGTTGTTGAGGTCCCAGTAGAAAGTTTCGGTGAAGATCAGCCCCTGCGCCTTGTCGAGGCCCAGGCCGTGCACGTCCGAGAGGAACACCAGCAGTCCGGCGAGGTTCTGGCCGCCCTTGACGATCCCGAACTCGGCAGCCTGCTTGATCGCGTTGGTGGTGTCGCCGCCCGCGTTGGCCAGCCCGATGATCTTCGCCTTCGAGGCCTGCGCCTGCAGCAGGAAGGAGGAGAAATCCTGGTTGTTCAGGGGAACGCGGACCCGGCCCAGCACCTTGCCGCCGTTCTTCAGCACGACCGCCTCGGTGTCGCGCTCGAGCGCGAGCCCGAAGGCGTAGTCGGCGGTGATGAAGAACCAGGTGTCGCCGCCGGTCTTGACGATCGCGTTGCCGGTGCCGTTGGCGAGCATCCAGGTGTCGTACGTCCAATGGATGGTATTGGGCGAGCACGCCTTGCCGGTGAGGTCCGAGCTCGCGGCGCCCGAGACGAGGAAGGCCTTGCCCTTCTCGCGGGTGATCTGGTTGATCGCGAGCGCGACCGACGAGGTCGGCACGTCGACGATGACGTCGACCCCGTCCACGTCGTACCACTGGCGCGCGATGCTCGAGCCGACGTCGGGCTTGTTGAGGTGATCGGCCGAAACGATCTCGACCTTCAGGCCCTTGTGCATCTTGCCGTAGTCCTCCACCGCCATGCGCGCCGCGACCACCGAACCTGCGCCGCCGATGTCGGAGTAGAGGCTGGACATGTCGGACATCACGCCGATCTTGACGACGCCCCCCGAGATCTGCGCGTGCGCGCCCGAGGCCGCGACTAGAGCGGCGAGCGCAAGCGGCGCCGCGATGGACAAGCTGCGTTTGGATTGCATGGCCCTCTTCTCCTTTGGTTGGTCGAATCTGCCGCTTACACGCCCAGGTATTCGTGGACCTTCGCCAAGTTGGACTGTAGCTCCGCGTTCGGGATCATGTCCACCACCTTGCCGTTCTCCATCACGTAGTGCCGGTCGGCGACCCGGGAGGCGAAGCGGAAGTTCTGCTCGACGAGGAGGATGGTAAACCCTTCCGCCTTGAGCCGCGAGATGGTCCGGGTAATCTGCTGCACGATCACCGGCGCCAGTCCTTCGGTGGGCTCGTCGAGCAGCAGCAGCCTCGCGCCGGTGCGCAGAATGCGGCCGATCGCCAGCATCTGCTGCTCGCCGCCGGAGAGCTTGGTTCCCTGGCTGGAGAGGCGCTCCTTGAGATTCGGGAACAGGCCGAAGACCTGAGCGAGCGCGAAGCCGCCGCGGCGGACCTCGGGCGGCAGAAGCAGGTTCTCCTCGACGTCGAGGCTGGCGAAGATGCCGCGCTCCTCGGGGCAGAACGCGAGTCCGAGCCTGGCGATGCGGTCCGAGGAAAGCGAGATGATCTCCCTGCCCTCGAAGCGGATCGAGCCCTGGCGCCGCGCGACCATTCCCATCACCGATTTGAGCGTCGTGGTCTTGCCGGCGCCGTTGCGGCCGAGGAGCGTCACCACCTCTCCGCGGCGCACCTCGAACTCGACGCCGTGAAGGACGTGCGACTCGCCGTACCAGGCGTTGAGCGCGCCGACCGAAAGGAGCGCCGCTTCAGGCATTCTCAGAGCCCAGATACGCCTGGATCACGTCGGGGTGCTTGGACACCGCCTCGTAGTCCCCCTCGGCGATGATCTCGCCGCGCGAGAGCACCGTGATGTGGTTCGAGAGCTTTGCGACCACGCTCAAGTTGTGCTCGACCATGAGGACGGTCCGGTCGGCCGCGACGCGCTTGATCAGCGCCGCGATGCGCTCGACGTCCTCGTGAGCCATGCCCGCCGTCGGCTCGTCGAGCAGCAGCAGCTCGGGCTCGAGCGCGAGCGTGGTCGCAATCTCGAGCGCCCGCTTGCGGCCGTAGGGCAGCTCCACCGCGATCGCGTCCTCGAACCCTCCGAGCCCGACGGAGTCGAGCAGCTCGCGGGCCCTCCCGTTCAATTGCGCCAGCACGCGCTCGGTGCGCCAGAAATCGAACGACCCGCCGCGCTTGCGCTGCAGCGCGATGCGCACGTTCTCGATCACGCTCAGATGGGGGAAGACCGCCGAGATCTGGAAGGAGCGTATCAGGCCCATGCGCGCGATCGCGGCCGGGCCGGAGCCCGTGATGTCGCGGCCCTTGTAGAAGATCCTCCCCCGGGTCGGCACGAGAAACCGCGTGAGCAGGTTGAAGCAGGTGGTCTTGCCCGCCCCGTTGGGGCCGATGAGAGCGTGTATGTTGCCCCGGCTGACTTTCAGGCTCACGTCCTTCACGGCGACGAAGCCCTTGAACTCCTTGGTCAGCTCGCGCGTTTCAAGAATGGTGTCGTCGACCATGCGTCGCGACCCGCGGTGCGGCGGGCTGCTCCTCCCGGCAGGGATTATCGGCGAGGACCGGCGATCGGGCAATCGCCCGCCGGCTACTTGCCGCGCCAGCGCGGCCTGCGCTTGTCGAGAAAGGCGTCGATACCCTCGGCGGCATCCGCGAGCGCCATGTTGCACGCCATGCCCTCGGACGCGAGGGCGTACGCGTCCTCGATGCCCTTCTCGACCTGATCGTAGAAGAACCGCTTGCCCATGGCGACGACCGCGCCGCTGTGGGCGAGGACTTTTCGCGCGAGCGCCTCGGTCTCCTCCTCGAGCCTTTCGGGCGGCACGACCCGGTTGACCAGGCCCCACGAGAGCGCCGTGCGCGCGTCGACGAGATCGCCGGTCAACAGCATCTCGAGCGCGTGCTTGCGCGAGACGTTGCGGGCGACGCCTACCCCCGGAGTGGTGCAGAAGATCCCGCTCTTGATGCCCGGCAGGGCGAACTGCGCCGCCTCGCCCGCGACCGCCAGATCGCACATCGACACGAGCTGGCACCCGGCAGCGACGGCGACGCCCTGCACGCGCGCGATCACCGGCTGGGGCAGCTCGACGAGCGAGAGCATCACGCGGCTGCACCGGTCGAACAGCGCTTTCTGCCATTTCTTCGCGGGATGCCGCCGCATCTCCCGCAGATCGTGACCCGCGCAGAAGTGCTTCCCGGCGCCGGCCAGCACCACGACCCGGATCGCCTTGTCCCGGGCGAGGCGGCCGATCTCCGCCTGGAGCGCGGCGAGCATCGCCGTGGACAGCGGATTCATCCGGTCGCCCCGGTTGAGCGTGAGCGTCGCCATGCCATCCTTGTCTTCGCGCAGGACACAGGGGGCTTCGACCTCGGTCTTGGACGGGGCATTCATCTCGCGCCTCCTACTCGATCGCCTCCACGGATTTCGCCTGCTGCCGCAGCACGAACTTCTGGATCTTGCCGGTCGAGGTCTTGGGCAGCACGCCGAAAACGACGGCGCGCGGAGCCTTGAAGTGCGCGAGGTGGGCGCGGCAGTGCTTGATGATGTCGCGCTCGGTGACCTCGGATCCCGGCCGCAGCTCGACGAACGCGCACGGCGTCTCGCCCCACTTCGGATCCGGCTTCGCCACCACCGCCGCGGCGAGCACTGCCGGATGGCGGTACAGCACGTCCTCGACTTCGAGCGAGGAGATGTTCTCGCCTCCCGAGATGATGATGTCCTTGGCCCGGTCCTTGATCTTGACGTAGCCGTCAGGCTGCATCACCGCGAGGTCGCCCGAGTGGAACCATCCGCCGGCGAAGGCTTCCGCGCTCGCCTTGGCGTTCTTCAGGTATCCCTTCATGGTGATGTTGCCGCGGAACATGATCTCGCCCATGGTCTCGCCGTCGGCCGGCACTTCCCTCATCGTGGCCGGATCCATCACGGTAAGGCCCTCCTCCATCAGGTAGCGCACCCCCTGCCGGCCGTTCCTCTCGGTGCGCCGACCGATGTCGAGATTCTTCCACTCCGGCTGCTTTGCGCACACGGTCGCCGGTCCGTAGACCTCCGTCAGCCCGTAGACGTGCGTGAGCTCCCAGCCCATCTTCTCCATGCCCTCGATCATCGCCGCGGGCGGGGCGGCGGCGGCGACCATGGCGTGCACCTTGTGGCGGATCCCTTCGCGCAGCTTCGGGTCCGCGTTGATGAGCATCGAGTGCACGATGGGCGCGCCGCAGTAGTGCGTGATCCCGTGCTCGCGCACGAGATCGAATATCAGCTCGGCTTCCACCCTGCGCAAGCACACGTTGGTGCCGGCGTTGGCGGCCATGGTCCACGGGAAGCACCAGCCGTTGCAATGGAACATCGGCAGCGTCCACAGGTAGACCGCGTGGTGCGGCATCGCCCAGGTGACGATGTTGCAGATCGCGTTGAGGTACGCGCCGCGGTGGTGGTAGACAACGCCCTTGGGGTTGCCGGTCGTTCCCGAGGTGTAGTTGAGCGAGATCGCGTTCCACTCGTCTTCGGGCGGCTGCCACGCGAATTGCGGATCGCCCCCGGCGACGAACGCCTCGTAGTCGGTCGAGCCGATGCGCCTGCCCGGTCCCGGGTACTCCGGGTCGTCGACGTCCACGACAAGCGGCTTTCCCTTCGCGAGCGCGAGCGCGCGCTCGACGGTCGGCGAGAACTCGCGGTCGGTGACGAGCACCTTGGCGCCGCCGTGATCGAGCATGAACGCTATCGCCTCGGCGTCCAGCCGCGTGTTGAGCGCGTTCAGCACGGCGCCCGACATCGGCACGCCGAAATTGCACTCGTACATCTCCGGCGTGTTCGCGAGCATGACGGCGACCGTGTCCCCCGTCCCGACGCCGCGCTTCGACAGCGCCGAGGCGAGCCTGCGGCAGCGTGCGTAGACCTCGGCCCAGGTGAGCCGCCGCGCGCCGTGGACCACCGCGAGGCGCTGCGGATAGACGCAGGCCGCGCGCTCTATGAAGCCCAGCGGCGTGAGCGGCGCGTAGTTCGCCGGGTTCTTGCCGAGATCGGTCTCGAAGGGATTGGCGCCTGGCATCGCTCTACCTGCCCGCATTCTCGCACACCGCTACAGGAGCTCGACCGCCGCCTCGAGGCGGCGCCACACGCTCGGCGCCCTGTTCTCGGCCTCGATGGCGTCGAGCAGGCGCGCGTGCTCCGCGGCCTCGTCGGCGCTCGCTGGAACGACGATGAGGGACGGCCGCTCGCCCTGCGCGGCCCAGGCCGCCGCGGCGGCGCGGGCCGGCTCCAGCTCGATCGCGAGGCTGTCCTGGCCGCGCGTCATCGCCAGGTAGACCTCGGCCAGCAGCGACGCGTCCAGCAGCGCTCCGTGCAGCGTGCGGTGGGCGTTGTCGACCTGGTAGCGCTCACACAGGGCGTCCAGCGAGTTCTTCTTGCCGGGGTGCAGCTCCCGCGCGAGCGCGAGCGAATCGACGACGGCGGCGCAGTGCTCCTCCACCGGCGGCTGCGCGACCCGCGCCAGCTCCATGTTCAGGAATTCGAGGTCGAAGGCGGCGTTGTGGATCACCAGCTCGGCGCCGCGGATGTAGTCCAGGAACTCGCCGGCGATCTCCCTGAACTTGGGCTTGTCCTGGAGGAACTCGCCCGTGATCCCGTGCACCTTGAGCGCGCCCTCCTCGCTGCGGCGCTCGGGGTTCACGTAACGGTGAAAGTGGTTGCCGGTGACGCTGCGGTTGAGGATCTCCACGCAGCCGAGCTCGATGATGCGGTCGCCGAGGCCGGCGCTCAGGCCGGTGGTCTCGGTGTCCAGCACGATGCGGCGCATGCCGAAGCCTAATCCGGCGGGCTGAACGCTGTAAAGAGCCGCCGCGCGGCGGTCAGCGGCGGTAGCTGTCGATGTGCGACGCGATGATCGCGTCGGCGGCGCTGCGGACTGGGCCGCGCGCCTTGTCCATGAGCCAGAGCCTCACCAGCCCGATGAGAAAGCTGCAGGTCGCGAAGGCCGCCGATGCTGGCGTCAGCCCGGGGCGCAACTGGCGGGCGCGCCGGGCGCGCCGGTACACCTGGGCGAGCTTGCCGTAGAGGTCGGCGCAGCGGTTGCGCTGGCGTCCGAGCTCGCGCTCGAATTCGCCGACGTACTCGCACTTGAAGCCCACGATGCGGAACGTCTCGCGCGTCGCCCGCTCCTCGCGCATCGAGGCGATCACCCCGCGGAGGAAACGCTCCGCGCTGCCCAGGGGATCGGCGGCGTCCGACGCCGACCAGGCGAAGCCCGTGTCTATCATCGGCAGGGACACCTGCTCGCGCATCGCGTAGAACAGCTCGGTCTTGCCGGCGAAATGCCAGTAGATGGCCCCCCGGGTCACCCCGGCCGCGCGGGCGACGTCCTCGAGGGTAGTGCGGGTCACGCCCTGGCGGGCGAACGCCCGGCGGGCTGCGGCCAGGATCCGGCGCCGGGTCTCCTCGGATTCTTCTTTCGTTCTGCGCACGAATATACGTTCACGCGTGTTTGTATATACTATAGCGAACAACCGCCCCGGGCGACAACCCGGACCAAGGGGAAGATGACGCGCATTTCGATTGCTCTGCGCCTGGCGGCGACGCTCCCGTTCGCCGCCGCGCTCGCGGCGTGCGACCGCGGGGACACGGCCGCCAGCGCCGCCCAGGCGCCTTCCCCGCCCCCGGCGATCGCCGCCAGGGTCCGCGAAGCCGTGCCGCAGAACGTGCCCATCGTCCTCGAAGCGGTCGGGCAGGTGCAGGGCTCCAAGGAAGTCGAGGTTCGAGCGCGCGTTTCCGGAATACTGCTGAAGCAGCTCTACAAGGAAGGCCAGCTCGTCAGGGAAGGCGCGCCGCTGTTCCAGATCGATCCCGCGCCCTACGAGATCGCGCTCGCTCAGGCGCAGGCGCAGCTCGCGCAGGAACGCGCGCGCCAGGAGCAGACCGGGCGGGAAGCGAACCGCCTGAAGGACCTCGCCCGCGAGCGCGCCATCAGCCAGAAGGAATTCGACGACGCCGTTTCCGCGCAGAAGCTCTCGTCCGCCACGCTCCAGGCGGCGGAAGCCAACCTGCGCCAGGCCGAGCTGAACCTGTCGTATACGCGCGTGACCGCGCCCGTTTCGGGAGTGACCGGACGGATCGCGCGGTCCGAGGGCAGCCTCGTCACCGCGGGGCAGGATTCGAGCCTGCTCACCACCCTGATCCAGGTGCACCCGGTGTGGGTGCGCTTCAGCCTCTCGGACTCCGACCTGGCGAAGGTGGCCGGCGGCAAGCTCACCCCGGGCGCCGGGCAAGACATCCGCCTGATCCTGCCCGACGAGTCGCTCTACCCTCTCAAGGGCCGGCTGAATTTCGCCGCGACGCAGATCGACTCGCGGCTCGCAACCCAGGAGCTGCGGGCCGAATTCGACAATCCCCGGGTGCGCCTGCTTCCGGGGCAGTTCGTGCGGGTGCGCATCACTGCGGGCGAGTACAAGAGCGCCTTCCTCGTCCCCCAGACGGCCGTGTTCCAGAACGAGAAAGGGCATTTCCTGTTCGTCCTCGACGGCGAGAGCAAGGCGGCGATCCGCCCGGTGCAGACGGGCGAATGGAACGGCCGGAACTGGCTGGTCCTCGACGGCCTCAAGGCGGGCGACCGCGTCGTGGTCGACAACCTGCTGAAGCTGCGGCCCGGCACGCCGGTGAGCCCGCAGCCCGACGACGCCGCGCAGGCGGCGAAGCCGAACTAGCCGCGCCGCGCGCGTGTTCTCGAGGTTTTTCATCGAGCGGCCGATCTTCGCGTCGGTCATCGCCATCATCTTCACCCTGGCGGGGCTGGTCGCCTCCCAGGTCCTGCCGATCGCGCAGTATCCCGAGATAGCGCCGCCCACGGTGACCATCACGACCACGCTCCCCGGGGCGAGCGCCGAGACGCTGTCGCGCACGGTCGCGGCGCCGATCGAGGAGCAGCTCTCCGGCGTCGAGGGCCTGCTGTACTTCCAGTCCACCTCCTCGTCGAACGGCACGCTCACCATCACCTGCACCTTCGAGGTGGGGACCGACGTCAACAACGCCACCATCCAGGTCAACAACCGCGTGCAGATCGCGCTGCCGCGGCTGCCCGACGACGTCAGGCGCACCGGCGTGGTGGTGCAGAAGCGCTCCCTGGACATCCTGATGTTCGTCGCGGTGACCTCGACCGATCCGCGCTACGACACCCTGTACCTCTCCAACTACATGACGATCAACGCGCTCGACGTGCTGAAGCGCGTCCCGGGCGTGGCAGACTCGACGATCTTCGGCGCGCGCGACTACTCGATGCGCATCTGGTTGCGCCCGGACAAGATGGCGCAGCTCGGCGTGACGGCGACCGACGTCGCCGCCGCGATCCGGGCGCAGAACGCCCAGTACGCCGCCGGCAAGATCGGTCAGGACCCCGCGCCCGGGGACCAGTCGCTGATCTACACCGTGACGGCGCAGGGGCGACTGGTGCAGCCGGAGGAATTCGGCAACATCGTGCTGCGCTCCAGCGGCCCGGGCGGCGTGCTGCGCATCAGGGACATCGCGCGCATCGAGCTGGGCGCCATCAATTACGACTCCTACACCACCGTGGACGGCAGGCCCACCATCGGCACCGCGGTCTACCTGCAATCGGGCGCGAACGCGCTCAACGTCGCGAACTCGGTGCGCAGGACCATGGACGAGATCGCGAAGGGATTCCCCTCGGGCGTGAGCTACATCATTCCCTTCGACACGACGCGCTTCGTGCAGGCCTCGATCC
Source organism: Burkholderiales bacterium (assembly GCA_035280025.1). GTDB lineage: Bacteria > Pseudomonadota > Gammaproteobacteria > Burkholderiales > SG8-39 > VBDM01. The sequence goes on along the minus strand of DATEGT010000158.1, from coordinate 6,149 downwards.
GGGAGGTGGTCCACACGCTGTTCATCGCGGCGCTCCTCGTGCTCGCCGTGGTGTTCGTGTTCCTGCAGAGCTGGCGCGCCACGCTGATTCCGTTCATCGCGGTGCCGATCTCGCTGATCGGCTCCTTCGCCGGCCTGTACGCCTTCGGATACTCGATCAACACGCTGACGCTGTTCGCGATCGTGCTCGCCACCGGCATCGTCGTCGACGACGCCATCGTGGTGCTGGAGAACGTCGAGCGCCTGATGAGCGAGAAGGGGCTCTCGCCGAAGGAAGCCGCGATCGAGTCGATGCGCGAGGTGACCGGCGCCATCATAGCGATCGAGCTGGTGCTGTGCTCCGTGTTCGTCCCGGTCGCGTTCCTCGGCGGGCTCGCCGGCCGCCTGTACCAGCAGTTCGCCGTCACGGTGACGACCGCGGTCGTCATCTCGGGCGTGGTTGCGCTCACGCTCACGCCGGCCCTGTGCGCACTGCTCCTGAAGCGCTCGCACGGCGAATCGCCCCTCTTCAGGCCGTTCAACCGGGGATTCGCCGCCCTGGTCTCCGCCTACACCCGGGGCGTGCGCTGGGTGGCCGGCCACGCGGCGATCTCGCTCGCGCTGTTCGCGCTCGTCATCGCCGCCACCGTCGGCCTCCTGCGCCACGTGCCCGGGAGCCTCGTTCCGCTCGAAGACCAGGGCTATCTTTTCGGCGCGGTCGTGCTGCCCGACGGCGCGACCCTCTCGCGAACCGGAAAGGTCGGCGCGGCCATGCAGAAGGCCCTGAGCGGGCATCCGGCGGTCGAGCACGTCTTTCTGATCAACGGCTTCGACCTGATCGGGGGCGGCAACAAGACGAGCTCCGCGACGCTGTTCATCACGCTCAAACCCTGGGACGAGCGCAGCGCCGCCGCTGACGACATCGTCAAGTTCGTCGGCGCCAAGGGCGCGGGCGTGAGCGAGGGCCTGGTGTTCGCGTTCAATCCGGTGCCAATCCGGGGCCTGGGTACCGCGGGCGGAATGGAAATGTTCGTCCAGAGCCGCGCCGACGCGGACGCGAGGAAGCTCGCCGGCGTGGTGCAGCAGTTCGTCGGGGATCTGCGCAAGCAATCCGACCTTACTGCGGTGAACACCTTCTTCCGCGCCGCCGTTCCGCAGATCTTCGTCGAGGTGGATCGCGAAAAGGCGATCTCGCTCGGCGTGCCTGTCGGCGACGTCTTCGACGCGCTGCAGAGCACGATGGGCGCTCTCTACGTCAACGACTTCAACAAGTTCGGACGCACCTTCCGGGTCCAGCTCCAGGCGGAGTCGCAGTTCCGCGCGCGGCCCGAGGACCTGGGCAACGTCTACGTGCGCTCGGGGACGACGGGGCAGATGCTGCCGCTCGGCAGCCTGCTGAAGATCCTGCCGACGGTCGGCCCCGACCAGATCGACCGCTTCAACGGCTTCGTGTCCGCCAAGGTCCTCGCCGCCACCGTTCCGGGGGTCAGCTCCGGGCAGGGGATCGCCACCGTCGAGCGCGCCGCTCGCGAGACGCTTCCGGCCGGCTACTTCCAGGAGTGGACCGGGCAGGCCTTCCAGGAAAAGCGCGCAGGCAGGGCGGCGATCATCGCCTTTTCCTTCGCGCTGGTGATGGTGTTCCTGATCCTGTCGGCGAACTACGAGCGCTGGTCGCTGCCGGTGGCGGTGCTGCTCTCGGTGCCGTTCGCGTTGCTCGGCGCGTTCCTCGCGGTCCTGTTCCGGGGCATGAGCAACGACGTCTATTTCCAGATCGGGCTGGTGACGCTGATCGGGCTCGCGGCGAAGAACGCCATCCTGATCGTCGAGTTCGCCGCGCAGAACGCCGCGCAGGGGATGCCGGCCTTCGACGCGGCGGTGACCGCTGCGCGGCAGCGATTCCGCCCGATCGTCATGACTTCGCTCGCCTTCGTGCTGGGCGTGCTGCCGCTCGCCCTCGCCACCGGCGCCGGCGGCGCCGCCCGGCGCTCCATGGGCACCGGCGTGGAAGGCGGCATGCTGGCCGCGACGTTCGTCGCCACCCTGTTCGTACCGCTGTTCTTCATCCTGCTCACCGAGCGCCGCGCCGCGAAGCGCGCCCGGCGCCCCGCCCGGGAGACCGGAGCATGAGCAAGGGGGCGCTCATCCTCGCCTGTGCGGCTCTCGCGGGCTGCGCCGTCGGCCCGGACTACCGGCGGCCGGCGACGGACCTCCCGGGCGCGTACACCGAGCCCGGCGTGGGCGAAACGGCGCCGGTGCGGCCGGACTGGTGGAAGCTCTACGGAGATCCGGTGCTCGACCGGCTCATCGCCGAGTCGCTGGAGCGCAACGCCGACATTCGCCTCGCGGTGGCCCGCATCGAGGAGGCCGACGCGAACCTGCGCGTCGTCAACGCGGCCTTCCTTCCCGAGATCGACCTCGCCGCCAGCGGCAACCGCACGCGCTTCTCCACGACTACCGCGGTGCCGACGCCTCCCGGGGTCCCGCCGGTCCGCAACGACGTGCGCCTGGCGCTGACGACCTCGTACGAGCTCGATTTCTGGGGTCGCCTGCGGCGGCAGGCCGAATCGCTGCGCGCACAGTCCCTGGGCACGCGCTACGCGAGAGACGTGGTCGCGCTGACGCTCGCGGGGCTGACCGCGCAGACGTACTTCGCGCTGCGCTCGTTCGACGCGCAGATCATCGTCACGCGCGAAACGCTCGTCACGCGCGAGGAATCGCTGGACTACGTGCGCGCGCGCGCCCGGGGCGGCATCGCCTCGGAGCTCGAGGTCGCGCAGGCCGAAGGCGCCCTCGCCGATATCACCGTCCAGCTGAAGGAGCTGCAGCGCCAGCGTGCCCTCTTTGAGCATCAGCTCGCGACCTTCACCGGCCGCCTCGACCTGACGCTCGCCTCCGGCGACATCCGCACCCTGCCGAATCCGGCCCTGCCGCCGGCCGGCCTGCCCTCCGCGCTCCTCGAGCGCCGCCCCGACGTGCAGCAGGCCGAGCAGCAGCTCGTCGCCGTCAACGCTCAGATCGGCGTCGCCAAGGCGGCGATGTTTCCGACCTTCACCCTGACGGGATTCGGCGGCGGCGAGAGCACCAGCCTCGCGAACGCGCTCAACGGCGGCTCGTCCATCTGGTCGGTCGGACTGGGCGTGACCATGCCGCTGCTCGACTTCGGCCGCTACCGAGGCCTTACGGACGCGGCGGTAGCGCGCCAGCACCAGGCGGCGGCGATCTACCAGGAAGCGGTGCAAACCGCCTTCCGAGAAGTCGCCGACGCCCTGTCCTCGGTGCGCCTGTCCTCCTCGGCGGAGCTGGACTACCAGGCCAGCGTGGACGCGGCGCGCAGGGCGCTGCGCCTGTCGCGCATGCGCTACGACGCGGGGTATTCGCCCTACCTCGAGGTGCTCGATGCGCAGCGCCAGGCCAACCTGAGCGAGATCGCCGCGCTGCGCAACCGGCAGGCGCTGCTCTCGGCAACGGTGGATCTGATGAAATCCCTGGGCGGAGGGTGGACGCCCGAGCCGCTGACCTCGAGCAAGCAGCCCTAGGACAGCAGCTTCTCGACCCCGCGGTTCGCGAGCGCATCGGCGCGCTCGTTCTCCGGATGTCCGGCGTGCCCCTTCACCCAGTGCCAGGTGATGCGATGAGGCGCCGCCAGGCGGTCGAGCTCCCGCCACAGGTCGACGTTCTTCACGGGCTGCTTGTCGGCAGTGCGCCAGCCCCGCCGCTTCCATGCGTGCAGCCATTCGCTGATGCCCTTCTGCACGTACTGCGAGTCGGTGTGGACTTCGACGACGCTGGGACGATCGAGCGTCTCGAGGGCGCGGATGACGGCGGTCAGTTCCATGCGGTTGTTGGTCGTCTGCTTCTCGCTGCCGCAGAGCTCGCGCTCGCCCTGCGGAGCCTTGATGACCGCGCCCCAGCCTCCCGGGCCGGGATTGCCCTTGCAGGATCCGTCGGGATAGATGAGCACCACCTCAGCGCCGCTCGCGCTTCTCGACATGCAGTCCGTTCCCTCTTTGCGCGACCGGGGCCAGCGCCTTTTTCGGAGCGCGCACGGAACGCCAGTTCGGCGTCACCAGCCGCATTCCCGCGACGCGCTTGACGGCGCGCACGACGTAAACGCCGCCGCAGATCGGCCACCAGCGCTCGCCCGCCTTCTCCATGAAGCCGAAGCGCTGGAGCCAGCGCCCCTGCGTGAACGGCGGGGCGTAGCAGCCGAAGCGCCCTCCGTTCAGCTCGAATCCCAGCAGCGCCAGCCAGTCCTTGAGGCGCAGCAGCCCGATGTAACGCCCGCAGCCCGGGTAGCGCCGCCGCTCCCAGCCGAGAGCCCGCGCCGCGCCCCACAGCGAAAGGGGATTGAATCCCGAGATCACGACGCTGCCCTCGGGCATGAGCACGCGCTCCGCCTCGCGCAGTATCGCGTGCGGGCGTGCGCAGAACTCGAGCACGTGAGGCAGCGCGAGCAGGTCGATGCTCTGCGAGGCGAGCGGCAGCTGCACCGGGTCGGAGCGCAGGCTGCACCCCGGCTCGGCCCCGGCGCGCACCCTGAGCGGAATGCGCGACTCGCGCAGGAAATCCAGGCCGGGAAGGCCGACTTGTACCGCGTTGTAGCCGAACACGTCTTCCACGGCGGCGTCGAACTGCTTGCGCTCCCAGCCGAGCACGTAGGTGCCCTTGGGCGTTTCGAACCAATCCGCTAGCATTGAGTTCTGCAGCATCACCGCACAGGCTCCAGGCCATGCCCGAGAAGATCCAAGTCGTTCCCTTGCGCGCTTTCAAGGACAACTATGTCTGGACCCTGCGCAAGGATCGCTGCGTCGCGGTCGTCGACCCGGGCGAGGCGAAACCCGTGCTCGACTATCTGGCGGCCGAGGACGTACGGCTGACCGCGATCCTCGCCACGCACCATCACCAGGATCACGTCGGAGGAATCGCCGAGCTTCTTCAGAACCACAAAGTCCCGGTGTACGGGCCGCGAGGGGAGCCGATCGCCACGCTTACCCGGGCGGTCGGCGGAGGAGACAGGGTCGCCCTCGAATCGCTGGGCGTGTCGTTCGAAGTGCTCGACATTCCCGGGCACACGCGCGCGCACGTCGCCTATTATGGGGCAAACATGCTGTTCTGTGGCGACACGCTGTTCGCCTGCGGCTGCGGCAAGGCGTTCGAGGGGACGCCTCAGCAGCTGTACGCCTCGCTCGAGAAGCTCATGGCGCTCCCCGACGAGACTCTCGTCTACTGCGGGCACGAGTACACGCTGGCGAACATCGGTTTCGCGAAGGCCGTGGAACCGGACAACGCGGCGCTGCTCGAACGCGAGGGCAGCGACGCGGTCCTGCGGCGCGAGAACCGGCCGACGCTGCCCTCGACGATAGCCCGCGAAAAAGCGACCAACCCCTTTGTGCGCGTCACACGCCCGGCGGTCATCGAATCGGCCAACAAGTATCTGGGCAGGCGCGTCAGCGACCCCGCGAGCGTGTTCGCGGCGCTGCGCCAATGGAAGAACGAATTTTGAGCGCTTGCTCTGACACCGCTTAGGCCTTGGCGCGTTAATTGCATTTTCCGGGTCTGGAGCACCAACTCCGAATGGCTCTTTTCGCTTGACCCGGGAGAAATGCGTGGGTAGTATCATTGCTCTTGTGTTTTATGAACAGATGGAGATAAGTCATTGAATAAACAATTTCTAAGTCTGTTCGCAGCCGCCGCTTGCGCGCTCACGACGGCGTGTTCCCAGATTCCGTGGGATACGTCCGCGCCGGACCCCGCGCCGCAGGCACGCGCGGCCACCGGTCCCGACGGGCTGCCCTTTCCCGCCTCGATCCCCCCGGCGCCGCGCGCGAGCGTCGCCGCTCCTGCGCCGCGCGCCGTTCCCGCTCCGGCCCCGCTCGCGAAGGCGAGCGAGGCGAAGGATATCGATGCGCCGCGCCCGGTAGACCTCGCGCGTCCCGCGGACGATCTCTGGGACCGCATCCGCGGCGGCTTCGCGATGGAGGATCTCGACAGCCCGCTCGTCGGGGTGCGCGAGCGCTGGTACGCGAGCCAGCCCGACTATCTCCAGCGCATGGTCGAGCGCAGCAAGCTCTATCTGTACTACATCGTCGAAGAGGTGGACAAGCGCGGCATGCCCACGGAGATCGCGCTGCTGCCGATGGTCGAGAGCGCGTTCAACCCCATGGCGTACTC
>DATEGT010000157.1:0-5268 GCA_035280025.1 Burkholderiales bacterium | reverse complement strand
TAACGTACTGGACCGTGCGTGCTTGGCCCAGTGAGTTAGGTAGTACACAAGGGACCGCGAAAAAGTGTTAGCGACTTCCATGGCCTGAAACTGCAAATGAAACGACCCCCTCACCCCCTTATAGGGTGCCCCTGAAATGGCCTGCCAAAAGTACCAGTGGGGCACAAATGGGACACCGTTTTGCTGCCCCGGCGGGTTCGTTGCAAAGACGAGAATGGGACGGCACGGCGGTTGCCCTGCCAAAATCGCCTGCTATCATAAGAACTAAGCGCCGCTGCTGTTGCTGGTCGGCGTCAGGCCGGAAGTGGCAAAAAGGGCGGGGGTTCGAATCCCTCACTCTCCGCCAGCCGGGCGTTCTACGCCGCGAGCCGCTTGGGCGCGGCGGCCGCGCCGAACCTGAGCTTCAGGTGCTCGCCGAGGAGCGAGACTGCCGGGTAGAGCACGCTCTCCTCGAGCTGGGCGTGGTGCAGGAGCTTGATCGCGAGCTCGACGCAATCGATGCGCCTGGCGACTCTCGCGGCGGCGACGAGGTCCGCCAGCGCTCCCCGGATGATGCGGTGCTCTTCGAGCATGTCGTCCATCTCGTTGCGCATCCGCTCGGCCATCCCGACCGCCTGCGCGAGATCGCCGGGGCGCCGGCCGCGGGCGACTTCCTCGAGCAAGCCGAGCGCCGGAAGCACGAAGGCTTCCTCCTTCTCGAGATGGGCCCACATGAGCTTCTGCACCCGCCTGGCGACCTCGCCCAGCGCGCGCGGCTCGTGCGCCGCCCGCGCCAGCTCGTCGTGCAGCTCTTGGTGGCGTACATGAAGCACTTCCGGGGTCATGAGGGGCATGGGAACCTCGACGGTCAGAAAAGTATCTTGTCGCGCGGCAGGCGCGGCGTGGGATGCGCACGGCTGGAGGCGTAGCCCAGCCGGAATGGAATGATCGGAACACCGCCCGCGCGGAACAGTCTTGCGAATTCGGCCTGCACCTCATCGTTCTCGAGGAGTTGGCTCACCGGCTGCAGCGAAAGGCCGTGGGCCGCGGCGACCAGATACAGCCGCTCGAGAAGCTGCCCGGTCTTGATCTGCAGGGGCCGGTGACCGGTCTCGCCGCTGATCAAGCCGAAGACGGGCGAACCGGCGAGCGCCTCGTGGTCTCCCCTCGCGACCGCCCGGCCGAAGCCGAGGTGGGCGACCGCGAACTGCTCCGCGAGCGCAAGCAGCCGCGGCCCGCCGAAGTTTCCGTTGCCGATGCTCGCGGCGAGTTCCCGGCGGTAGCCCGGAGCGGCGAGGCTGAGCGCGTTGCCGCGGCGCGCGAGAAGCGTCACTGACCTCCGTATGTCCGGATTGCGCGTGAGGAGCAGGGTGAGGTCGGCGTCCACGTTGCAATCCCTGAGGTTGCCGAGGACGGCCGACGGAATCGAGCGCCTCAGGTAGCGGCCGTGGTGGGTGCGGCGCCCGACGATCGCCCGGAACATCCCGCCGGTGCGGAAGTGCGACGGGACGGGCCGCTCGAGGACGGCGACCTGCGCCGCGATCGAGGTGTCGTCGGTGTCGGGGCAGAGGGTGACGACGTGCCCGAGCCCGAAATGCTCGATCGCGATGAGAAGATTCTCCAGCGCGCAGCCCAGGCTGACGTACACCTCGCGCTGGCGTGTGTCGGACACCTCCTGCCAGCGCGAGAGCTCCGCATGGAGCGTGATCTGGTCCCTGCCGACGGAGAAGCGCCACGGTTGCGAGTTTCGGTTGGACGGAGCGAGCGCGGCGTAGCGCACCAGGAACTCGAGCTGCTCCTCGCGCGAGCGCAGGCTGGCGTACTCGGACTCGCGGGGGGCCAGGAAGCCGGGAACGGGCGCGTTCATGGTGTCACGCGGCCAGGGTCATCAACCCGGACGATCGGCCCGGACTCTTCCAGCGCCGCCACGAAGTCGCCCGGCAGGAGCCGGCCCCGCTCCGCGTACCCCCAGCGCAACAGCGCGTCGGATCCGGTGATCGGGCCGGTCCCGAGGTCGGCGACGCACCGCACAAGGGACACGAGAAGCGCTGCCGGGGATGCGCCGGGTCGGGCCTGCCCGATCGATGGGTCCCAGTGCTCACGTTCCGCCGCCCGTCGATCCCGCCGAGTACCTGGGCCCCGCGACGATGTCGCGGATGGAGGAGGCCCGTGTCTTGTCCAGGAAGTGGCTGGCGCCGGCATCGATGCAGGCGCGGCGGTATTGCGGCGTGTTGAAGTTCGTCGTCACGATGAAGCCCGTGTCGGAAACCGCGGCGCGCACGGCGCGAAGCACGTCGAGGCCCGTGCCGCGGATCAGCTGCAGGTCGAGCAGCACCCAGTCGGGACGGGTGCGCAGGATTCCTTCGACGGCGTCGCCCGCGGTATCCGCCTCGCCGACGACCGCCGCGTTCGCGGCTCCGCGTATCATTTCCGCGAAGCGCTCGCGCATCATCGGGGAGTCCTCGACGATGAACACCGTGACGGGCGCAGCCGGGGTAGCGCTGCCCGGGTCCACGCTCTCGGCGTCGAAGGCCTCGATATATGCGGAGCAGCCGTTGTCCATTTGCGCCAGTATGCCGGGCGACGCAGCGCCCGCCCATCGGCGAGGGCTGAAAACGCGTGTCAGAGGCCGCTGATTCGCGCCGTAGGACGGCCGCCCGGCGCGGTAGGAATCGTCCTACCGCCCAGGTCGCGCGAGCGTGCTGCGGCAGAAATCGAACCGTTTGACCGAGATCAAACCGCAAGCGCGCAGCGGGGTGGAGACTGGAGGCCGGATGTCCAAGACCCTGAATGTCATTCGCGACGAGCACCGTTCGATCGCCGCCGTGCTCCACGGCATGCAGTACTTCGTCGAGCGGCTGCGCTCGCGCAAGGGGCGCGTCGACCCGCGGGTATTCCGCGCCATGCTGTACTACCTCGACACCTTTACCGAACGCATGCACCACGTGAAGGAGGACAAGTACCTGTTCAGCGCGCTGCGCCGCCGCGGGCGCGCGGAAGCGCTGATCGCGGGACTGGAAAAGGAGCACGCCGCGGGCGAGGACGCCTTGCGCCGCCTGGAGCAGTGCCTGCTGCGCTACGAGGAGGGGGGAGAGGCCGAGTTCGAGGCGTTCGCCGAAGAGGCCGAGCGCTTCGTCGACGGCTATTGGGAGCACATGCGCAAGGAGGAAGAGCAGGTGTTCCCGCTTGCGCTCGAGTTGCTCACGGCGCAGGACTGGACGGAGATCGACCGCGCCTTCGAGGAGAACCTCGATCCGCTCGCCGCGGAGCGGGAGACCAAGGACTACCAGAGGCTGTTCGCGCGCATCGTGAGCCTCGCGCCCCCGCCGATCGGCCTGGGCCCGGTCGTCTGACGCGGAAATCCCGGAAAGAAAAAGGCGGGGAACGTAAGAACGTTCGCCGCCAAACCTCCCTGCGCTCCCCTTAGGCGCAACTGCCGTTGCGTCTTTTGACCCAGCCCGCCGGCCCAGCGAAGACTGTCGGGTTAGTGCTTCGAGCCCCTGCGCTTGGTTCGCGCCGCCTTGCGCAAGCTCTGGTAGAGATCGGGGTGATGCAGTTTCATGTGATCGATGATCTCGAAGTCTTCCTTCTTGACCCGGCTGAGATCGATCCGCTCGACGTGGACCAGGCGAAGGAGCTGCCGGACGGGCTTGGGCATCGTTCGCCCGCTCTCGTAGCGCGAGCCGCCGCTTTGCGTGACGCCGATCATGGTCCAGAATTCCTCCTGGTTCATGCCGAGGCGCCTGCGGATCTCTCGCGGATTGATCATCTCGAGCAGCTTCATCTGTGCTCCGGTACCACCCCAAAATTCGACGATGCCATGCCAACAGCATGGAATGTGCCAGTTAGGCGCGCAGCGGGTGGCAGAAGGGGTTCGTCTCTCGCCAAATGCCGCGTTTTCCGATAATATTCAAGGCCTTTTATTGAATCTCGGTATGGCCCTTTTCGTACAAAAGTTCGGTGGGACCTCGGTCGGATCACCCGAGCGGATCAAGAATGTGGCCGCGCGGGTTGCCAAATTCCTCACCAAGGGCCACCAGCTCGTTGTCGTGGTTTCGGCAATCAGTGGCGAAACCAACAGACTGCTCGCCCTCGCCAAGGAGATCCAGCCAGAGCCCGACCCGCGCGAGCTCGACGTGGTGCTCGCGACCGGCGAGCAGGTCACGATCGGCCTCCTGTGCATGGCGCTGCTCGAGCGCGGCATCAAGGCGCGCAGCTACAACGGCGCGCAAGTGAGGATCCTCACCGACAGCGCGCACACCAAGGCGCGGATCCTGAAGATCGACGAGGAGCGCATGCGCGCCGATCTCGCCGAGGGCACGGTGGTGGTGGTCGCCGGGTTCCAGGGCGTCGACGCGCAAGGGAATGTCACCACGCTCGGCCGCGGCGGATCGGACACGACCGGCGTCGCGCTGGCCGCGGCGCTGAAGGCGGATGAATGCCAGATCTACACCGACGTCGACGGGGTCTACACCACCGATCCGCGCATCGTCCCGGAAGCGAGGCGCCTGAAGTCGGTGACTTTCGAGGAGATGCTCGAGATGGCGAGCCTCGGCTCGAAGGTGCTGCAGATACGCTCGGTGGAATTCGCCGGCAAGTACAAGGTGCGCCTGCGCGTCCTCTCCAGCTTCCAGGACGAGGGCGAGGGCACGCTGATCACTTTCGAGGAAGACGCCAAGATGGAACAAGCCGTAATTTCAGGGATCGCGTTCAACCGCGACGAGGCCAAGATCACCGTCATGGGCGTTCCCGACCGGCCGGGCATCGCCTACGCCATCCTCGGCCCGATCGGGGAAGCCAACATCGACGTCGACATGATCATCCAGAACGCGGGCGTGGACGGCATGACCGATTTCTCGTTCACCGTGCACCGCAACGAGTACCAGAAGGCGCTCGACGTGCTCAACAAGCAGGTCAAGGGCCACATCAAGGCCTCGGACATCCGCGGCGACCCGAGAATCTGCAAGGTGTCGATGGTGGGCGTGGGCATGCGCACCCACGCGGGGATCGCAAGCCGCATGTTCCGGACCCTGTCGGAAGAGGGCATCAACATCCAGATGATCTCGACCTCGGAGATCAAGATCTCGGTCGTGCTCGACGAGAAGTACATGGAGCTTGCAGTGCGGGCGCTGCACAAGGCGTTCGAGCTCGACCAGCCGGCATGAGAAGGCTGTAGAATCGCTTTCGAAGTAAAGCGGAGAGATGCCCGAGTGGCCGAAGGGGGCGCCCTGCTAAGGCGTTATACGGATTAACCCCGTATCGAGGGTTCGAATCCCTCTCTCTCCGCCA
>DATEGT010000156.1:0-4217 GCA_035280025.1 Burkholderiales bacterium | reverse complement strand
CGCTGATGGTCGAGTCGATGCTCGCCGCGAGCGAGTACCGCGTCGAGGAGCAGATGCGCGAGGTGGCCGAGACGCTCGAGGGCATCGGCATCGAGCCGCTGATGGCCGCCGCCGCGGCTCGGCGGCAGCAATGGGTCGCGGACCTGGGCGTCAAGGAGCTGCTCGGCGGCGCGAAGACCGAGCAGCGCGCCGAGCTGCTGCGCGCGATCCGCACGACGATGGGCAGAAAGGAGACCGCATGAACAAACCGACGGAGAAGGCGCTCGATCTCGCGGCCGGCGCGGCGAAGCCGATGAAGCGAAAGGGCGGCGAGCTGATCGCCGAGTTCCTGGTCCGGGAGAAGATCCCGTACGTCTTCGGCATCTGCGGCCACGGCAACGTGGGCCTGCTCGATCCGCTCTACGAGGTGCGCGACAAGGTGCGGCTCGTCTCGCCGCGCCACGAGCAGACCGCCGCCCACATGGCGGACGGCTACTTCCGCGTGCGTCATCGGCCGGTCGCGACGCTGACCTCGACCGGTCCCGGCTCGGCCAACCTGATCATGGCGCTCGCCGTCGCGCAAACCGACTCCTCGGCGCTCCTCGCCATCACCGCGAACGTGCCGACCTCGCAGTTCAACCGGGGCCCGTTCCAGGAGCTGAACCGCCACAACCAGGCCGACTTCCCGAACGTCATCCGCCCGGTGGTGAAGCGCAGCTTCCAGCCGTCGCGCGTCGACATGCTGCCGCTCGCGCTGCGCCAGGCGATCACCACGGCGACCAGCGGCCGGCCGGGGCCGGTGAACCTCGACGTGCCGTTCAATCTTTTCCAGGAAGAGGCGGAGGTGGCGCTCGAGCCGACCTGGGACGGGTTCGGCAAGCAGAGGAGCGGCGCCTCGCCCGGCGACCTGCGCAAGGTCGTCGAGCTGCTGCAGGCGTCGCGCCGGCCGGTGATCTTCATCGGCCACGGCTGCACGCTGTCGGAGGCGGGGCCGCAGCTTACCGAGCTCGCGAGAAAGCACCGCATCCCGGTCATCAGCTCGCCGAACGGCATGGGCTGCCTCGACATGCGCGATCCCCTGTCGCTCGGCTTCATCGGCAGGAACGGCGCCTACCCCGCCAACCAGGCCGGGCGCTACGCGGACCTCGTGATCGCGATCGGCGCGCGCTTCGACGACCGATCGTCCTCGTCCTGGATGCCGGGCTACTCGTGGAATTTCCCCGCGGCGAAGCTCGTCCACGTCGACGTCGACCACGCCGAGATCGGCAGGAACTACACGCCCGACATCGGGATCCTCGCCGACGCGCGCACCTTCCTGCGCCAGCTGCTGGCGGAGGACCGGCGGATCGAGGGAAAGCAATTCGCCGAATGGCGCGCGCAGATCGCCGCATGGCGCGCGGAATGGGAGCAGTACGTCCGCCCGAATTTCGAGATGCACGCGCAGCCGATCCGCCCCGAGCGCATCGTCGCCGACTGCCGCGCGGTGCTCCCCGATGACGCGATCATCTCGCTCGACTCGGGCATCCACCACAACTGGTTCATGCAGTTCTGGGAGGCGCGCAAGCCCCAGTGCATGCTCAACACCTGGGGCTACTCGGGGATGGGCTTCGGCCCGAGCGCCATCCTCGGCGCCAAGCTCGCCGCCCCCGGCCGCCCCTGCGTCTCGATCTGCGGCGACGGCGGCTTCACCATGGTGTCGCACGTGCTGTGCACCGCGGTGGAGTACGACATCCCGGCGGTGTGGGTGGTGTGGAACAACTTCTCCTGGGCGGCGATCCGCGACCTGCAGTACGCCTACTTCGGCGGGCGCGAGCACGGCACCGCGTTCTACGCGGGGCCCGAGCGCAAGCCCTACAACCCGGACTTCGCCGCCTGGGCGCGCGCCGCGGGCGTCGAGGGCCTGACCGTCACGAAATCTCAGGACTTCAAGGGCGCGCTCGAGCACGCGGTGAAGCTCGGCAAGCCCTGCCTCGTCGACGTGCACGTCGACGCGGACATCCGGCCGCCCGGCACCGGCGCGTGGGCGCTGCCGCCGATCCCGCATGCCGAGCCGGTTTTCGGCACGAAGCACGTAAGGCCCTGACCGGGCCGCCCAAGAGGAGGAGAAACCCCGATGGAAAATGCCGCACCGCGCCTTTACTTCCCGGGCCTGAAGACGTTCTACGACCGGGTCGAGCCGTTCTCCTGGACCCTGATCCGGCTGACCGCCGGTCTGATGCTCCTGCCGCACGGCTGGCCGAAGCTGATGATGGGGATCAACGCCACCGCGCAGTTCGCGCTGGTGAAGCGCGGCATCCAGCCCGCCGAGCCGCTCGCCGTGATCCTGATCGCGATCGAGACTCTGGGCGGGCTGTGCATTGCGCTCGGCCTGTTCACGCGCCTCTGGGCCGTGGCGGCGATGATCGAGATGTCCGTGATCGTCTGGCACCACCTGCCGAAGTTCGGCTGGACCGGGCCGGGCTACGAGTACCCGCTCTTCTGGGGCCTGGTGATGCTCGCCATCGCGCTGCGCGGCGGCGGACCCTACTCGCTCGATCGCAGGATCGGCCGCGAGCTCTGACCGCCGTGACCGACGAGTACGACGTCGTCGTGGTGGGCGGCGGCAACGCCGCCCTGTGCGCCGCGGTCTCGGCGAAGGAGACCGCGAAGCGCGTGCTCGTGCTCGAGCGCGCCCCCGAGGACGAGTCGGGCGGCAACTCGCGCTTCACCGCGGGGCTCCTGCGCATCGTCTACAACGGCGCAGAGGACCTCGCGCAGCTGATCGACCTGTCGAGGGAGGAGCGCGAGCGCACCGACTTCGGCACCTACACCGCGGACCAGTTTCTCGACGACATGGCGCGGGTCACCGAGTACCGCTGTGACCCCGACCTGACGGAGATCCTGGTGAAGCAGAGCTTCCCCACCGCGCTGTGGATGCGGAAGAAAGGCGTGCGCTTCACCGCGGCGTGGGGACGGCAGGCGTTCAGGATCGAGGGGAAGTTCAAGTTCTGGGGCGGCTTGACGCTCGAGGCCATCGGCGGCGGGCCGGGGCTGGTGGACTCCCTCACGCAGATCGCGAAGAAGAACGGCGTCGAGATCTGGTACCAGGCGAGGGCGACGGCCCTCGTCGCCGACGACGCGGGCGTGCACGGCGTGGTCGCGAAGCACAAGGGCAGGACGAAAGAGATCAGAGCCAAGGCGGTGGTGCTCGCGGCGGGCGGCTTCCAGGCGAACGCGGAGATGCGCACGCGCTACCTGGGTCCCCTGTGGGAGCTCGCGAAAGTTCGCGGCACGCGCTTCAACACGGGCGACGCGATCAGGATGGCGCTCGACATCGGCGCGCAGCCGACCGGCAACTGGTCGGGCTGCCACGCGGTGGCATGGGAGAGGAACGCGCCGGAGTTCGGGGACCTGGCCGTCGGCGACCAGTTCCAGAAGCATTCGTATCCCTGGGGGATCTACCTCAACGCCGAGGGCAAGCGCTTCGTCGACGAGGGGGCGGACTTCCGCAACTACACCTACGCCAAGTACGGAAGAATCGTCCTCAACCAGCCGCAGCAGTTCGCCTGGCAGATCTTCGATGCGAAAGTGAAAGGCCAGCTCAGGGACGAGTACCGCATCAAGCAGGTCACCAAGGTCACCGCGAACACGCTCGAAGAGCTGGTGAAGAAGCTCGACGACGTGAACGCCGAGCAAGCGCTGAAGGAGATCAAGGCCTACAACGCCGCGGTGAGGCAGGACATCCCGTTCAACCCGAACGTGAGGGACGGAAGACGCACCGAAGGACTCGCCGTGAACAAGTCCAACTGGGCCAACACCCTCGACACCCCGCCCTTCGAAGCCTACGCCGTCACCTGCGGCATCACCTTCAGCTTCGGGGGGCTGCGCATCGACACGCACGCGCAGGTCATCGACACCGACGGCGAGCCGATCCCGGGCCTGTACGCCGCGGGCGAGCTGGTCGGCGGAATCTTCTGGTTCAACTACCCCGGCGGGAGCGGCCTCACCAACGGCGCGGTGTTCGGGAAGATCGCGGGAGCGAGCGCGGCGAAAACCGCCTGACCATGAAGATCACCGGCAAGTGCCTCTGCGGAGCGGTGCGCTGGGAGAGCTCCGAAGCGCCGATCCAGACGCGCTGGTGCTGGTGCCGGGATTGCCAGTACCTCGGCGCGGGCAGCGGAACCGTCAACGCCTGCTTCCGCACTGCGACGTTCAAGGTGACCGGCAAGACCAGCGACTACGTCAGCATCGCGGACAGC
>DATEGT010000155.1:0-4482 GCA_035280025.1 Burkholderiales bacterium | reverse complement strand
CTTCTCCTGCGTCTGGCCGAGGCTCGCCTCGAGGTCCTTGATCTTGCCCAGGTACGCCTGCTGCGCCCGGGCTTCCATGTCGCGGATCCGGACGAAGGGCCGCGCGGCGCTCGCGCGGCTGCGCAGCTTGATGAGGTCGGGATCGCCCGCGAACTGGTCGACCAGCGCCTGCGCGAACGCGATGTTGCCGTTGCGCGGGATCACGATTCGCTGCCCGAAGATCTCCTGGATCTGAACCGCCGCGCCGTCGTTGATGAAGTCGCTGTCCCCGACCAGCACGACCGCGTTGTCGGCCGCCGATTCCTTGAGCTGCGCCGGCTCGGGCTTCGCTTCGGCCGCCTTCTGCGGCGCCGCCTTGCCCTTGTCGGCCTTGGGCTTTCCGTCGGGGAACGCGGTCTTGAACCTGCCCGTCAGGCGGACGGCGAGAGCGTACCGGATGTTCGACGGCTGGAAATTCTTCACCGCCGCCTCGCCCTGCGCCGTCGCCGTGAAGGAATCGACGAGCTGCGAGTACGACGAAGTCTTCATCAGCACGGTCTCGGAAAGCCCGGGCGCGGGCCTGCCGGTGAACGCCCCGGCGAAAGGCATGAGCAGGGACCCAAGGCGAGCGGTCGCGATGTCGTCCGCCGCGAAGGCGCTGTCGTTGAGCGAAAGCAGCGTCGGAAGCGCCCTCGCCCCGGCGCCGGTCAGGTAGCGCATGTCGAGCACCACCTTCCCGGTGTCGAACGCGAGGCCCCAGGCCTTGAGCAGCTTGTCGAGCGAAGAAGGCGTGCCTCCGCCCCCCATGCCCATGCTCCCCATCTGATCGAAGTAGGCGTTGGGGTCGAGAAACGCGATCAGCTTTCCCCCGCGCAGGACGAACTGGTCGAGCGCGTACTGCGTCTTGTCGCTGATGCCGCGCGGATGGATCACGAGCAGCACTTTGACGTCGTCGTCGATGCGGTCCGCGTCGAGGCTCACGCGCTTCACGCTGTAGTCGCGGCGCAGCTCGGTGACGAATACCTGCGGCTCCATCGGCTGCCCCCCGGTCATCGGGTTGGGCGGCATGCCGAAGACCGGGAGCGCGCTCATCACGCCGACCACGGGCTTGGTCGTGGACTCGGCGCGTGCGATCGCGCGCGTCAGATCGTACTCGAGCAGCGGCTCGCGATCGAGCGCGAGCGCCGGGAGCGCGATCTTCTGGTCGGCGTAGCTGACCGACGCGCCGAGATAGAACTTGTCTCCGCCGCCCGTCGATTGAGGCTCCACGCCCTCGAGAGTCGCCGAGTCCTCGGCCTCGGAATCGGGCTCGGGATCGAGTTTCTCGACCTGCACCTTGCCGTGCCCGGCCTGGCGGAACTCCGCGAGCATGTCCTCCACGCGCCGCCCGTACGCCTTGATCGGGAGAGGGACCTCGGCGCCCTGGCTGAAGTACAGGCGGATCTTGACCGGGCCCTCGAGCTTGCCCAGAACCGAGCGCGTGCCGTCGGAGAGCGTATACAGCTTCCCCTGGGTGAGATCGAGGCGGGCCCGCGGCGCGCCGAGCACGAGGTTGAGGAGCACGAGGATCGCGAAGGCGGCGATGAGCCCGCCGCCCGAGTAGAGAAAATTCTCCGTCTTTCTGTCCATGTCCGCTCAGCCGCTGCGGTGGTTGCGGATCACGACCCCGGTGACGAACAGGGCGTAGGCGATGATCGACCCGAAGTACAGCAGCCCGCGTGAATCGAGCACGCCCTTCTGGAATCCGTCGTAGTAGGTGAGCACCGAGAATTTGGTGACGGCTTCGACCACCCAGGGACTCGCCCAGCGCGCGAGCAAGTCGGTGAGCGGCTGGAACCCGACCAGGATCAGGAGCAGGCAGATCACCACAGCGAGGATGAAGGCGATCACCTGGTTGCGGGTGAACGCAGAGGTCATGCAGCTGATCGCGAGGTAGGCGCCCGCGAGCAGCGCCGCGCCCACGTACCCGCTCACGATCACGCCGTTGTCCGGATCGCCGAGCCAGTTGACCGTCACGATCATGGGAAACGTCAGCGCGAGCGCCACGACCAGGAAGAGCCACGACGCGAGAAACTTGCCCACGATGGCCTGCCAGGCGGCCACCGGCAGCGTGAGCAGCAGCTCGATCGTCCCCAGGCGGCGCTCCTCCGACCACAGGCGCATGCCCGCCGCGGGAACCAGGAACAGGAAGAGCCAGGGAAGCCAGTTGAAGAATGCGGCGAGCGAGGCCTCGCCCCGCTCGAAGAACCCGCCGAAGGTGAAGGTGAAGAACCCCGCGAGCAGGAGGAAGATCACCAGGAACACGTACGCGACCGGCGATTCGAAATACGCCGCGAGCTCGCGCTTGGAAACGGTGCGTATCGCCGCCCAGTGCCCCTTCATGCCGCCGCCTCGTGCACGTCCGAGCGCGTGATCGAGCGGAAGAAATCCTCCAGCTTTCCCGTGGAAGACCGCGCCGCGAGCTCCTGCGGCCTGCCGTCGGCGACGATGCGGCCGCGGTCGATGATGATCGCCCGAGTGCAGGCCGCCTCGACTTCCTCCAGGATGTGGGTGGAGAAGATGATCGCCTTGTTCTCCCCCATCCGGCGGATGAGCGTGCGCACCTCGTGCTTCTGGTTCGGGTCCAGGCCGTCGGTGGGCTCGTCCAGAATCAGCACTTCGGGGTCGTGGATCAGCGCCTGCGCGAGGCAGGTGCGGTGGCGGAAGCCCTTGGAAAGCGTGTCGATGGTCTGTCCGAGCACCGACTCCAGGTGGCACAGCTCCACGACGCGGCGGATGGCGCTCCGGCGCGGCTCGCCCTCGAGGCCGCGCATCTCGGCGGAGAACTTGAGGAAGGACATCACCGACATGTCGGTGTAGGACGGAGCGGCCTCGGGGAGATAGCCGATGCGGCGCTTCACTTCGATGGGATCGTCCTGCACGTCGATCCCGCACACCGAAACCTTGCCGGCGCTCGGCGGTATGAACCCGGTGATCATGCGCATGGTGGTCGACTTGCCCGCGCCGTTCGGGCCGAGCAGGCCGACGCACGTGCCGACCGGGACGTCGAGGTCGAGGCCGTCGACGGCCGTGATCTGCCCGTAGCGCTTGACGACGCCGCGCAGACGTATGGCCAGCTCGTCGCTCATGCCTGCAGCATGCCAGCGCCTTGACTCGACCCGGGCCTCGTGGGAGGGTCGGTGAGCGCATCGCCCGCGCATCGAGGGAGGAGGAGCCAAATGGCAGCTCGAGGGACGCAGGGCGACGGAGAAACCCCTTCGAAGGATGGGATCACCAGGCGCGACTTCCACCCGGACCGCGACGTCAACTCGCTGATGATCAACCGCTGGAACTACGGCTACGCGCACGAGCTCAGCTCCTGCTTCGACGCGTCGCTCTACGGGCCGTGGGCCGACCAGCCGCATCGCAAGGGCTGCGTCCCGTTCCGGAACGTCTCGATCGCGAACAGCGACTCGGAGTCGTTCGCCTACACGCACAGCGCGATCAACGAGGGCTACCGGGCCGTCAACGACCTGCCGGCATGACGCGCCTGGCGCTGCGGGAGCGCCTGGCCGAGCGCCCGCCGCGGACCGTGGCGACGGTCACCGTGGGCGAGGACGGCTCGATCGAGATCGACGGCGAGCCGACAAGCGTGGACTTCCTCGGGAGCTTCCGGGTGCTCGACCGCTCGAGCGACCGCTGGGTCTCCAAGGACGAGAACCCGGAGCTCTGGCTGGAGCTGATCGGCGAGCACGTCCGCACGCCCTTCCGCTGGCTCGAGCCGGCCTAGGGGTCGGACGGCGAATCCTTACAGCAGCTTTACCGACTCATCGGAGTACGAAGCGTCCTAACGGAGAGAGCCAGGTAACCGACCAGGGGGTTCCTCCATGAAGCTCGCCGTGCTCGCAGCGCTCTGCGCCGTCGCAGTCACGTTGCTCGTCCCGCCCGCCTCGTCCGCCTCGCCGTATGCCCGGTTCGGCGTCCAGGACGACGCCTACCTCTCCGCGGGGCCGGCACTCGAGACGCACCTCGACACGCTCCAGCGGATGGGCGCGCAGATCGTGCGGTACACGGTCGACTGGCGCCGCGTCGCGGCGCGCAAGCCCACGCGTGCGTCGAACCCCGGCGACCACGCCTACGACTGGAGCACGGTCGACCCCGTGTTGAACGGCCTGCACGAGCGGCACATCACGCCGATCGTCACGCTCTACGGCACACCGGGCTGGGCGAACGGCGGCCTCGGCGCCAACGGCATGCCGCGGAGCAAGTGGTCGCTCGCCGCCTTTGCCCTCGCGGTCGCCAACCGGTACCCGTGGTTGCGCATGTGGGAGGTCTGGAACGAGCCCAACCTAACGCGGTTCCTGATCCCGAACTCGCCGCGTCTCTACGTCGGTCGGCTGCTCAACCCGACCTACGCCGTCCTCAAGCAGCACGCTCTCGCCAACCGGATCGCCGGCGGCGCGACCTCGCCGCGGCCGACGCCGTCCGGGCTCTCGCCGGTCGTCTTCATGCGCGGCATGCACG
>DATEGT010000154.1:0-6972 GCA_035280025.1 Burkholderiales bacterium | reverse complement strand
GAGAGCCGCACGGTGCACGCCGCCGCGCTCGTCAACGCGGCCGGCCCCTGGGTCCGGCAGGTGCTCGACGAGACGCTGCGCATCAAGCTGACTGCGAGCGTGCGCCTGGTGAAGGGCAGCCACATCGTCGTGCCGCGCATCCACTCCGAGCGCCACGCCTTCATCCTGCAAAACCCCGACCGCCGGGTCGTCTTCATGATCCCCTACGAGCGCCAGTACACGCTTGTCGGCACCACCGACATTCCGGTCACGCGCGACGACTTCCGCGCGAAGATCACGCGCAAGGAGATCGAGTACCTGTGCGAGGCGGCGAGCCGCTACGCGGACAAGCCCATCACGCCGGGCATGGTCGCGTGGAGCTACTCGGGAGTGCGGCCGCTGTACGACGACGGCAGCGACGATCCCTCGGCGGTGACGCGCGACTACCACCTGCTGCTCGACAAGGGCGCGTGGCCGGACGATCCGCCGCTGGTGTCGGTGTTCGGCGGCAAGATCACGACCTACCGCAAGCTCGCCGAGCAGGTCCTGGCGAAGCTCGCCGAGAAGTTCCCGGGCAAGCCGGCCTGGACCCACACCGAGGCCCTGCCCGGGGGCGACCTGCACGGGCTCAGCTTCCGCGGCCTGCTGCTCGACTATCGCCGGCGGCATCCGCGGCTGCCGAAGAACTGGCTGGCGCGCGTGCTGCGCCGGCACGGCTCGCTCGCCGAGGAGATCATCGGCGACGCCGCTGTCGAGCGCGACCTCGGCCGCAACTTCGGCGGCGGCCTGTACGAGCGCGAGGTCGACTACCTCGTCAAGAACGAGTGGGCGCGCGAGGCCGAGGACGTGCTGTGGCGGCGAACCAAATGCGGGCTGCACATGAGCGCGTCCGAGAAGGCGGCGGTGCACGACTACCTGGCGAAGCACTAGCGTGGAATGGTGGCTGGGTTACGTCGCGATCGGCGCGGCGGTCGGATTCTTCGCCGGGATGCTGGGCATCGGCGGCGGCGCGATCATGGTTCCGCTGCTCGTGATCGTATTCGACGCGCAGGGGCTGCCGAAGTCGCACATCCTGCACCTCGCGGTCGGGACCGGGATGGCGACCATCCTGTTCACCTCGGTGGCGAGCGTGCGCGCCCACGCGTCGCGCGGCGCGATCCGCTGGGATATCGCCAGGAACATCACCCCGGGCATCCTGCTCGGCGGCCTCGTCGGCTCCTGGATCGCGAGCTTCATCCCGCCGCTCGTGTTCGCGGCCCTGTTCACCGCGGTGATCTACATCGCCGCGACCAACCTGCTCATCGACCGCAAGCCCAAGCCCTCGCGCGAGGCGCCCGGCTTCGTCGGCATGTCGGTGTTCGGCTTCGTGGTGAGCGCGGCCTCGGCGTTCGCCGCGATCGGCGGAGCCTTTCTCACCGTGCCGTTCATGCTGTGGTGCAACGTTCCCATGCTGCCGGCGATCGGCACAGCGGCGGTGATCGGCTTTCCGATCGCGCTTTCGGGGACCATTGGCTTCATCGCGACCGGCCTGCGGGAGACCGGGCTGCCGCCCTACACCGTCGGCTTCGTCTACTTGCCCGCGCTCGCCGGGATCGTGGTGACGAGCATGCTGATGGCGCCGGTCGGGGCGGCGGCGGCCCACCGCCTGCCGACCGTGTGGCTGAAGCGCATCTTCGCCGTGCTGTTCTACGTGATGGCGACGAAGATGCTGCTCACCTTTGTGTGACGTCGAAGACCTACTGCTGCGTGAAGACGAGGAAGTAGTTCTCCCGCATCAGCTTCTTGTCCTCGACCAGCTTGAAGCCGGCCGCCTCGATCTCCTGGATCGCTCCGCGCTTGTCGATGCGCACGTGCTCGAAGCGGGCCTTCGGGGTCTTTCCCGGGATGCGCTGGTAGTCGATCACCACCATGCGGCCCTGGGGCTTGAGCGCCTTCCTGATCGAGGCGAGCGTTTCCGCGGGGTGCTCGAAGTGGTGGTAGACGTCGCTCAGGTAGGCGAGGTCGACCGACGCGTCGGGCAGCCCGACCTCGGTGCCGTTGCCGACCACGGCGCTGACGTTTCGCATGCGGCGCTTCTCCGCGGTCGCCCGGATGTACTCGACGAAGGCGGGGGAAATGTCGACGGCGACGACGCTGCCGCCCGGCTTCACGGCGGCGGCGAACAGCATGGTGAACAGGCCCGTCCCCGCGCCGATGTCCGCGACCGACATGCCCGGCTTCGCGCCGGTCGCCGCGACGATCGCGTCGCGCTTGGTGTAGACCTCGCGCCGCTCGCTCTCGAACTGGCGGTTCCAGGCCGCGACGTCGGTGTTGACCACGTAGGGCCGGTTGATCTCGGGTTTCGCGCCTTCCTCGGCGGCGAGGGGGGCGGCGAGCAGTGCGAGGGCGAGGGCGAAGATGCGCATCGGAGTCCTAGGCGACATACCAGAAATAATACGTGAGAAAGCCCAGCAGCCCCGTCAGCCAATAGCCGGCGAGCGTCGCGCGCATCAGCCGTCTCCAGGCGGCGACGTGCAGGCTCGCGGGAAGCACGCCGTTCATCTGCAGCACGATCCACAGACCAGCGGCGGCGGTCAGGGTTCCCGCCGCGGCGTGCAGCCAGGTGACGCCGATGCGCCAGTCGGCGAGGTCGGCGGTCTTCGCGAGCTTCACGTCC
The DNA here is from genome assembly GCA_035280025.1 of Burkholderiales bacterium. Lineage (GTDB taxonomy): Bacteria > Pseudomonadota > Gammaproteobacteria > Burkholderiales > SG8-39 > VBDM01. Next base: position 4,337 of record DATEGT010000154.1, on the reverse strand, counting down.
TGCATGGATCCGGCCATCACCAGCGCGATGAGCCCGAGGTTGAGCACGACCCAGGTCGTCTGGTTGAGCTGGTGCGCGTCGATGTTGCCGCGGCGCGCGAGCAGGAAGCCGTAGCTCACGCCGGCGACCAGGATGAACTCGAGTATCAGGTTGGCGTCGGCGATCAGCGGCCCCGGGCCGAAGAAGCCGCGCACGCCTTCCAGGCCCGCGATCCAGATGCCGCCGACCCAGGCGAGCGACCCCAGCACCATGACGGCGGCGGTGGCGATCGCCTGGCGCTTGCCCGCCATGGCTAGATGATGCCCCCCGAGCGCAGCCTGGCGATCTCCTCCTCGCTCAGCGCGAGCACGCCGCGCAGCACCTCGTCGGTGTGCTGTCCCAGCACCGGCGGGGCGAGCTTGTGCTCGAGCGGCGTGCCGGAGAAGCGCATCGGGCTCGCGACCAGCGGCAGCTTGCCCGCGACCGGGTGGTCGAGCTCGATTTTCACGCCGCGCGCCTTGACCTGCGGCTCCTCGAACACCTGCGCGACGTCGTTGATCGGCCCGTTCGCCACCCCCGCGCCCTCGAGCAGCTCGACCCACTCGCGCGTGGTCTTTCCCGAGAAGATCGCCTGCAGCAGGCGCGTCAGCTCGGCGCGGTTCTCGACGCGCCTGCCGTTCGAGGCGAAGCGCGGATCGTCGGCGAGCTCGAGGCAGCCCGCGGCCTCGCAGAACTTCCGGTAGAGGTTGTCGTTGCCGCAGGCGAGGATCACGCTGCCGTCGCTCGTGCGGAACGGCTGGTAGGGCACGATGTTCGGGTGCAGGTTGCCGATGCGCCTCGGCGGCTTGCCGGTCGAGAAGTAGTTGGTGTTCTGGTAGGCGAGCAGCGCGATCTGCGAGTCGAGCAGCGCGAGGTCGAGCTGCTGGCCGGCGCCGGTCTTCTCGCGGTGCGCGAGCGCGGCGCAGATCGCGATCGAGGCGTACATGCCGGTGATGATGTCGGCGACGGGAACGCCGGCGCGCTGCGGCCCTCCTCCCGGCGCCTCGTCGGGCTCGCCGGTGACGCTCATCATGCCGCCCATGCCCTGGATCATGAAGTCGTAGCCGGGGCGCTCGCGGTACGGGCCGGTCTGGCCGAAGCCGGTGACCGAGCAGTAGATCAGCCCCGGGTTGATCTTCTTCAGGTCGCCGTAGGACAGGCCGTAGCGCGCGAGGTCGCCGAACTTGTAGTTCTCGATGAGCACGTCGGAGATCTTCGCGAGATCGCGCACCAGCTCCTGCCCCTCGGGCCTGGAGATGTTGACCGTGATCGATTTCTTGCCGCGGTTCGCCGAGGTGTAGTACGCCGAGTCCTTCGTGTCGCGTCCCTGCCTGTCCTTCACCCACGGCGGGCCGAAGGCGCGCGAATCGTCGCCCGCGCCCGGCCGCTCGACCTTGATCACCTCGGCGCCGAGGTCGGCGAGATTCTGCCCCGCCCAGGGACCCGCGAGCACGCGCGAGAGATCGAGGACGCGGACGTGCGACAGCGGACCGGGCATGGATCTGCACCTCTTCTGGAATATTGTCGCCCTGCGGCGACGGGCTATTCTAGCCGACGCGAAGCTACAATAGCGGCGATGAGGCTTTCCCTGTGCAAGATCGCGTGCGCCGCTGCGCTGTGCGCGCCGCTCGTCGCCTTCGCCCAGCAGCAGCCCTCGGACTACGCGCGCGAGAAACGCTGGGCCGACCAGATCGTTCCGACGCTGGTCGCGGGCGAAGCGGTGTGGCTCGAGGCGCCGCGCACCGAAAAATTCCTGGGCATCTACACCGAGGCGAAGGACGCGAAGGGCGCGATCATCCTCGCGCACGGGCTGGGCGTGCATCCCGACTACGGCGTGATCGGCGAGCTGCGCACGCGGCTCGCCGACGCCGGCTACACCACGCTCTCGGTGCAGATGCCGATCCTCGCCGCGGACGCGCCGGCGGCGCGCTACCCGGTGCTCTTCTGGGAGGCCGACGCGCGCTTCGCGGCGGCGCTGACCTACCTGCGGCGCAAGCGCTATCCCAAGGTGTGGCTGCTGTCGCACAGCATGGGCTCGCGCATGGCCAACCACTACATCGCCGCGCACCCGCAGGTGCCGCTCTCGGGCTGGATCTCTCTCTCCGTCTCGAACGGCGACCTGGGGCCCTTCAAGCGCATCAAGTTTCCGGTGTTCGACGTCTACGCCCAGAACGATCTGGAAGCGGTCGTCAAGGGGGCTCCCCGGCGCGCCGAGACGCTCAGGCGAATGCGCGGGTCGAGCCAGGCGATGGTGTTCGGCGCCGACCATTATTTCGGCGGAAAAGAGAAGGATCTCGTATCCCTCATCCGGCTGCTCCTGGAGGGGGAGCCGAGGTAGGCGGCGGCGGATGCTGCATCGCAGCCGGCGCCTTTTCCGGACCTGACCTAGGTCAATTGCGGCTCCCCTGGGGGAGCGTCTACACTCTCCCTTCTGTCCGGGTTTCACGGGGGGGTCAGAATGGCACTGGTCGCTATGACGCGCGAGATGGGGTCGCTCGGGATGGACGTCGCCCGCATACTCGAGTCCGAGCTGAACGTCCCGCTGGTCTACCACGAGATGATCAACCACCTGGCCGACAAGATGCGCCTCCGCAAGAGCCACGTGATCCGGCTGCTGGGCGGCAAGGCGAACCTGCTCGAGCGGCTGACCGCGGACAAGACCAGCCTGTCCATCTACACCGCGGACGAGATGCTGCAGGTCGCGAGCAAGGGGGCGGTGATGCGCGGCTGGGGCGCCGCGCACCTGCTGCGGCCGGTCAAGCACGCGATCTGCGTGCGCGTGTGCGCGCCGTTCGACCTTCGCGTGAAGCGCATGATGTCCAGGCTGGAGACCGGCGACCGCGAGGCGGTCGCCGCCGAGATCCGCGCGAGCGACGAGGCCCAGGGGGCGATCGCGCGGCGCCATTTCGGCGTCGACTGGCAGGATCCCGAGGGCTACGACCTGTCGCTGAACACCGAGCGCATGAGCGTCGAGCAGTGCGCCGAGGAGATCATCCAGCTCGCCAAGCAGCCCGAGTTCCGCGAGACCGAGGATTCCCAGAAAACCCTGTCCGACCTGGCGATGCAGGCCAACGTCAAGGCGGCGCTGCGTGCCGATCCGGCGACCCGCGGCCTGAACTTCGCGGTCGACTCCGACGGCAACAGGGTGTGCATGCGCGGGATCGTGTCGACGCGCGACGAATCGAACAGCGCCGCCCGCGTGGTCATGTCGGTTCCGGGAGTGATGGCGGTCAAGAACGAGCTGCGGGTCACCGCGGAGATCCGCTCGCCGATGGGCGAATGAAGGAGAACACGACGGACCCGGAATACCGGGCCGCGGGGAGAATCGACAATTCTGGAGGAGATGACATGAGCTTCAAGCGCAGTGCTGTTGCAGTCACGTTCGCCCTGGCGGCAAGCCAGGCGCTCGCCGCGCCGACGGTGCTGCGGGCCTCGCACCAGTTCCCGGGCGGCAAGGGCGATCCCCGCGACGAGATGGTGCAGATCATCGCGCGCGACGTAAAGGCGGCGAACGTCGACCTGGAAGTTCAGGTGTACCCCGGCGCCTCGCTGTTCAAGCCGAACGAGCAGTGGAACGCGATGGTGAACGGCCAGCTCGACATGTCGTCGTTCCCGCTCGACTACGCGAGCGGCAAGGTGCGCGCCTTCGGCGCGACGCTGATGCCCGCGCTGGTGCGCAGCCACGATCGCGCGGCGCGCCTGAACCATTCGCCGTTCATGAAGGAGATCAAGGCTCAGATCGAGAAGGCCGGGGTCAAGGTGCTCGCCGACGCCTGGCTCGCCGGCGCGATGGCGTCGAAGAAGGGCTGCATCCGCACGCCCGACGACATCAAGGGCCTGAAGATCCGGTCGGCCGGGCCCACCTTCGCCGCGATGTGGCAGGCGGCGGGTGCCTCGATCGTCTCGGTGCCGTCGAACGAGGTCTACAATGCGCTCCAGACCGGCGTCGCCGACGCGACCGACACCAGCTCGGGAAGCTTCGTCTCGTTCCGCATCTACGAGCAGGTGAAGTGCCTGACCGCGCCGGGCGACAACGCGCTGTGGTTCATGTACGAGCCGGTGCTGATGTCGAAGAAGACTTTCTCGCGCCTCACCAAGCCGCAGCAGGACGCGTTGATGAAGGCCGGGAAGAAGTCGCAGGACTACTTCGCCAAGGAAGCGAAGGGCCTCGACGACGAGATGGTGAAGGCCTTCCGCGAGCACAAGGTCGAGGTCGTGACCCTGACGGCCGCCGAGTACGACCAGTGGCTGAAGGTCGCGCGTGAAAGCTCGTACAGCGAGTTTGCCAAGGAAGTCCCGGACGGCAAGAAGCTGATCGA
>DATEGT010000153.1:0-20043 GCA_035280025.1 Burkholderiales bacterium | reverse complement strand
CTCCTTTTCCCGTTCCGCCGCGCGCTTGTCGTGCTGCTTCTTGCCCTTCGCAAGGCCGATGTTGATCTTGACGCGCCCGCGCACGTAGTGCAGGTCGAGCGGCACCAGCGTATACCCGGCGCGGTCGACCTTGCCGATCAGCCGGCGGATCTCCTCGGCGTGCAGGAGCAGCTTGCGCGTGCGCACCGGGTCGGCCTGGACGTGGGTGGAGGCGGCGGCAAGCGGGCTGATGTGCGCGCCAATCAGGAAGATCTCCTCGTTCGCGACCATCACGTAAGCTTCCTTGAGCTGGGCGCGCCCCGCCCGGATCGCCTTCACTTCCCAACCCGCGAGCGCGAGTCCGGCCTCGTAACGCTCCTCGATGAAGTAGTCGTGCTGCGCCTTGCGATTCTCGACGATCGTCACGGCGATCCGGTTCCGATAGAATTTTCGATTTTACAACGATGAGCAGCGTCGGCCGCTCGGCTCTGGTGAGTCACAGCGCGCACCAGATGTTCGCGCTGGTCTCGGAGATAGAGTCCTATCCCGAGTTTCTGCCCTGGTGCGACCGGGCGCGCGTGTCCGAGCGGGGGCCGGGCCGTACCGTCGCGACGCTGCGGATCAATTTTCGCGGGCTCACCGAGGAATTCACCACGGAAAACCTGGACCGCGGGAAGGAGCGCATCGACATGAAGCTTGTTTCGGGTCCGTTCCGCAGCCTCGAGGGAAGCTGGCGGTTTACGCCCTTGTCGGACTGGGCCTGCAAGGTGGAGCTGAGCCTGCGCTATGAGTTTGCGAGCGCGCTGCTCGAAAAGGTGATCGGGGCCGTGTTCGACGAGATCGCCAACAGCCTCGTGGACGCCTTTGCGCGCCGCGCCGACCGTCGGTTCGGGGACGCGTGAGCCGGATCACCGTCGAGGTGGTTCTAGCGCTCCCGGAGCGGCAGTCGCTGCGCCGCGTCGAGCTGGAGGCGGGGAGCACGGTGAAGGATGCGCTCGCGGCGAGCGGCCTGCCCGGAGCTGCCGCGGCCGAGCGCGTCGGAATCTACGGCAAGGCGGTGCCCGCAGAAACGCTCGTGCGGGACGGGGACCGGGTGGAGATCTACCGGCCGCTCCGCGCCGATCCCAAGGACCTCAGGCGGACGCGCGCGAACAAGCGCGCGAGGGGCTGAAGCTCAGCCGCAATACTGCGCGACGTCGGCGCGCGCGCGCGCCTTCTCCGAATCGATCTGGGCGTCGTCCATGTAGTAGCGCTCGCCGTTCTCGTCGACCCTGGAGATGCGGCCGCCGATCTCGTATTGCGCGAGGCGCTGCCTCGCGTTGCGGCAGTTCGCTTCCTTGGCCTGGGCCTGGGCATCCTTCTGCCCGGCATCCTTCGCGGCCTTCGCCGCATCCTGCTGGCGCTTGCGGAAGGCCTGCTCCTGCTGCGCCGGCGTCTTGGGCGCGCCCTTGGCGGCGTCTCCCTTGGACGCCGCGTCGGCGTCGGCGGGCGCTGCCGCTGCGGCCCGCGGAATGCCGCCCTTGGACATCGCTTCGCGCTTCATGCTGGGCGGGCAGGGATCCTGCCTGTATACGGTCCGGCCGCTCGCATCGAGGCACTTGTAGACCTGGGCCTGCGCCGAGGCTGCGGCGAGAATCGCGGACGCGAAAAGTACGAGGCGAATCATTGCGAGTTCCCCGGTCGGGTGAGGCGCACCTTACTCCAGTTCCGACGCGCCAGTCAATTGCACGGTTGACCGAAAAGTGCAGGATTTACCGGGAGTTGCGACCCGCGTATAATGCGCCTTTTGGGTGTGGTCATGCGTCTGGTTCAGAAGGCTCTCACCTTTGACGATGTCCTCCTCGTCCCGGCCCACTCCCGCGTCCTCCCCCGAGAAGTCAGCCTAAGAACGCGCCTCACGCGCAAGATCCATCTCAACATCCCGCTCATTTCCGCGGCGATGGACACCGTCACCGAGTCGCGCCTTGCCATCGCGATCGCGCAGGAAGGTGGCATCGGCATCGTCCACAAGAATCTCCCGGCGAAGAAGCAGGCCGCCGAAGTCGCCAAGGTGAAGCGCTACGAATCGGGCGTGCTGCGCGATCCGGTGACCGTATCGCCGGACATCACGGTGCGCGAGCTCCTCGCGCTCACGCAGCAGTACCGCGTTTCGGGATTCCCGGTGGTGGAGAAGGGAAAAGTCGTGGGAATGGTCACCAACCGCGACTATCGCTTCGAGACCAATCTCGACGCGCTGGTGCGCTCGATCATGACCCCGCGCGAGCGGCTGATCTACGTGAAGGAGGGCGCGAGCCCGGAGGAAGCGCGCGCGCTGCTGCACAAGCACCGTCTGGAACGCGTCCTCGTAGTGCGCGACGGCTTCGAGCTGCGCGGGCTGATCACCGTGAAGGACATCCTCAAATCGAGCGAGCACCCGGACGCCGCCAAGGACCAGCACGGCAAGCTGCGCGTCGGCGCCGCGGTGGGCGTCGGCGAAGGCACGGAGGAGCGCGTCGAGGTGCTCGTCGAAGCCGGGGTGGACGTGATCGTCGTGGACACCGCGCACGGGCACTCGCAAGGCGTGATCGACCGGCTGAGCTGGGTCAAGAAGAACGCCGGGGCGGCGGAAGTGATCGGCGGGAATATCGCGACGGCGGACGGCGCCAAGGCGCTGGTCGACGCGGGCGCCGACGCGGTCAAGGTCGGCATCGGCCCGGGCTCGATCTGCACCACCCGCATCGTGGCGGGAGTCGGGATACCGCAGATCACCGCGATCCAGAACGTCGCCCAGGCGCTGGAAAAAATCGGCGTGCCGCTCGTCGCGGACGGCGGCGTGCGCTTTTCGGGCGATGTCGCCAAGGCGATCGCCGCGGGCGCGCACGCGGTCATGCTCGGGAGCCTGTTCGCCGGCACCGAGGAGTCGCCGGGAGAGATCGAGCTCTTCCAGGGGCGTTCGTACAAGTCCTATCGCGGCATGGGGTCCCTTTCGGCGATGCAGCAGGGGGCGGCCGACCGCTACTTCCAGGACTCGTCGGTGCACGCCGACAAGCTGGTGCCCGAGGGTGTCGAGGGCCGCGTCCCCTACAAGGGGTCGGTGGCGCGCGTGATCGAGCAGCTCATGGGCGGCGTGCGCGCGAGCATGGGCTACTGCGGGTGCGAAGACATCGACGCCATGCGCCTCCGCACCCAGTTCGTGGAGATCACCGGCGCGGGCCTGCGCGAATCACACGTCCATGACGTGCAGATCGTCAAGGAAGCGCCCAACTACCAGGTCGAGTAGGTGCACGACAAGATCCTCATCCTCGATTTCGGCGCGCAATACTCGCAGCTGATCGCGCGCCGGGTCCGGGAAGCGAAGGTCTATTGCGAGCTGCATCCTTTCGACGTGAGCGAAGGGTTCGTCCGCGAGTTCGCCCCGCGCGGGGTGATTCTCTCCGGCGGCCCGGCGTCGGTCTACGAGGACGCGACGCCCAAGGCGCCCGACGCCGTGTTCAGCCTCGGGGTGCCGGTGCTCGGCATCTGCTACGGCATGCAGACCATGGCGGCGCAGCTCGGCGGGCAGGTCGAGAATTCCAGGGTCCGCGAGTTCGGGTACGCCGAGGTCCGCGCGCGGGGCCACTCGAAGCTGCTCGACGGGATCCAGGATCGCATCAACGGCGAGAAGCACGGGCTCCTGGACGTTTGGATGAGCCACGGCGACAAGGTTACCGCGCTGCCCGCGGGCTTCAAGGTCATCGCGAGCAACGAATCGACGCCGATCGCCGGGATGGCCGACGAGTCGCGCGGCTTCTACGGCGTGCAGTTCCATCCGGAGGTGACGCACACGCGGCAGGGCGGCGCCATCCTCGGGCGCTTCGTGCACAAGATCTGCGGCTGCGGAGACGACTGGAACATACCCGACTACGCGGCCGAGGCCGTCGAGAAGATCCGGCGCGAGGTGGGCAAGGAGGAAGTCTTGCTCGGGCTCTCGGGCGGCGTGGACTCGGCCGTGGCCGCGGCGCTGATTCACCGCGCGATCGGCGACCAGCTCACCTGCGTGTTTGTCGACACGGGGCTGCTGCGCCTGAACGAGGCGAGGCAGGTGATGGAGACGTTCTCGAAGCATCTCGGCGTCAAGGTGGATCTCGTCGACGCCTCGGCGCGCTTTCTCGGCGCGCTCGCGGGCGTCGGCGATCCCGAGGCGAAGCGCAAGATCATCGGGCGCGAGTTCGTCGAGGTTTTCCAGGGCGAGGCGAAGAAGTTCAGCAACGTGAAGTGGCTCGCCCAGGGGACGATCTATCCCGACGTGATCGAGTCGGCCGGCGCCAAGACCAAGAAGGCGCACACCATCAAGTCGCATCACAACGTCGGCGGCCTGCCCGAGACGCTGCACCTCAAGCTGCTCGAGCCGCTGCGCGATCTGTTCAAGGACGAAGTGCGCGAGCTGGGGCTCGCGCTGGGGCTGCCGCGCGAAATGGTGTTCCGGCACCCGTTCCCGGGTCCGGGGCTGGGCGTGCGCATCCTCGGCGAGGTGAGGCGCGAGTACCCGGATCTCCTGCGCCGCGCCGACGCGATTTTCATCGATGAACTTCGCGCCGCCGGCTGGTACGACAAGGTGGCGCAGGCGTTCGCGGTATTCCTGCCGGTCAGGTCGGTGGGCGTCATGGGGGATGGACGTACCTACGAATACGTCGTGGCGCTCCGTGCGGTGCAGACGGCCGATTTCATGACCGCGCATTGGGCGCCGCTGCCGCACGAGCTGCTCGCGAAGGTGTCCAACCGCATCATCAACGAAGTGCGCGGGATCAATCGCGTGGTATACGACGTGTCGGGCAAGCCTCCGGCGACGATCGAATGGGAATGAGCGCCGAAATCGACGCGGCGATGATGCGCGAGGCGCTCGAGCTCGCGACCCAGGGGGCGCTGCAAGGCGAGGTGCCGGTCGGGGCGGTAGTGGTGAAGGACGGGAAGATCGTCGGCCGCGGCTACAATGCACCGATCCTGTCGAGCGATCCAACGGCGCACGCCGAGATCCGGGCCCTGCGCGATGCCGCGAAGGCGCTCGAGAACTACCGACTCAACGGCTGCACTCTCTACGTTACCCTCGAACCCTGCGCCATGTGCGCGGGCGCCATCATGCACGCGCGCATCGCACGGCTCGTGTTCGGCGCTGCGGATCCCAAGACCGGCGCGTGCGGCAGCGTGGTCGATCTCTTCGCCGAGGACCGGTTGAACCATCACGCCGAGGTCACGGGCGGAGTACTCGCGGCGGAAGCCGGACGGCAGCTCTCGGACTTCTTCGCCGGCCGGCGCCAGCGCAATGGCGAAGATTGAAATATCCGTTTCCGAGCAGCGCCTCAGGCTCTTCTCCGGCGACGGCAGAGAGATCGGGCGGTATTCGGTCTCGACCTCGAGGAACGGCGTGGGCGAAGAGGAGGGGAGTTTTCGCACGCCGCGTGGCGCGCACATCGTGCGGGCAAAGATCGGAACCGGGCAACCGATAAACGCCGTCTTCCGGGGCCGCCGTCCGACGGGCGAGATCTGGACGCCTGAGCTCGGCGAGCGCTTTCCCGGCCGCGACTGGATCCTCACGCGCATCCTGTGGCTGTCGGGGTGCGAGGTCGGCAGGAACCGCCTCGGCAACGTGGACACCATGCGCAGGTACATCTACATCCACGGCAGTCCCGAGACCGTGGCGATGGGAAGGCCCGGCTCGATCGGGTGCATTCGCATGCGCAACGCCGATATCGTCGAGCTGTTCGACCGGGTGCCGGCCGGGACGGCCGTGAGCATTGAGTAGCGCCGACCCGATGAAGCGGCGCGCGGTGGTCATCGTCATTTCGAGCGCGATCGGCTGGATCGCAGGGACTGCGGCGCAATGCCTGGTCGCGATCGCGGATAGCCCGGGCTGGTACCTGAGCCACCCCTGGGAGGCCGTTGCTGCAGGCATGTCCGGATCGCCGACCTACGCGCTCGCCCCGATTCTGCTCATCGCGACCACGGCGCTCGCGCTTCCCAGGCGCAGCTCGACGGCGCTGTACGCGACGGTCGCCGTGGCATGGGTCGCGCTGACCTTCGGATGGTGGGCCCGGACGGCCGTGTCGTACAACGCAGCATTCCCGTGGTGGGGCTTCGAGCGGCATTTTCTCTTCGCGCTCCCGGCTGCTCTCGCATGCGCCCTCGCTTTCGGCCTCACGCTGCGAGGCACTCGTGCCCGCGGAGATGCCAGGGCCTCATGAGAATCTCGATCGTCGTTCCCGCGTTCAACGAGGAACGGCTGCTTCCCGCGGCGCTCGCAGGCATACGCGCGGCCGCCCGCGCGTTCGGCGCGCGCGGCTGGGCGCATGAGTTGATCGTCTGCGACAACAATTCCACGGACCGGACCGCCGAGATCGCGCGCGCGGCCGGCGCGACGGTCGTTTTCGAACCGGTGAACCAGATCGCGCGGGCGCGCAACGCGGGCGCGGCGCGCGCAGGCGGGAACTGGCTGGTGTTCGTCGACGCGGACTCGGTGCCCACGCGAGCCCTCTTCGACGACCTGGCTGCCCAGATCGAAGGAGGGCGCTGCCTGGCCGGGGGCAGCACGGTGCGCTTCCGCACCGCTCGCTTCACCGCCCGGTTCTTCGTGGCGCTGTGGAACACGCTCAGTCGCATCTGCCGCTGGGGCGCGGGCTCGCTGGTCTTCTGCGATCTCGCCGCGTTTCGCGAGATCGGCGGCTTCAGCCAGACGCTCTACGCGGCGGAAGAGATCGACCTGTTCTCGCGCCTCAAGCGCCTGGCGCGCGCAAGGGGACGCACCATCGTGATACTGCACCGGCATCCGCTTTCGACGAGCGACCGCAAGGTCCGCCTCTACAGCTTCGGCGAGCATCTCGCCTTTCTGCTGAGGATATCCCTGTCGGGAGGGCGCGCGCTGCGGGACCGCGATGCGTGCTTCCCGTGGTACGACGGCCGCCGGTAGTTACCGTCTGTTACACTTGCAGCGGCGTGCATCGACTATAGTTTTCGGCGCCGCTTTCGCCATCTTCCGGACCCGAGCATCCTCCACGTGCGCTCCCTGGCTTTGATCCTCGCGTCGCTCGTCGCGCTGTCGGGGTGCTACAGGAAGACCGATCCGCCCGGCGAGGCCCCGACCGGGGTCGCCGCCACGACGGGCGACGGCCTCGTCGTCATCACCTGGGACGTGCTTCCCGACCTGGACTACTGGATTTTCTATCAGCCCGGGAGCTCGGTCGACGTCGCCACGCCCAACTCCATCGCGATCCGCAGGGCGATAAACCCCCGGGTGGTCGCCGGGCTCGCGAACGGAACCCAGTATGCGTTCGTCATGAACGCGACCCATGCCGACAGCGCCGCCGGGCCGACCTCGTTTCCGGCCGTCGCTACGCCGAGGCTCGCCGGCGCCACCTGGGTCCCGGGCACGCCGCTCGGAACCGCGCCGGCGAATCCGAATCTGAACGACCTCCTGCTCAACGGCAGCACGTTCGTCACCGTCGGAGACGCGACGACGATCTTTTCGGGCGGCTTCAATTACACGGCGGGAGAATTTAATTTCGTCGTCGGCGATCCTCAAGGCGTGACTCAGTGGAGTCCGCCCACGACCTTGCCTGCCGGATACTCCGCCGACCTGAAGTCGGTCACCCTGGCGGCGGGAGCGTATGTCGCCCTGGGCGCGGACGGCTCCGTGATTTCGAGCACGGACGCGGTCAATTGGGGCTCGAACGGCCGGGTTACGATCGCCTCCGTGCCGGTGACCGACCTGAGCGCGATCGGCTTCGCCTTCGTGTCGGGGGTCAATGCGCTCTACGTGGTGGTCGGCACGGGCGGCAGGATCTACAACAGCCCCGATCTGGTGAGCTGGACTCAGGTGGGTGTCGGTGTCACCACGAGCGATCTCACTCGCCTCACCCTGCTCAACGGGAGCTTCCTGATTACAGGGGCCGGGGGCACGCTGCTCACCAGCACTGACGGCAGCACCTGGAGCCCGCTGACGACCAACACCGCCAACACGCTCCGCGCGGTGACATTCTGTGGGCTCTGCGCCAGCGTCCACTACGTCGCCGTCGGCGATGCGGGAACCATCATCACCAGCCCCGACGGGGTCGCTTGGACGCCCGTCGCGCCCGCTCCGGTTGCGGACAACCTTCGAAGCATCACGGTCGGCGGCTCGGCCGGCACGCGCTTCCTGGCGGTAGGGGAGAACGGAGCGGTGGCCTACAGCGACGACGGCGTCACCTGGTCGGCTGCTTCTTCGGGCACCTCCACTCTCTCGAAAGTCCTCTACACCGGCGGGCTCTATCTCGGCGTAGGCGACGCCGGCGTAAACGCGGTATCGCGGTAGCCGGGATCGCGGACTATCGCGCCTCCAGTACCCGGATGCGGGTGTTGCCCACCCAGTCGACCAGCGGTGTGAGCTCGTTCAAGGTCTCGCCGCGCACCAGGGCGATGTGCGTCGCGTCGGCCGGGCTCTGGTTGAACGTCGGATCGATCGTGCGCCAGCGGCCGTCGACGAGGCTCTCGGCCCATGTATGGTAGAGAAATCCTCCGTACTCGGGCGCGTAGACCAGACCGTTGACCGCCCGCGTCGGCACGCCTAGCGCGCGCATCAGCGCCGCGTAAAGGTACGTGTGGCCCTGGCATTCGCCGCGCCTCGCGTCGAGCACGTCGAGCGCCGAGAAGGTATCCACCGCCTCCTTGCGGATGTTGAGCTCGATCCAGCCGAGCACCGCACCAATCTTGTCGCCCGGAGAGGCTTTCTCCCCGACGATCGACAGCGCGAGCTTGCGGATCATCGGGTCGCGGCTCTGCACCGTGCTCGACGGCAGCAGCGCCCGCGCGCCCGAGCCGTCCTCCGCCGCATCGAGATTCGCGTCGATCTCGCAAACGACATCGTTCGCCGAGCGGGCGCAGCGCTGGCGAGCGTCCGACAAGGGGGTCCGGCCCTGGCCGGGATCGAGCAGGGCGAATCGCAGGTAGCGGGCCGCGCGGGGGTCGGCAAGGGGAAGGGACGATTTGATCAGGCTCCAGCCGACGAAGACGTCGGCTTTGTTGAGCGCGGCGCTCGTCAGATAGCTCTTCGCAGCGCGCTCGTCCTCGAGCGCGGACACGATCACCCCGTTGAGGCCCAGCTCGAAGACCGGCAGGCCGCGCCCGTCGATCCAGGTGGTGCTGTGCATTCCGAGCATGTCGGTCTCGACCTTGAATGCCGAGCCCTCGAACAGGTCGCTCTTTTCGTAGGAGAGAATCCGTTGCACGGCGGGATCGACGCTTTGCGTCTCGCCGTTGAATACCAGTTGTCGCAGGGTCTTGCCCACGCGCAGGCCCTCGAGCACCGGGAGCAGGCCGAGCGCGCCAGAGGGATAGACTGCCTCGGTCAGCGTCTCCTCCTTCAGCTCCGGCGGCCTCCCTGCGGTCGTCACCCTGCAGTGGAGCTTTCCGTCGCGCACTTCGCCGGTCACGTCCCGCTCGGTATCGTCGAGCACGTAGTGATAGGAGAATCGCAGGAGCCGCCCGCTGGCATCGACGGTGTCGAGCGATCGTACCTGAACGCGCTTCTCGTAGCCGAGAAAGCGGAAGCTGAGGAAGGCTTCTCCCTGCAGCTCGTACAGCCCGGGGCCCGCCGGGGCGACGCGTGCGTGGGAGAAGCCGACCTTTTCGCCGTTGAATACGACCCCCGTCCAGTACTCGGGTTGCGGAAGATCCGCGAGCGAATAGCGCGCTTCGGGCGGCGGCGCGCCGGCGTCGCGAAAGTATTGGCTCGCGCACCCGGATAGAAAGGCGAGCAGCGCCGGTGCCAGCGCCGCGATCCGGGTTCTGGCTCTCATCGCTCGAAGAGATCGCGGATCTTGCCGGCGTCCGGGCGCTCGATCACGCCTTTCTCGGTGAACAGCGCGCTAATCAGCGCAGCCGGCGTGACGTCGAACGCCGGGTTGGCGACGGCGATCCCCTCCGGGGCCCAGCGTACCCCGGCGTAGCCGGTGACCTCCGCCGCCCCGCGCTCTTCGATCGGAATGGAGGATCCATCGGCGATGGACGTATCGATCGTGGAAAGCGGCGCGGCAACGTAAAAAGGGAGGCCGTGGCGCTCGGCCAGGACTGAGAGAGTGTACGTCCCGATCTTGTTCGCCAGGTCGCCGTTCGCCGCGATGCGGTCCGCGCCGACGACCACCAGGTCGACCTGCCCCCTGCTCATCAGATGGCCCGCGGAGCTGTCCGTGATCAAGGTGACCGGTATGCGCTCCCGGGTCAATTCCCATGCAGTGAGACGCGCGCCCTGCAGGTAGGGCCGAGTCTCGCTGGCGATCACCGAGATGCGCTTGCCGGCATCGCGGGCGGAGCGGATTACGCCGAGCGCCGTTCCGTGCCCCGCGGTGGCCAGAGCGCCCGTGTTGCAATGGGTCAGGACCCGCGCGCCATCGGGGACGAACGTCGCACCCGCGCGCCCGATGGCGCGGTTGGTCTCGACGTCGGAGCGGAAGAGGGCGAGCGCGGCCTCGGTGAGCTTGTCGGCCGCTTCGGCCGGGTCGCCGTTCCCGGCAAGCACCGCGCGCATGCGCGCGAGCGCCCAGAAAAGGTTGACCGCGGTCGGCCGGCTTTCGGCGAGGGTTCTGAACGCGGTCTCCATGGCGTCCGCGAACTGGGCCGGAGGGCGGTGCCTCTCGCGCCGCGCCTCCAGCGCGACGCCGAACGCGGCAGCACATCCGATCGCCGGTGCGCCGCGCACGGCCATCGCGCGGATCGCCACGGCCACTTCTGCCGCGCTCGAGCAGGCCAGGTATTCGAACCTGCCCGGCAGCAGGCGCTGGTCGATCAGTTCAAGACGCCCGTCCCGCCAGCGCAGCGTCTCTACGGCCGCCGCTTCAAATGACGCGCTCATTGCCGCCGTCGACCGGAAGCTGCGCGCCGGTGGTCTTCGCGAAAAGCGGGCCGCACATCTCCGCGGCGAGCTCGGCGACGTCGAGGCTGCGGACTTCGGTGCGGAGCACGTTGTTCTTCTTGTACGCCTCGACCGTCATGCCGTATTGCCTGGCGCGCTGCGCCAGGACCTCATCAGTCCACAGCCCCGTGTCGAACACGGCGTTCGGATGCAGCGTGTTGATGCGGATGCCATCGGTGCCCCATTCGAGCGCGGCGATGCGGGCGAGCTGGTTGAGCGCTGCCTTCGAGGCCGAGTAGGCCGACGCCCCCGGCCCGGGAGCAGGCACGTTCTTCGAGCCGATGACGACCACGCGCCCGCCCCGCGGCGCGAGCTTGAGCAGCGGATGGCTGGCGCGGAGGAGAAGCATGTTAGCGTCGAGATTCACTGTCATCGACCTACGCCATTCCGCGGTCGGAAGGTCGGCGATCCTGCGGCTCGCGGGAAAAATTCCTGCGTTCAACACCAACATATCGACGCCCCCGAAGAATTGCACTGTCCGGCCGATCGCAAACATCACTTGCGCTTCGTCGGTTACGTCGCAGCGCACACCGAGAAAATCCGAACGTGCGTGCAGCGATTCGACCTTCTCGTCGAGATCCACTCCGACCACCGCCGCGCCACGAGCGAGGAAGGCGGCGACTGCGGCTTTCCCGATGCCCGAGGCGGCTCCGGTGACGATCGCGACTTCCCCAGCGAAGGCGGGAGTTTTTCCGCCCTTCTTAAGCTTCGCCTGCTCGAGGTCCCAGTATTCGACGTCGAAAATGTCCTTCGCAGGCAGCGCCTCGAATCCGCCTAGCGCTTCTGAGCGCAATATGACGTCGATGGTGTGGTCGTATATCTCGGCAACAATAGCGGCGTCCTTGGCTGTGCGGCCTGCGACAGCGAGGCCGAAGCCCGGATCGAGCACGACCCTTGGGGCTGGGTCGAGCATGGTCTTGGGTTCTTTCGCATTCGGCGCGTGGTGGTCGAAGTAACGCTTGTACTCCGCCGCATACCCGTCGAGGTTGGTGCCGAGCATGGGCGTGCGCTTGGTTCGGATCACATGGTCGGGGGTCGCCGGCCCTCGCTGCGTTATCGTCGACACCTGTGGATGCCGCGCGAACGCGAGGGCGCGGAGGCTCGGTTCGGTGCGCATTATGAGGGGGGCACCGGCAAGATCGGAGAGCTTACGTCGAAGCGCCGCCTGCACATGGATATCGGCTCTCGCCACGTTGCCGGACTCAAAAGCGACGTCCCAGGCGCCCTTCGACTCGAGATACTTCTCGGCGAGCGTCACCAGCTCGATCATGCGCTCGTAGGCCTCGCGCGCGGTCTCACCGAACGAGAAGATGCCGTGGTTGAGAAGGACCATGCCCACGGTTTGCGATGTTCCCTGGCGTTTGAATTCGCGCGCGCAGAACTGCGCGAGGTCGAAGCCCGGCATCAAGTAGGGGATGACCACGCAGCGCTTGCCGTAGATTTCCCGGATGCGCTTCTCGCCGTCTTTGGTATTGGTCACCGAGAGCACCGCGTCGGCATGGGTATGGTCGACGAATTTCTGAGGCATCAGCCCGTGGAGGATGGTCTCGATCGAAGGCGCCGGCGCAGAGGCCTTCAGCATATGGGTGACGAGCTGGTTGACCATCTCGGGGTCGGACAGGGAGGGCAGCTCCGCGAGCCGCAGCACGTGCGAAAGGCGCACCGGCGAGAACCCCTGGGGCTGGATTGTCTCGAGGTCCCAGCCGCTGCCCTTGACGTAGAGGATCGTCTCCTCCTCGCCGAAGAGGTTCTTTTCCTTGATCTTGACCGAGGTGTTGCCCCCGCCGTGCAGCACCAGAGACTTGTCTCGTCCCAGCAGCCTCGAGGTATAGACGCGCAGTCCCAGATCCCCTTCGAACTGCTTCGCTTCCTCGTCCTTCCACAGGCTCTGCATCCGTAGGATTATAAGGCGCTATGGCCGCGCCGTTCACCGTACGCATCATGTCCTGGCGCGAGGCGCTGCCGCTTGCGCGCCCGGTGCGCGAGAAAGTCTTCGTCGAAGAGCAGAGCGTTTCCCGAGATCTCGAATGGGATGAATGGGACGAGGCGAGCGACCACGCCGTCGCCTTGGATCTGGGAGGCAAGCCCATCGGCACGGCGCGGCTGCTCCCGGACGGCCGCATCGGCCGCATGGCGGTGCTGAAGGAATGGCGGCGGAAAGGCGTCGGCGGGGCACTGCTCACCGCCGTGCTCGACCGCGCGCGCGAGCGCTCGATGGAGCGCTCGGTCCTCCATGCCCAGACTCACGCGGCCGGCTTCTACCGGCGCTTCGGCTTCAGCGAGCGGGGAGAGGAGTTCCTGGAGGCGGGGATCCCGCACGTCGAGATGACGCTCGACCTTTTCCCGCTGAAAGGGTCATGCGGTAGCTGACGGTCCCGGAGACTCCGCCGTCCTCTCGGTAGGTACGCTCGTGGAATTCGACGCGCCCGTCGTTCGCGAAAGCCAGCACGGTGGAGCAGCGCGTGCCGTACCCGCTCGAGGCCAGAATGCGGATCGCGGATAGCCGCTCCTCCATCTCGAGGCTCACCCCGGTGCTGGGGAGCTCGGCGCTCGGCGCGCGCTGGGTGTCGCCGAGAAGATCGAAGGCGGCGGCAGGATCGAAGCCGTCCTGCAATTGCTTCGCGAGCCTCTTTTTCGCCCTGTCGACCTTGGGCCAAGGAGTATCCAGCAGATGGTTGGACAAGCCATGGACGCCGGGCCGCACGCGCTCCGGCGCGCCGCCACGGTTGGAGACGAACCAAAGCGAGTCGCCGTTACCGACGAGCATGCTGAAACCGTTGTACCGCGTCGCTTTCCTCTGCGCTTCCTTGACGTACTCCGAGGGGGCCGTGTGAGCCGTGAGAAAATCGGACACGAGCGCGCCGCGCGAGGGGGCGCCGCTCCTCCGGTCCGTCGGATTCCGGTAGTTGGTGAGCGCTGCGAACCGCTCTTCCAGGGTTATGCCGAGCCACGCGCCTCCAGCCTCGAGATCGCGCCCCGCGAGCACACCGAAGTGATCGTCCCAGAAGTCCGCGGGCGCCGAAGGACGCCCGAAGTACTCGTCCCGGTTCGCCGCCACGACAAGACGGTACGCCGGGTGCGCGCGCCAGGCGAGAGCGATCAAGCACATCGGTCAGAAGGTCCGGAAGATTTCCTGCTTGCGCGACGACCCGGGAATGAGAAGGGCGGGGATTCCATGCCGGGCCACCAGCTCGGCGAGCTTCGACTCGAAACCTGCGCCCTCCGGCACGCTCTCGTATATCTCCATCCACGTGGTCTCGTCGTCACGGCGGCGCAACAGCCGTCCGCCGATGCCGGTCGCCGTGGCCAGCTCCCGCTGCATTGCTTCGATCGCCGATCGGGCGCGTTCCGCGTTGCCGGAAGGCACGCGGTAGTAGATGTAGTAGCTCAATCTCACGCGACGGCGTAGGGGAGGGGCAGGAAACGCAGAGCAGGACCGTCGTGCGCTCGGAGGTGAACGGTCGAACTCTCCCGGCTGGCGACCTGAACCACGGCGAGAAGGTCGTGTCCGCCCTCGGGAGAGGCCTCGGCATTCAGAACGGTTCCGCTGGCCTGCCCGCCGGGCTCGCTGCCGAAGAGCGCGTCGCCGGACCTCGCGGGCGCGGGAACGTTCGCGAGGAACATGCGGCGCTTCACTTTGCCGAGGTGCTGCGTGCGAGCGATGATTTCCTGGCCGGTGTAGCACCCCTTGTCGAAGCTGATCCCGCCCAGGAGCTCGAGGTTCGCCATCTGCGGGATGAACTGGTCCTGGGTGGCCGCCGTGATGAGCGGGAGGCCGCTGCGGATTTCGCTCCATCGCCACAAGGCCGCGTCCGCAAGGGGGAGCCCGCCGAGCGCTCCCGGAGCCGCGTCCGCCAGCAGCGCGAACAGCAGCCTACCGTCCTTCAGTTTCGCTGGCGGAGACGTCGCGAGCAGGCGTTCTCCGGCGCCCCCGGTCGCGCCGACGAGCAGGATCGAATCGCTCGTGTCCTCGACCTTCACTCTCGAGCGCAGCACGAATTTCGAGATCTGCTTGCTCACCGACGCGACGAGGTCGCGCGACAAGACCATGGTGAATCCGTCATCTCGGCGCCAGAGAAGAAAATTCGCGAGCATCCGGCCCTTGGCGCTGCAGAAGGCGCCGTACACGCTCGCGCGCGGGCCCAGGGCCGCGACATCGCAGCTCAGTTGCCCCTGCAGGAAGACCTCCGCCTCCTCGCCGCTGAAGCGCAGCGTGCCGAGGTGATCGAGCTTGGCGACGAAATTCTCCGCGAGGCGTCCCGCCCGCGGCGTCAGCCGGTCTTCTGCGTGCTCAAGCGTGCTCATCTACCGCGTCTCGTTAGCGTTTATTATACGAGCGTCGTCAAGCGAGCCCGACACCCTCGATGCTGGCCCGGCTGAAAACCTTCCTTTTGGCGGTAATCGCCGCGATCCTCGGAGTCGGCGGCTGGCTCTCCTGGGTGGCCCTCTCGCCGATCGATCTCCCTGCGAGGACCGTGGACTTCACGATAAAACCGGGGAGCTCGCTTCGCAGCGCGACGCGCCAGCTCGTCGAAGCGGGCTTGCCTCTGAACGAATGGGAGTTCATTTTGCTCGCCCGGCTCAACGGTGCGAGCGGCGCGGTCAAGGCCGGCAGCTACCAGGTCGTCGAAGGGGTCACGCCGCTTGTTCTTATCAGGAAGATCGTTCGCGGCGAATACGCCCAGGCGGAGATCGTATTTCCCGAGGGCTGGACCTTCCGCCAGATGCGCGAACTCATGGGCGCGCACCAGGACCTGAAGCACGACACCGCGGGTCTCGCGGACGCGGAGATCATGCGGAAGCTGGGAGAGGCCGGCCTTGTTCCCGAAGGCATGTTCTTTCCCGACACCTATATCTTCGCCAAGGGATCCAGCGATCTCGCGGTTCTGGCGCGCGCACGGCACGCGATGAAAGGCCAGTTGGAAGCCGCTTGGGCAACGCGCGATCCCGGCCTGGCGGTTGCCGATCCCTATGAGGCGCTGATTCTCGCCTCGATCGTAGAGAGGGAAACCGGCCGCGCGAGCGACCGTGCGATGGTGGCCGGGGTGTTCGCCAACCGCCTGCGCCTCAAGATGAAGCTCCAGACGGATCCGACCGTGATCTATGGAATGGGGGAGAGGTTCGACGGCAATCTGCGCAAGCGGGATCTGGCGCGCGACACGCCCTTCAACACCTATACCCGCAAGGGCCTGCCGCCGCATCCGATAGCCATGCCGGGCCTCGCGTCCATCCTGGCCGTGGTGCACCCGGCAAAGACCGACGCGCTCTATTTCGTCTCGCGCGGCGACGGGACGAGCGAGTTCTCCAGGACACTCGTCGAGCACAATCGCGCGGTCGCCAAGTACCAGCTGCCGGGAACGCGCCGGCGGGCGAGCCGATGAGCCGAGGCAAGTTCATCACCCTGGAAGGCATCGACGGTGCCGGGAAGAGCACGCACATTGCAGGCATTGCCGATTTTCTCCGGGCGCGCGGAAAGCAGGTCGTCGTCACGCGCGAACCGGGAGGCACTCCGCTGGGGGAGAAGTTGCGCACGGTGCTGCTGTCGCAGCCCATGAATCTCGACACCGAAACGCTCCTCATGTTCGCCGCGCGCCGCGAGCACATCGCGCAGATCATTGCGCCAGCCCTGTCCGAGGGCCGCTGGGTGGTTTCCGACCGCTTTACCGACGCCACCTATGCGTACCAGGGATCGGGCGGCGGGATGGCGAAGGAGAGGATCGCAACCCTCGAGCGCTGGGTCCAGGGCCGTCTGACGCCCGATCTGACGCTGGTCTTCGATGTGCCGGTCAGCGTAGCCTTGGCGCGTCTTTCCAGGGACCGGAGGGATCGATTCGAATCCGAGAATCAAAGCTACTTCGAAAGGGTCCGCGCAGCTTACCTCGAGCGCGCCGCGTCCGAGCCGGATCGGGTACGGGTGATCGACGGCCAGAGGCCGCTCGCTGAAGTCAAGCAAGAAGTTGAGAATATCATCCTAACAGTTTGTTAATGCTTATGTTTAAATGGCAAGATCCTGCGTGGAAGGCTTGGACGAGGATGCGCGAGCGGCTCCCTCACGCGGTGCTGATTCAAAGCGGGGAAGGGTGGGGCGAGTTCGAGTTCGCCCTCGGCGTAGCTCAGTCCCTGCTCTGCGAGAAGCCGCGAGACGACCGAAGGCCTTGCGGCGAGTGCCGGGCCTGCGCATGGTTCGCGCTCGGCAACCATCCTGATTTCCGCCTGGTCGTGCCCGAGAGCTTCGTTCCGGAAGCGGACGAAGGCGCGGAGCCGGGCAAAAAGCGTAGCGAGCAGGTCCGCATCGAGCAGGTTCGCGAGCTGGCGGATTTTCTCGGGGTAGGCACTCATCGGGCCGGCTTGCGGGTGATCCTGATCTACCCTGCCGAGGCGATGAACCCGAACACACAGAACGCTCTGCTGAAGAGCCTGGAAGAGCCGCCGCCCGCGACGGTGTTTCTGCTGGTTGCGACTCAGCCCCACCGGCTGCTCCCCACCGTGCGCAGCCGGTGCATGAAGTTCACGCTTCCCTTTCCGGACTCCGCCGACGCGGTTGCGTGGCTGAAAGAGCAGGGCGTGGAGCACCCGGAATCGCCCCTCGCCGCGGCAGGCGGCGCCCCGCTCGCCGCGCTCAAGAGTATGGCCGCCGAAGCCGATCGGACCGCTTTCCTCGAGAGTATCCAGCGCGATCGCTTCGATCCGATCGTGCTCGCCGAAACCGTTCAGCGGGTTCCCCTCTGGGATCTAGTCGGATGGCTGCAGCGCTGGACCTTCGATCTGCTCCTCGTTCAGTCCACGGGACGCGTGCGGTATCACCCGGGGCAGGAAAAGCAGCTTGCCGATTTGGCAAAGCGCTGCGAGGCGGCGAGCACCGCGGCTTACCTGCGGCGGCTGGCGCAGGCTCGCGCTCTCGCCAAGCATCCCCTCAACCCCAAGCTGTTCGTCGAAGATCTCCTGCTGCAGTATCAGCGTGTGGTCGGACCGTCGTGACGACGCCTTCGCTTCCCGAGCTCGTGGATTCGCACTGTCACCTGGATTTCCCGGAATTCGAGGGAAAGCTGGACGAGGTGCGTGAGGAGATGCGGGAGAACGGCGTCACCCATGCCCTGTGCATCAGCGTCGAGCTGCACGCCTTTCCCAACGTGCTCCGCCTAGCGGAAGCCCATGACAATTTCTTCGCGAGCGTCGGCGTGCATCCCGATCACGAGGGGGGTGCGGTGGAGCGGACTCAGCTGGTCCACCTCGCTCGGAATCCGCGGGTGGTGGCGATCGGGGAGACCGGGCTCGACTACCACCGCCTCAAGGGCGACCTCGAGTGGCAGCGTGAGCGTTTTCGCACCCATATCCGGGCCGCGCGGGAATGCGGGAAGCCTCTCGTGATCCACACGCGCGATGCCTCGGAGGACACGCTGCGGATCATGAAGGAGGAGGGCGCGGGGGAGGTGGGGGGGGTGATGCATTGCTTCACGGAAAGCCAGGAAACCGCGGAAGCCGCCCTCGCCCTGGGTTTCCATATCTCTTTTTCCGGAATCGTCACCTTCAAGAATGCCGGCCCCTTGAAGGAGGTCGCGCGCCGGGTGCCGCTGGAACGGATGCTCGTCGAGACCGACTCGCCCTACCTCGCTCCGGTGCCGCACCGGGGCAAGACCAATCGGCCCGGCCTCGTGCGCCACGTCGCCGAGGAGATCGCCCGCTTGCGGGGTGTAGGCGTTGACGCTGTCGCGGCGGCAACCAGCGGGAATTTCTTCAGGCTGTTCTTAGGTGGGATCTAAGGTATCACTTTAGGTACAGCGGGTAACGCTCTAAAAGAGGAAGGTATATATGTGATGGTCGGAATTGAACTAAATTTAACATAATACACATATTCGACAATTTACCTCAGCGGCCTGGTCTTCCTTGGCTGCGCTTCTTCAGCTCAGCCGCGAGCCTCGGGTCCAGCTTCTGCAGGTTCTCCAGAGCCGCAGCCACGTCGGCTTTCTCTCCGACCCTCGCGCTCGCCGATCCCAGCTCGAACCAGGCTTGCGCGAATTGGGGAGCCAGACGCGTCGCTTCCCGATATGCGGCGATCGCCCGATCCAGCCGTTGTGCATCCCGGTACGCTTCACCGAGGAAGAAGAAAGTGACGAAGGAGGTGCGGCCGACGCTGCTGGCGCGCTCGAGAGTCCGGGCCGCCTGTCCGGGCTGACCTCCCCGGCGCTGGGATTCCCCGAGCAGATTCCAGGCTCCGATATCCTCGGGATTACGTTGGACGATGGCACCGAGCAAGGCGATCGTCCTCGAATACTCGCCTTTGCGGAACAAGGCGTAGCCGGCGACGACCCCCCAATCGGAGCCTGCGGGGTCCTGGCGCTGCCGCGCTTCGGCGTATCGCAGCAGCCCATCCCAGTCCCGCCTCTTGTTGAGATCCGAGATCGACGTCCGCTCCTCGTAGGTATCCCCTCGCTCTGAGAGCGCGGAAGCCGGCAGCGAGTCGACCGTCGGAAGTTCCGGCTCTTTGGGTGACGGACTGCTGCAGCCCGTCGCTGAAATGCAAAGCGCGAGCGCCGCGGCAAGGTTCCGGAAGCCCGAATCAGACCTTGTTTTGATAGACGTAGGCCTGCTGCTTGACGTCCGATTCCCGGGCGCGCTTCAGCTCCTCGGGATCGAGCTTCTTGTCCCACCACAGGGCCCGGCCCTTCTTCTGCTCCTGGACAATGTGCGGCTTGTCCCGGAGCAGGTCGCGGATCATGCAGGTGAGATCGGATTCGTAGGGTTTCGACATGGTTCGAGTCCGGCGAAATTATACGCCCCTTGCCAAGCGGACCGAGACTGTATATAAATACAGATATGGAGGCGCCATGACCGAAGAGCTCACCCTCAAGCAGCAGAAAATCCTCAACTTCGTCCGCAAAGCCATCGAGAAGACCGGCTTTCCGCCTACCCGGGTCGAGATCGCCAACGCTTTCAATTACAGCTCGGCCAACGCCGCCGAAGAGCATCTGCGGATGCTGGAGAGAAAGGGCGCGATCGAACTCACCCCGGGCGCCTCGCGAGGCATCCGGCTTACCGAGGGACTGGGACTGCCCCTGATCGGTCGCGTCGCCGCCGGCAGCCCGATTCTCGCCGAAGAGCACGTCGAGCGGCGCTGCCAGATCGACCCGGCCATGTTCCAGCCGCGCGCCGACTACCTGCTGAAAGTGCGC
>DATEGT010000152.1:0-5315 GCA_035280025.1 Burkholderiales bacterium | reverse complement strand
CGTCGCCTCCTGCCCGTCGGGCTCCATCTACAAGCGCGAGGAGGACGGCATCGTCCTCATCGACCAGGACAAGTGCCGCGGCTGGCGCATGTGCGTCTCGGGCTGTCCGTACAAGAAAATCTACTTCAACTGGCAGAGCGGCAAGGCCGAGAAATGCATCTTCTGCTACCCGCGCATCGAGGCCGGCCAGCCGACGGTGTGCTCCGAGACCTGCGTAGGGCGCATCCGCTATCTGGGCGTGCTCCTGTACGACGCCGACGGCATCGAGCGCGCGGCGAGCGTCGAAGACCCCAAGGAGCTGTACGAGGCACAGCTCGGGCTGTTCCTCGACCCGGACGACCCGAAGGTGATCGAGCAGGCGCGCCGTGACGGCGTGCCCGACAACTGGCTGGAGGCGGCAAAGGTCTCGCCCGCCTACAAGATGGCGGTGGACTGGAGGGTCGCCTTCCCGCTGCACCCCGAGTACCGCACGCTGCCGATGGTCTGGTACGTGCCGCCCCTGTCGCCGATCAGCGCCGCCGCCAACAGCGGCCAGCTCGGCGCCAACGGCGAGATCCCCGACGTGTCGCAGCTGCGAATTCCGCTGAAATACCTCGCCAACTTGCTCACCGCCGGCGACGAGGCACCGGTCAAGCTCGCGCTGGAGAGGATGCTGGCCATGCGCGCCTACATGCGTTCCATCCACGTGGAGAAGCGCGCCAACGGGGCGGTGCTGCAGCAGGTGGGATTGAGCGTTGCGCAGGTCGAGGACATGTACCGCTACATGGCGATCGCCAACTACGAAGACCGCTTCGTCATCCCGACCTCGCACCGCGAGCAGGCGGAAGACGCCTACGACCTGCGCGGCGCCTGCGGTTTCTCCTTCGGCAACGGCTGCTCGGAAGGTACCTCCGAGGCGAGCCTGTTCGGCGGCAAGAAGCGCGTCATTCCGCTGAGAGCCTTGAGCGCCAAGGCGGAGTCGTGAAGACCTATCTCGCGCTGTCGGCCCTGCTGTCGCACCCGGAGGCGGAGCTTGTCGGGGCGCTCGCCGAGATCGGCGCGGCGCTGGAGGAGGATGCGCTGCTCCCGCGCGCGGCCCGGCGCGAGGTCGAGGCGCTGATCGGCGAGCTCGCGAGCGGCGAGCTGTACGACCTGCAGGAGCGCTACGTGTCGCTGTTCGACCGCAGCCGCGCGCTGTCGCTGCACCTCTTCGAGCACGTGCACGGCGAGTCGCGCGACCGCGGCCAGGCGATGGTCGACCTGCTCGCGGCGTACGCGAAGCGCGGCGTACGCGTCGCCGACGGCGAGCTCCCGGACTACCTTCCGGCGTTCCTGGAATTCCTTTCGCTGGCGTCGCCCGACGAGGCGAAGGGCTTCCTCGCGGAGACCGCGGACATCCTTCGCGGTGTGGGCGACCGGCTCGCCGAGCGCGGCAGCCGCTATGCGTCCGTGTTCGGCGCGCTGCTCGCTGTCGCCGGGGAGCCGGGGCTCACGAAGAAGCGCACCGAGGGGTTCTCGCCGGCGGAGGATTTGGCTGCGCTGGATCGCGAATGGAAGGACCCGGAAGTCACGTTTGGCGGACCGCAGGGCGGACCGCAGACCGTGCAGTTCTACCCCAGGAGGACGCCCGCATGAGCGACTTTGCGCATCAGCTCCTGTTCGGCATCTACCCGTACGTCTGTCTCGCCGTGTTCCTGCTCGGGTCGCTGGTGCGCTTCGAGCGCGAACAGTACACCTGGAAGAGCGACTCGAGCCAGCTCCTGCGCCGCGGACAGCTGCGCTGGGGCTCCAACCTCTTCCACATCGGCATCCTGATGCTGTTCTTCGGGCACCTTTTCGGGCTGCTCACGCCCGCCGACCTCTATCACGCGCTCGGCCTGTCGACCGAAGCCAAGCAGATGCTCGCTATCGGCGCGGGCGCCATCTTCGGTGCGACGTGCCTCGTAGGGCTGATACTGCTCGTGCACAGGCGGCTCGCGGAGTCGCGCATCCGCGCTACCTCGACGTCCATGGACATCTTCATCCTGCTGTGGATCCTGGCGACGCTGCTGCTGGGCCTCGTGTCCATCTTCTTTTCGCTGCAGCACCGCGAGGGCGGGGTCATGCTGCTGCTCGGCCAGTGGGCGCAGCACATCGCGACGTTTCGCGGCGGCGCGGCCGATTTCATCCGCGAAGTCCCGTGGATCTACAGGGTGCATCTTTTCTTCGGACTGACGATGTTCCTCCTGTTCCCGTTCTCGCGTCTGGTGCACGTCTGGAGCGGCTTCGCGGCCGTGGCTTACCTGACGCGGGCCTACCAGATCGTGCGCCCGAGAGGCTAACGACTGTGGAAACCAAGCCGCAAAGTCTCGACGACTTACGGGCGCTGCTGCTCAAGCGGGCGTCCGAGCTCGGGCTCGAGCCCGGGTCCGAGGACGAGGTGCTCGAGCGGCTGCTCGATCTCGAAGTGAGGACACCCGAGCCGACCGACGAGGAGTGCCGCCGCTACTACGAGCGCAACATCGCCCGATTCAGCTCGGGCGATCTGGCCGAGGCGAGCCATATCCTGTTCGCCATCACGCCCCGCGTCCCGCCGGGAGCATTGCGCGCCAAGGCTGCCGAGGTCCATGCCATGGCGACGAAGGATCCTTCGCGCTTTGCAGACCTCGCCTCGCAGTATTCGAATTGCCCGTCCGCTGCGCAGGGCGGCTCGCTCGGGCAGGTCGGCCGCGGCGATACCGTCCCGGAGTTCGACGCCGCGCTGTTCGAGGACGCCCGGCTCGGCGTACTGCCCGACCTGGTCACCACCCGCCACGGGTTTCACGTCGTGCGCGTGGCACGCCGCATCGCCGGCCGCCCCGTGCCGTTCGAGGAGGCTCGGGCCACGATCGGCGCCTTCCTGCGCGAGCGCTCCACCGAGCGCGCGCTCGCCCAATATCTTCGGATTCTCGCCGAGGGCGCGTCGCCGCTGGTGCAGTAGCGCGCCTCGCCCCGACTTTGGCTGGGAATGGGCCGGCGAGGCGGCGGCCGCGGCGCTCCGGAGCCTCGGGAGCGCCCGCGAAATAGAGGATCGCTTTCAGGGACGCCGGGCGACAGGGCGGGCCTTCGTTTCGGTGACGCGCCTGCTGCGGCAGCCGGCCGCAGGCACGGCAGGTCGTAGAAGACCGCGTTCAGGCCTGGCTCCATCGCAGATCCGCGATCCTCTGCCAGCGCGCAACGTGGAAAAGCAGATCGTCCCACGTTCGCACCAGGTCAACCGCGGCTAGCCGGGCTTGCCGTCCGCCCGCGGGAGGACGAGGATGGGCGTATAGACGAGGAGATAGATTGCGAACGCCGCCGTCCACAGCGCTCCGGAAGCAACCAGGATCCACAGGTATTGCGAAGGCCACAATGCGGGCGCAAAGACCCGCACGGCGACCCCAAGAGTGAGAAAGACATACGCGGCCGCGATTGCGCGGCCGATCGTCAGCTCGCGCCCGGTGTGGCCGAGCGCGGCGCGCGTCATCACGGCGAGGATCATGGTGCCGAAGGCACCCATGGTGAGCGCGTGCAGCCAGTGCCCCGCCCATCCTGCGCCGGCGAGGAGCCACAGCGCCTTGAGCGCGAAGCCGACCGGGATCCAGGCGTAGCCCAGGTGCAGCACCCACAGGATCGCCTCGCCGCGCGTGTGCAGGCTGCGCCAGCCCGAGAGCCGGGCGCCTTGTGCAATCGCCACGAGCGCGGCGAGCCATCCTGCCACAGCCCCATCGGGCCGCCACAGGTCGACCACGGCTACGGCGACCATCAGCGCCATCACCGCACGCTCGAGCCACGCGAAGCTGCGGATCTCGGGCGACTCCCCGCGCCGCCGCAGCGCGTTCGCGGTGAACGAGGGCACGATGCGGCCGCCGATCAGGGTGAGGACGATCAGCATCAGGTCGATCGCGATGCGCAGGCTCCCGCTAGCGAGGCCGGGATCGCGCCGCGCAAGCCCCGCGAGAAACGCCGCGTCGGCGACCCACAACAGGGCGATGACGAGGAGCAGCGGCGTATTGCGATTGCGCGAACGCAGCAGCGGAGGCGCCAGGAGCAGCGCGACGCCAGCGAGGAATGCAAGCTCGGCCGCGGCGAGTGCCCAGAAGGGCAGCGAGTTCGCACCGGCGAAGGCGAGCCGCCCGAGTAACCAGGCCGACGCGACCGCGGCCAGCGGCCGGCCGGAGAATCCCTTCGCGCCGGTCCAGCTTGGCACCGCAGTCAGAAGGAATCCGGCGAGCGCTGCTCCGGTGAAACCATAGAAGAGCTCGTGCGCGTGCCACAGCTGCGGAGGCAGAACGCCGAGCGGCATGGTTCCCCGCTGGATCATGACGACCCAGGCCGGCACGATCAGCGCGGCGCTCAGGCCGGCCGCCAGGAAGAATGGCCGGAAGCCATAAGCGAACAAGGCGAAGCGTGCGGGCGCGGACCGGGTCAAAGCGGCGCGCTCGGGGTGAAGGCCACGGCGCGGAACCGATGCCCGACGGTCGAGAACCCGGTCACGTGCTTGAAACGCCGGAAAGCGGCCGGGAAGCTGGGGTACGGCGGCAGCATTCGCATGTCGTCCACCGAAGCAAGGCGCTCACTATATTCGCCGGAGCGGAGAACCCCCGGTCCTTCGCGGGTCTTCAACGCTTCCAGGTTGCGCGCAGTAGATTCTCTTCCTTGCTGTAATGCAGGGCCAAGCTGCCCTTGCACGCGTCGTGCACGCTCTCGGCGATGCGCCGCGCGAGGTGCGCATCGGTGGTCGTTACCAGGATGCCCCCCTCGACGTCCTCGATCGCGATGATCCGCTGCAGCGGATGCGCCGCCTTCTCCCGCGCCTCGCAGTTGCGCGCCAGGTTGAGGATCTCTTCGCGGTGTCCGGCCAAGTACTCGCCGCCCAGACTTAGGTAGCCGGCGGGGAAGCCGTCCTGGATGCGCTGGCAGGCCGGGCACCGCAGCTCGTGAACGATGCCGCACGGCGCGCCGTTCCAGGTCCAGCGCCCCTTGAGGAACACTGCGCCGCACTCGGGGCAGCGGGTCGGGTCGCGCAGCTTCCCCTTGGCCTTGTAGCTGTCGTGCCTCGGGTCGTCGATTAGCTGCTCGCGACGTGGCGGACGCGCTTCGGTGCGTGCGCCCTTCACGGCCGCGCTCCTCGCTCTGCACGCCCCTTCGCCTTGCCGCGCGTCACACGAGCAAAGTCCCCGAGCTGGCGCCGGAGAGAAAGGAAGGCGTCGCGCAGGGCGAGGTACGGATCCTTGTCGTGCCGGTGGTTTGACACGAGCTCCTTGCCCGGAACGCGCAGGTCGACGCGCACGTGGAAAAGCCGGCCGCGGCTGCGGTGCCTGCGCAGCTCCTCGATG
>DATEGT010000151.1:0-15209 GCA_035280025.1 Burkholderiales bacterium | reverse complement strand
GTTCGCGCCGGCGCATCACGCCGCGATGAAGCACGCGGCGCCCGTGCGCCGCGAGCTCGGGGTGCGAACGATCTTCAACATTCTCGGCCCGCTGACCAATCCGGCGGGGGCGCAGATGCAGCTCATGGGCGTGTTTCACCCGGATCTCGTGGGCATCCAGATCCGGGTGCTGCAGCGGCTCGGCGCCCGGCGAGCGATGACCGTATACGGCATGGAAGGCCTGGACGAGATATCGGTGAGCGGCCAGACCATGATCGGCGAGCTGAAGGAGGGAAGGATCGCCGAATACGTGGTTCATCCGGAGCGATTCGGGCTGCCGGTGCACGATCCCAGGACGCTGCGTGTCGCCAGCGTCGAGGAATCCCGCAGGGTCGTCGTGGCGGCGCTGGAGAACGCTCCCGGCGCGGCCCGCGACATCGTCGCGCTCAACGCGGGAGCCGCGATCTACGTCGCGGAGCAGGCGCCGAGCTTCGAGGACGGCGCCGAGAAGGCTTTCGAGCTGATCAAGAGCGGCGCCGCGCGCGCGAAGCTCGAAGCATTCGTCAGGTTCACCCAGCAGCTCGCGCGTGGCTGACATCCTGCAGAAGATTCTGGCGGTCAAGGCCGAGGAAATCGCCGGGGCGAAAGCGAAGGTCGGCGACGCCGCGATGCAGCGCCGTGCCCGGGCCGCCGGGAAGCCCCGGGACTTCGCCGGATCGCTGCGCGGGAAGATGGCGGCCGGTGTGCCGGCCGTGATTGCCGAAATCAAGAAGGCGAGCCCGAGCAAGGGCCTGTTGCGGGAGCGGTTCGACCCCGCCGCGATCGCGCGCTCCTACGCAGCGCACGGCGCCGCCTGCCTCTCGGTGCTCACCGACCGGCAGTTCTTCCAGGGCCGCGCCGAAGATCTCGCCGCGGCGCGCGGGGCCTGCGATCTTCCGGTCTTGCGCAAGGATTTCGTGGTCGATCCTTATCAGGTGTTCGAATCGCGCGCTCTGGGCGCCGACTGCGTTCTCCTCATCGTAGCGGCGCTGGATCTTCAGCGCATGCGGGAGCTGGAAGCGGTGGCCGAATCGCTCGGCATGTCGGTCCTGGTCGAGGTGCACGATCGCAGCGAGCTCGATCTGGCGCTGCAGCTCTCGACTCCGCTCGTCGGGATCAACAATCGCGACCTGCGGACGTTCGATACGCGCCTCGAAACCACCCTCGAGCTCTTGCCGTTGATTCCCGACCCGCGCATTGCGGTAACCGAAAGCGGAATACACAAGCCGGAGCAGGTCGCATTGCTGCGAAAGGGCGGAATGCGGGCTTTTTTGGTCGGCGAAGCGTTCATGCGGGCATCCGACCCCGGGGTGGAAATGGCGAAATTGTTCTTAACAGTTTGATTAAACGTGACAAGATGATCGTTGTTGTGCAAATACAACGCGCGCTGGCTTTCCCGCTAAAAAATCACGGTTGTGGTTGAGCTTGAAAGTACGCATTGGCAGAATTGCAACAACCCATCTTCCGGGTTAAGCGGGCGGCGCGTCTTGGCTGCCCTCGAGTCAATTGAAGAGGAGACATTCTCGATGAACAAAAAGCTAATGGCACTGGCAGTCGCGGCGGCGGTGACCGCTCCGGGGCTGGCTGTGGCGCAGACGTCGAATACGCCCACAGCCATCGTTCCGTCGCCGGGATTGGCGACGAGCAACGGAATCACGCTCTACGGGCGGCTCGATGAAACCATCATGATGGACCGCTACTCGGCCAACGGAGCCAACACGATCTCCAGCCTGAACAAGCAGGACCTGTTTACGGCGGGCAACGCGATGGGCTTCAGGGGCCGGGAAGACCTGGGCGGCGGCATGACCGCCTGGTTCCAGCTCGAGATCGGCGTCTGGCCTGACGGACGTACGGAAGCGGGAGCCACGATCGGCAACAACTGGGGCGGGCGGAACTCCGGCGTAGGATTGTCGGGCGCCTTCGGCGACGTCCTTGCCGGCGTGTGGGATACACCGTACAAGGTGGTCGACGGCGTGTGGAACTCCGTGACCTCCGGCGGCTTCTCGGCCGCGGGCGTCATCATGAACGTGGGCGATTCCACCGGCGCGCTGCTCAACCCTTCGTGCACGAACACCGTGAGCAACGCGAGCGGCAGTGTTACCACCACGGCAGGCGGGGTGTGCGTGACCGAAGCGACGTCCAACGGCACGGCGTTCTCGCGGCGGATCAACAACTCGATCCAGTACTGGTCGCCGATCATGGCCGGTTTCCAGGTCAAGCTGATGACCGCTTTAGCGAACTACCAAGCCCCGGATAGCGCTTCGACGAACGGCGTGACCAAGCCGAAAGAGTATTCGGCGAGCGCCACCTACGTCCGCGGCCCCCTGTCGGTCGGCTTCGGTTACGACCAGCACCAAGGTCTTCGCCCGGCCGGTACCAACTTCAATGCGAAGGACACGGGGATGCAGCTCGGCGCGAAGTTCAACTTCGGACCGGGCGAGGTCGGAGCGGCGTACGAGCAGATCAAGTACGGCGACAACGGCGCTTCCGGCATGAAGGTCCCGGCCTGGGTGGTGAACGGCAGGTTCAACGTCGGACCCGGGGCGGTTTGGGCGAGCTACGCGAATTCCCAGGGCGGCAAGGACTGCACGGCGGCAGCCAACACGATCGGCGCCGCGGCCTGCGGAGCGAAGGCGAAGGAGTACTCGCTCGGCTACGACTATGTCCTGTCGAAGCGCACCAAGCTGTATGTCGCCTACAACAAGATCGACAACAGCATGAACGGCGCAGGCACCGGCACGTCGTACTACTACATCGCCGGACCGGCGACCAACAGCGGCAACGGAACGGCTGGTGCTCTCGCTCAAGGGGTCGACGTGACCACGTACGGTCTGGGCGTGCAGCACGTGTTCTGATCCGGAATCAAGAAGCTCTAAAAAGGCGCCTTCGGGCGCCTTTTTTTTCGAAGCGGGAAAGCGAGCCGGACCTGGGATATGATCCGGGTCCGAGAAACGATTTCCTGCCGCGATGGAATCCTCCCAGCACAATCGCTTCGATCCGGACCGGTGCGTCGCGGCGTTCGACAATGCGATGCGGGTCCTGTTCGGCGAGCCGGTCGCCCGCCGGGCGAGCCCCGCGGAAGAAGCGGACGAAGACAATCTCGATCCCGCGGCCCGGCGTCACGCGGCGGCCCTGATGCGGGTCAACCATTGCGGCGAGGTCTGCGCGCAGGCGCTCTATCAGGGCCAAGCGCTCGCGTCTCCGGACCGGACGGTCAGGGGCGCGCTCGAGAAGGCGGCGCTGGAGGAGAGCGATCATCTGGCCTGGAGCGCCCAGCGGGTGCGCGAGCTCGACGGTCGCCTGAGCATTCTCAATCCTCTCTGGTACGCGGGGTCCTTCGCCCTGGGTTATGTCGCGGGCCGCCTCGGCGACGACTGGAATCTCGGATTTCTCGCGGAGACAGAGCGGCAGGTCGAGCGGCATCTGGAGGGTCATCTGGAGCGGCTCGGAGAGCACGACACCAGGACGCGCGCGGTCATCGAGCGCATGCAACAGGAAGAGGCGGGCCACCGGAGGACCGCCGAGTCGCTCGGGGCGCGCGAGCTGCCCCGGGTCGTGCAGAGCGCGATGCGCCTGGCGGCCCGGGTGATGACGACGCTGTCGTACCGGATCTAGAGCAGGCCTACCCGGCGACGATTTCGTAGTCGTGCGAGATCTGCGCGGTCTTGCCGAGCATCGCGGAAGCGGAGCAATACTTGTTGTGTGAGAGCTTGATGGCGCTCTCGACCAGCGACGGCTTCAGGTCCTTCCCCTTCACCACGAAATGCATGTGGATCTTCGTGAATATCTTGGGATCTGCAGTCGCGCGCTCCGCGGTCAGCGCGACTTCGCAGCCCGAAACCTGCTGACCGCTCTTTCTGAGGATCACGACGACATCGTAGGCAGTGCAGCCTCCCGTGCCGGCGAGCACCGTTTCCATGGGCCTCGGACCCAGGTTGCGCCCTCCGCCTTCGGGTGCGCCGTCCATCACGAAGGCGTGACCGCTTTCGGTCTCGGCGATGAAGCTCATTCCATCGCCACCGACCCACCTCACTGTGCATTCCATGTTTCGGATTCCCTAGACGACAAAGAATGTTGCGTAACTGTATGACAACGCGCGGCTATCTGCATACCACGTGCTTGTTTCTGCATCGCAACAAATAATTCTTGCACTGCACAAAACGGACTCTATAATACACGCTGTTGGGCGCCAGGCGCCCAAGTCTCCTCCACCCTCCTCCTTTGGTGGATTTGAGCGCAGCTCCCAGGGCTGCGCTTTTTTTTGGAGCTTCGGCTCGCGGTGCGAAGAGGTTTGACACGACAGTACTTGTTCAATAAAATCACGCGCTTCCGCCGGATTCCACGTTGCTCATGACGACATACTCAGCCAAGCCGCACGAGGTCACGCGCGACTGGTACCTGATCGACGCAAGCGGCAAGGTGCTCGGACGCCTCGCCGCGGAGATCGCGCGCCGGCTGAGAGGCAAGCACAAGGTCGAGTTTACCCCGCACGTGGACGTCGGCGACTACATCGTCGTGGTGAATGCGGGCAGGCTTCGCGTCACGGGCAACAAGCCAGAGGCCAAGACGTACTACCGCCACAGCACTTACCCCGGCGGCGTGTATTCCACGACGTTCGCGAAGATGCAGGCGCGCTTTCCGACCCGCGCTCTCGAAATGGCGGTCAAGGGCATGCTGCCGAAGGGTCCGCTGGGCTACGCGATGCTGAAGAAGCTCAAGGTCTACGCGGCGGGCGAGCATCCTCACACGGCGCAGCAGCCGAAAGTCTTGGAGATCAACGCATGATCGGGCAGTACTACTACGGAACCGGGCGGCGCAAGAGTTCCGTCGCGCGGGTGTTCATCAAACCGGGCAAGGGCGATTTCACCGTCAATCACCGCCCCGCCAACGAGTATTTTGCGCGGGAGACGGGACAAATGGTCGTCCGTCAGCCGCTGGTGCTGACGGAGAAGCTCACGCAGTTCGACGTCGTCGTCAACGTGTCCGGAGGAGGGGAATTCGGGCAGGCGGGCGCAGTGCGCCATGGGCTGACCCGAGCGCTCATCGAGTACGACCCAGCGCTCAAGCCCGTGCTGAGCAAGGCGGGTCTCGTTACCCGCGACGCGCGGGAAGTCGAGCGAAAGAAGGTCGGACTGCACAAGGCGCGGCGGCGCAAGCAATATTCCAAACGCTGATGTTCACGGGATCGCGCAAGGAGGCCGCCTCAGGGCGGCTTTTTTGTTTGTTCTTGGAAGAAGGTTCCACTTGTCCTCCAGAGGACAGGCCGAGGTGAGACGGTGATCAAGATCGGTATCGTAGGCGGAACGGGCTACGCGGGAATCGAATTGCTGCGGATTCTCTCGCGGCATCCTGAGTGCGAGCTCGTCGCGATCACGTCTCGCAAGGAAGCAGGCACGCGCGTGGCGGATCATTTTCCGAGCCTGCGCGGCGTCGTGGAGCTCGTGTACTCGGACCCGTCGAAGACCGATCTCACGAAGTGCGATGTCGTGTTCTTTGCGACCCCCAACACGGTAGCCATGGGCGAGGCGAAATCGCTCGTGCAGGCCGGGGTGCGCGTCGTCGACCTTTCGGCCGACTTCCGGATCAAGGACGTCGCCGAATGGGAAAAATGGTACAAGATCAAACACGCCGCCCCAGAGCTTCTCCCGGAAGCGGCATACGGCCTTCCTGAAGTGAATCGCGAGGAGATCAGGGGCGCTCGCCTCGTCGCCAATCCCGGGTGCTATCCGACCGCCGTTCAGCTCGGCCTGTTGCCTCTGATAGAGGCAGGAACGGTAGACCTCGCGCACCTGGTCGCGGATGCGAAGT
Source organism: Burkholderiales bacterium (assembly GCA_035280025.1). Taxonomy (GTDB): domain Bacteria; phylum Pseudomonadota; class Gammaproteobacteria; order Burkholderiales; family SG8-39; genus VBDM01. Next base: position 9,383 of record DATEGT010000151.1, on the reverse strand, counting down.
CGGGTGTGAGCGGCGCGGGCAGAAGGACCGAGGAGCACCTTCTGTTCTCGGAGGCCTCGGACAATTTCAAAGCCTACGGGGTTGCGGGTCATCGTCACTGGCCGGAGATCCTGCAGGGCCTCGAGCTCGCCGCGGGCCGGAAGGTCGGCTTGACGTTCGTCCCGCACCTGGTACCGATGATCAGGGGCATCCACGCGACTCTCTACGCGCGGATCGCCAAAGCGGCGGATTTCCAGCGGCTCTACGAGGACCGCTACCGCAAGGAGCCGTTTGTCGATGTTCTTCCCGGCGGCAGCGAGCCGGACACGCGGTCGGTGCGAGCGGCCAACAGCTGCCGCATCGCGATCCATCGTCCCCACGGGGGAGACACCCTTGTCGTGCTCTCGGTGATCGACAATCTGGTCAAGGGAGCGTCCGGACAGGCGGTCCAGAATATGAATATCATGTTCGGGTTGGAAGAAACCACGGGTCTTTCGCATCCGGCGGTCGTGCCTTGACATGGTGTAGGCAAAACGAATGGGCAAGCTGCTGAAGCAATTCCGCCAGCGCTTCGGGATTTCCGCCCCGAGAATGACCGTGCAGACGCACGTCGCGTGGTATTGGCGCTGGCTGGGAAACCTGATATTTCTTTCGCTCGCGCTCGCTCTTGCGGCATGGATGTACGACACCGGGCGTAGATTCGCCGGATTCGATCGCGGAGAAATCCAGAACGAGCTTGCGCGCCTCAGGGACTCGATGTCGAAGCTCGAGAGCGAGGCGGCGCGGCTTCGGGCGATCGCGAACGCCAGCGACTCGCGGCTGAAGATCGAACAGACCGCGCAGAGCCAGCTCGCCGCCCAGGTGAAGACACTTGAGGACGAAAACAACCGCCTCAAGGAGGATCTCGCCTTCTTCGAGAACCTCGTGCCCGCGGAGCGGCGCGACGAAAAAGTGAGCATTCATCGCTTCAAGGTTGAACGCGACGTGCTCCCCGGCGAATACCGCTATCGCTTGCTCGTGCTCCAGGGGGGAAAGCTCGACCGCGAGTTTCACGGATCCCTGCAACTTGTGGTGGAGATGCAACAGGACGGAAGGGATGCTACAATGATCATCCCTGATTCGACCGATGCGAGCGCTAGTTATAAGCTCAACTTCAAGTATTTTCGCCGAGTCGAGGGAACATTTCGGGTTCCGGCGGGTGCCAAGGTGCGTACCATACAAGCGCGCATCCTGGAGAACGGGTCAGGGGAGGCCCGTGCCAGCCAGAACGTCAACCTTTCATAGCGGGTGACGCCATGTTTAGCAAGCAGCCGAGCAAGCCGCAGAATCGGATCGACAGCCTGATCGGCGTCGGCACGAGGATAGAAGGCAACGTCAACTTCACGGGGGGGCTGCGTGTCGACGGCGAGGTCGTCGGCAACGTGACCGCCGTATCGGATGAACCGTCGACCCTGGTGCTCAGCGAGAAGGCGCGGATCGAGGGCGAGATCAGCGTCTCGCATCTGGTCGTGAACGGCGAGATTTCCGGGCCGGTGTACGTGACCGAGTTTCTCGAACTTCAATCTCGCTCCCGCGTCAAAGGAGACGTGCACTACAACAACCTCGAGATGCACCTCGGCGCCGTAGTCGAGGGACATCTGGTGCACCGTTCGGGCGAATCGGAATCGAAGACCGTCGAGCTGAAGCTGGCGGCGAGCAAGCCCGTCGGCTAGGCGGGCAGAGGTTCGAACTTGAAGATCGGCGCCGCAGGCACCATATGAGGCTGGTACCGGATCGGAAACAGGAGCAAGCGCAATGAACGCAGTGGCAGAAGTCCCCGCACCGTTGATCTTCACCGACAGCGCGGCAAACAAAGTCAAGCAACTCATCGACGAGGAAGGCAACGCCGACCTCAAGCTGCGGGTGTTCGTCACCGGCGGCGGCTGCTCCGGCTTTCAATACGGATTTACCTTCGACGAAGCGAAGGCCGACGACGACACCGTGATGGAGAAAAACGGCGTGATGCTGCTCATCGACCCCATGAGCTACCAGTATCTCGTCGGCGCCGAGATCGACTACACCGAGGGCCTGGAAGGGGCGCAGTTCGTCATCAAGAACCCCAACGCCACGAGTACTTGCGGCTGCGGCTCTTCGTTTTCCGCGTAGTACTTCCTCAGAGTCCTTGAACCGGGGGCGTCAGCCCCCGTTTTGTTCGGTTCCGCGCGCGTCATGCCGCATAGACCGCGCCCAGCACCCGTGCTTTGCCGGCGCCCGTCACCTCGGGAAGGTTTCCCGGCTCGCCTTTGAGCCGGCGCTGGGCGAGCCATGCAAACGCCATCGCTTCCACCCAGTCCGCGTGGATTCCCAGCCGGGCCGTAGATGCAACCGCGATACCCGGCAGCGTGCGCGCTATTCGCCCGACCAGATCGGCGTTGCGCGTCCCGCCGCCGCACAGGTAGACCTCCTCCGCGCCGGGGCAGAATCGGCGAATCGCGCCGGCAATGCTGCGCGCGGTGAGCTCCGCCAGAGTCGCCTGCACATCCTCGGTTCTGTATCGCCCGACGCGGAACCGGCGCAGCCAAGCGAGGTCGAAGCGGTCGCGCCCCGTGCTCTTGGGCGGAGTCCGGCGGAAGTAGGGATCGGCGAGCAAGGTCTTGAGGAGAGGCTCGAGCGGCCGGCCGCGCGAAGCGACGGCTCCGCCGCGGTCGAACTCCTTTTCGAGCCTGAAGCGCACCCAGCCATCGAGCAGGACATTGCCCGGCCCGATGTCGAAGCCGGTGACCCGCCCCTTTCGCGGCAAATCGGTCAGGTTCGCCATTCCGCCCAGATTCACGACCACGCGGTGCACGCGCGCGCTTCGAAAAACCGCGGCGTGGAATGCGGGAACCAGCGGAGCGCCCTGGCCGCCGGCCGCGATATCGGCGCTTCGGAAATCGGCAACCACCGGAATGCCCAGCCGCCCCGCGAGCCCAGCGGGATTGCCCAGCTGGATCGTGTACCCGGAATCCGGCAGGTGACGCACGGTCTGCCCGTGGCAGCCGATTGCGCGCACAAGGCGCGGCTCGACTCCGCAATTCCGCAGCAGGCGGATTGCAGCGCGGGCATAGAGCGACGAGAGCCGGTTTCCGGCTACTGAGGCGTGATGAAGTTCATTCCTGGACGGGACCTGAAGCTGGAGGAGAGCCGCCTTGAGATCCGCCGGATAAGGCAGGAACGCCGTCCCGAGGAGAACCGGTCCGGACCGCAGGTCCACGAGCGCCGCGTCCACGCCGTCGAGGCTCGTCCCCGACATCAATCCGATGTAGATCTCCGAGCGCCCGCTCTGCCTGGGACCGCTCACTCGAGCAGGGCGAGGTCGCTGTTCTTCAGCAGAGCGAGTCTCGCAAGGAGCGGGCTCGCCGTCCGCTCGAACGCCGGGAGCTCGATCTTCAGAAGCGGCTGCGCCGGCTGAAAAGTCATCGTGAGGGGGTTGCGATTCTGATCGTGGACGCGCAGCTCGTAATGCAGGTGAGGGCCCGTGGCCCAGCCGGTTTGCCCGACGTAGCCGATGAGTTCGCCCTGAGCGACGCGCTTTCCCGGCTTCAGCCCGCTCGCGAAACCGCGCAAGTGCGCGTAGTAGGTGCTGTAGCCGCCGTGGTGCCGCAGCACGATCAGCTTGCCGTACCCGCTGCGCTGCCCCGCGAAGGCCACGACGCCGTCGCCGGTGGCCCTGACCTTAGTTCCGGCCGGCGCTCCGTAATCGACTCCCTGGTGCGCCCGCCACTGCTGAAGTATCGGATGACGGCGAAAACCGAACCCGGAGGTGACTCGCGAGAACTCGAGCGGCGAACGCAGGAAGACCTTGCGCAGGTTCTGTCCATCCGGCGTGTAGTACCCGCCCCTCCCCGAGGCGTCCTGGAACCAGACCGCGCGGAAGGTCTCTTTCCGGGTGGAGAACTCCGCGGCGAGCACCCGGGCGGACCGAACGGAGCGCCCGTCGAAGCGAACCGCTTCGTAGACGACTGCGAAGCGGTCGCCTTGCCGAAGGTCGCGATGAAAATCGATGTCGCCTCCGAAGATGTCCGCAAGCTGGGTTGCGACGCCGTCGGGAATGCCCGCGGCGTCGGTCGCGGCGAAGAGCGAGGTCTCGATCTCGCCCGATCTCATCTCGATCCCGCGGGTCAAATCCGCCTGTTGCTCGAGAGTCTGGAAGCCCTCGCCGATCCGATCGAGGGAGAGAACGGTATCCCGGTCGGTGAGATACCACAGCGACCGCAACCTACCGGTCTGATCGACCTTCGCCTGCACGGTCGTTCCCGGAGGCAGAAGCCGGAAGGGACGCATCGCGCGAGGGGAATGGAGAACGGCCTGGGCGTCTTCCCCATCGGTTCCGAGGCGGCCGAGCAGGGTGGCCGGCGTTTCGTTGCGCCGGGACACGCTTTCCTGGAAGTAGAGGACCGGTTCCGGCTCGCCGACCGGAGCCGGGGAGAGGGACAAGTGCTCGATGACGACCTGCGGCGGAACCGGATCGGGCTCGTGATAGACCGTCGCGAAGGCGGCGACCACGCCGAACAAGGGAACCGCGACTGCCGGCGCCAGCCAGCGCAGGCGTCTTCCAATGGGGCGCGCTACAATTCCGTCCTCGCTGTTATGCATATGCCTTGGCGGGTCAGAGGGAAAAAAGTCTAGCAAATAACCGCCGAGCAGGCCATCCCGGAGTCCAATGAGCGATATCGACCACCAGCTGAAACTCATAAAGCGGGGCTGCGATGAATTGATCGTCGAGGCCGAGCTGCGCGAGAAGCTCAAGTCCGGTGCACGCCTGCGGGTCAAGCTCGGAATGGACCCGACCGCGCCGGATCTCCACCTCGGGCATACCGTCGTGATCAACAAGCTGCGCCAATTCCAGGATCTCGGGCACCAGGTCCAGTTCCTGATCGGCGATTTCACGGGAATGATCGGCGATCCGAGCGGCAAGAACGAGACGCGGCCGCCGCTTTCGCGCGAGCAGATCCTCCACAACGCGAGGACGTACCAGGACCAGGTATTCAAGATCCTGGACGCCAACCGCACGGAGGTTCTCTTCAACTCCAAATGGTCCGACGAGCTGGGAGCGGCGGGGATGATCCGGCTCGCCAGCACCTGGACGGTGGCGCGCATGCTCGAGCGCGACGATTTTGCGAAGCGCTATGCCGCCCGCCAGCCGATCGCGGTCCACGAATTTCTGTATCCGCTGATGCAGGGCTACGACTCCGTGGTGATGAAGTCGGACGTCGAGCTCGGCGGGACCGACCAGAAGTTCAATCTCTTGGTGGGGCGCGAGCTCCAGAAGCACCACAAGCAGCCGCAGCAATGCATCCTGACCATGCCGCTGCTCGAGGGCTTGCGGGGCCCGGAGAAGATGTCGAAATCCCTGGGCAACTACGTCGGCATCAGCGAGCCGCCCGAAGCCATCTTCGGAAAGCTGATGTCGATCTCGGACGAGCTGATGTGGCGCTACATCGAGCTGCTGTCTTTTCAGCCGATGGAGTCCGTCGAGAGCTGGAAAAAGGAAGTCGGCGACGGCAGGAATCCGCGCGAGATCAAGGTGCTCCTCGCCCGGGAGATCGTGGCGCGCTTCCACGGGGAAAGGGCCGCCGAGCAGGCGATTGCCGACTTCGAGGCGCGCTTCAAGCACGGAGAGCTGCCCGGAGAAATTCCCGAAATCACCGTGAAGGCTGCGGGCGGCGGAGAAAAATCCGCCGGGCGCGTCGCCGAGCTGGCCATCACCAAGGTGCTCAAGGAATCGCAGCTCGTTTCCAGCGTGTCCGAGGCGCTGCGCCTCATCGAGCAGGGCGGGGTGCGGCTCAACGGCGAGAAGGTCGCGGACAAAGCGCTCGCCGTGAAGCGGGGCGACACGGTGGTCCTTCAGGTCGGCAAGCGCAAGTTCGCGCGCGTTACCGTCGCCTGAAGCGGTACTGCCGCTCACCCTTCCGGCGGCGGAATTCTTCCCGGATCCCTTGCGGCGGGTCCATTTCCCGGAGTGTGGCCTTGTGCTATCGTGTCGCGGCCGACGATACGCGTTGTGAGGTAGCGGGTGGTCGGGATCGGGGACCAGACAAGGAGGAGAACAAGATGAATTCACGCACCTGCCGCATGCTGCAGAGATCCGCGCTCGCCGTTGCGGTCGCGGGGATTGCCACTCCGGCCTCGGCGTCGTTCTTCGCGATCGCCGAGCAGAATGCATCGGGCATCGGCACCGCGTACGCCGGGGGCGCCGCCATCGCCGAGGACGCCAGCACCGTCTGGTACAACCCGGCGGGAATGACCCGGCTCACGCGCCCGCAACTCGTTTTCGCCGGCAGCTACATCGACCCGAGCTTCAAGCCGACCCTCAACAGCGCCTCCACCGCCGCCGCCTTCGGCGGCACTCCGATCGGTGGAGGGGCCGGGAAAGATCCGGGACAGGCGGCTTTCGTCCCGAGCTTCTACTACACGCACCCCCTGACCAAGGATTTCTCCGTCGGAGGAGGAATCAACGCGCCCTACGGCCTGACGACGGAGTACGACAGCACCTGGGCGGGCCGGTACCACGCCATCAAGTCGGACATCGAAGCGATCAACTACAACATTGCCGCGGCCTACAAGTTCAACGACATGTTTTCGGGCGGCGTCGGCCTCAACTATCAGCACTTCAAGGCCGAGCTGACCCAGGCGGTGGACTTCGCCACGATCTGCACGGTGGCCGCCGGCGGAGCCTTCACCGGCGCCTGTGGTGCCGGTGCCGGATTTAACCCGAACAACAACCCCAACGACGGCAACGCCAAGGTCACCGCGGACGGCAACGCCTGGGGCTACAACCTCGGTTTGCTGGCGCAAGTCACCAACGACTTGCGGGTCGGCGCAGCGTATCGCTCGAAGATGACGCAGAAGTTGTCGGGAGACTTCAATATCTCCACGCCGGGAACCGTCCCCGGGGCACTCCTCGCGGGCACCGGGCTCGTCAATTCCGGGGCGAAGGCGGACGTCGTGCTGCCCGCCAGCATGTCGATCAGCGCCTATCAGCAGCTCGGGCCGAAATGGGCCGTGATGGCCGACGTCACCCGCACGAACTGGAGCTCGATCCCGGAGCTGCGGATCCAGTTCGACTCGAACCAGGCGGACTCGGTGGTGACGCTGAATCTCAAGAACAGCTACCGCTACTCGGTGGGAGGGAGCTACAAGCCGAACGACGCCTGGGTGCTCCGGGCAGGCATCGCCCTCGACCAATCGCCGGTGCCCGACTCCGCCAACCGGACGCCGCGTCTGCCCGACGCGGATCGCACCTGGTATGCGATCGGCGCGGGCTTTCAGGCTTCGCCCACCCTCAACTTCGACTTCGGTTACGTGTACATCAAGGTGGACAACGCGCAGGTCAACAAGACCGCGACCGCTACCAACGAGAACGCGTTCCGGGGCAATCTCTCGGTGGACTACACCGGGTCGATCCAGATCCTGAGCGCGCAAGCCCGCTGGATGTTCTAGCGGGCCCGGCTCAACGGACGGGCTGCGCGCGATCGAGTATCCGCTCGCAGCGTGCCCCGGGAGGCAGCGTCCCGAACGCCCGGCCTCCCCTGCCTTCGAGCCGCGACGCGCAGAAGGCGTCGGCGGCCTCCGGCGGGGCGTATCGCTCCATGAGGCTCGCCTGAAGGGCGAGCGCGACGGCCTCGACGACGCGTCGCGCTTCGAACTCCGCCTCGCCGCCCGCTTTCGCCGGCTGCGGTATCGCGGCGGCCGCCGACCGCGAACGCGAGCCTCCTTTCGCGATCTCGTCGAGCAGCGCTCCGCGGGCGTCCGGCGTCCGCTCGAGGGAACGGAGGACGTCCAGGCAGATGACGTTCCCCGATCCCTCCCAGATTCCGTTCAGCGGCGCTTCCCGGTAGAGGCGCGCGAGCGGCGCGTCCTCCACGTAGCCGTTTCCGCCGAGGCACTCCATGGCTTCCGCGGCGAAGGCGGGGAGGCGCTTGCACAGCCAGTACTTGGCAATCGGCGTCATGAGGCGAACCAGCAGCCGCTCGCGCGGGTCCCGTGGCGCGCGGTCGAAGGCGCCCGCCAGACGGAACGCGAGCAGGGCGGCGGCCTCGGCTTCGAGGGCCAGGTCGGCGAGCACGTTCTGCATCAGCGGCTGCTCGGCTAGGCGGCGCCCGAAGGCGCGGCGGTGCGCCGCATGGTGCAAGGCCTGATTGAGCCCCGCCCGCATCATCGCGGCCGAGGCCACGACGATGTCGAAGCGGGTGAGATGCGCCATCTCGATGAGGGTGGCGATGCCGCGGCCTTCTTCGCCCACGATTCGCGCGCGGGTCCCGCGATACTCGATCTCCGACGACGCGTTCGAGCGGTTGCCGCACTTTTCCTTGAGGCGGTGGATGACCAGGGGATTGCGCGCGCCGTCCGGCAGCGATCTCGGCACGAAAAAGCAGCTGAGGCCGCCGCCGGTGCTCGCCAGCGTGAAGAAAGCGTCGCTCATCGGCGCCGAGCAGAACCACTTCTGGCCGCTCAGCTCGTACTCGCCTCCGCCGGCCGGCGCGCCCCGGCATGAATTCGTGCGCAGGTCGGATCCGCCTTGCCGCTCGGTCATCGCCATTCCGATCGTGACGGCGCGCTTCTGAGCCAGCGGCAACGGGCGCGGATCGTAGTCGCAGGCGAGAACCTTGGGCTCCCACTCGGCGGCGAGAGGAGGCGCGTTGCGCAGCACCCGCACCGAGGCGAAGGTCATGGTCACCGGGCAGGCGACGCCGTTCTCGCCCTGATTCCACAGGTAGTTGAGCGCCGCCCGCGCGACCCAGGCGCCGGCCCTTTCTTCAGTCCAGGCGAGCGAGTGCAAGCCTGCGCCGAATGCAAGCGCCATCAGCTCGTGATACGCCGGGTGATACTCGACGGCGTCGATGCGGTTGCCGAAGCGGTCGTGCGTCCTCAACTCCGGGGTGAATCGGTTCGCCTGCGCGGCGAGCGTCTGCATGCGCTCGCTTCCGACGGTTCTCCCCATCTCGCTTGCGCGGGCCGAAACCCACCCGCCCCCTTCGCGCTCCACCGCCTCCCGCAGGATTCGATCGCCCGCCCAGGCGTCGACGCCGACCAGGGGAGGCGGTTGATTCGCCGGATCGGCGGGGCTTTCCACGCCATTTCGCCCATGCTGCATACTGTAATGAGGCCGGGTGCGATCCGACAAAATAGCACGCTACCGGAAGAAAGAGGCAACAGCATGGTCGACACGACGAAGGAGATCGCGACGCTCGCCGGAGGGTGCTTCTGGTGCCTCGAGGCGGTGTTCGACGACTTGAAAGGACTGGAGTCGGTGGAGTCGGGATACATGGGAGGGAAGACGGAGAATCCCACCTACGAGGCGGTCTGCTCGGGCCGCACCGGGCACGCCGAAGTCGTCAGAATCGCCTTCGACCCGCGGGCGGTGTCGTTCAAGGAAATTCTCG